>DFHY01000108.1:2045-65135 GCA_002371345.1 Lachnospiraceae bacterium UBA3711
ACTGCTGTCTGTGGCCGTTCTTCTTATGGTAGCCGGTCTTGCGCTTATACTTATAAACGATGACCTTCTTCGCCTTACCGTTTGCCACGACCGACGCGTCGACTGTTGCGGAAGCAACATCCGCTCCGGCCTTCAGACCATCATCAGTGCTTACAGCAAGAACCTGATCGAAGACAACCTTCTCTCCCTCATCCTTGCCGAGCTTCTCGACTCTGATCTCGTCGCCTTCAGCGACCTTGTACTGTTTACCACCTGTTGCGATAATAGCGTACATCTGGGTTTCCTCCCATTCTTAAAAACTCGCCAGCTTCGGCGCCGTCCTTGTAAATGGACGCACTTATGCCCCGCTGAGCGGCATACTCACGAACTATATCACACGTTTCAAGCATGCGTCAACTCTTTTTTACGCGGTCAGCTAACTTCGCCCAGCTCAATGATGTATAGGAAACGAATTTATTTAATGCGTTTACCATAATCAATCGGTGGTGTTTCACGGGCTGCCACTTCTGTGCTATTATAAAATCAATGTTAAACTTACAAATTGGTACAAAGGAGCTGCCTGTGAATAAACCGCTGCCTATTGGGATTGAATTCTTTGAAGAGTTTAAGCGAAATGACTATTATTACGTGGATAAGACCCTGTTCATCAAGGAACTGATTGACAAAAAAGGCAAGGTCAACCTCTTCACAAGGCCGCGGCGTTTCGGGAAGACCCTTACCCTTGACATGCTGCGCTGTTTTTTTGAGGAAGGATCCGATCCTGCGCTCTTCTCGGGGCTTAAGATTATGAATGCGGGGGAGAAATACACCTCAATGAATGGAAAATACCCCGTGATTTTCTTGACCCTAAAATCCGCAAAAACCGGGAATGAGAAATCTGCGTTTGAGGCCATCCGGAATACTTTGGCAAGGGAATTTGACCGCCACAGCGGGATTCTGAAAAGCGATGCATTAAGCAGTGAGGATGCTTCCTATTTTATAAAGTACAGGGACAGGAAATTAGAACCGGAGCAGTACACAGATAGCCTGAAATTCCTCTGCGAGTGTATCAAAAAAGCTACCGGGAAAAATACGGATTTGATGAAGTGCGCAGCTGGTACAACGGATATATTTTCGGAAACAGCAATGTCTACAATCCATGGAGCGTCATCATGTACCTCCGTGACCACATCGGCGCGAACCGCGATTATTTCCCCATGTCCTACTGGGCCAACACCAGCTCCAATTCCATCGTGCGGGACCTAATTGAGAGGGCCGATAGTGAAACGAAGGCGGATATTGTAAAGAGCAACCGTGAATCCGGAAATGGTCGGAGCGGCATCCTCGTAAAACCGGTACATATATTTGAAAAAGCTTTTGTACTGGAATTAAAAACAGCAAAGCAGCAAGGGAAGAAACCTGTTACGCTGGAAATGATAGATGCGGCCGCAGATGAGGCCCTAAAGCAAATCGACGAGATGCGTTATGCGGATGCCCTGTTGGAGGATGGTTACGGAAATATCGGAAGATACGGGATTGCCTTTTTCAAAAAGGACTGCAGAGTGCATTATAAAGAGGGGTACTAAAAGCACCCCTCCTCTTTACATGAGCGGAGCAACCTTCTTCAAAGGAATTCGGGTTCATATCTCCCTGCCGGCAAGATATCTCGCCCTGATATGGCCTGTCTCGCCCAGATAACAGAACCTCTCAACGAGCTCAGCCGGGGTCAGTTCATGGAACGGATCGGCCAGTCCGTCGATGACGAGAGCGTCAAACTGATAACCTCTCTCAAGGCTTCCGACCTTTCCGAACAGCTCACCGCTATGCTTAGTGCCGATCCAGAATGCCTCCGCGAAGGATATGGTGCGGTTCCCGTCAGGCTCATAGAATTCCTTCAGCTTCGACAGCTGCACGGATCTTGATACCTGGCTGTATACTCCGAGATTGGCTCCTCCGGCTATATCGCTTCCGAATCCGAGATTCACTCCCCTGTCCATGAGTGTTCCGGTCTGCATGATCCCCGCTATGATGTTGAGCGTTGAGTCAGGGCACTGCACAGCGTATCCACCATACTTTTTGAGAATGCGTATGTCATCCTCCTTCGGGAATATGAAATGCGCTCCCACTACGGGGCCGTTTCCCAGAAGGCCGGCATGCTCGTAGATACCGGTATCGCATCCGCACTCGGGATACAGGCGCACCGACTCCTCAGCTTCCCATCTCGATTCCACCAGATGAGTCTGGACGCCGACCTGATACTTCTGCCCGAGCTTTCCCAGTCCCTTCATAAGCTCAAATGTGCAGGTCGGAGCAAATCTCGGGGTGAGGATCGGCTTCGCGGTCCTGTTGCCCATATATCTCTCCAGGAACTCCTCCGTGAGCCTGAGTGAATCTTCAGCAGTTTCGCACAGATAATCAGGACTCTCCATGTCCATGTTGACCTTGCCAACATAAGCGTGAAGTCCTGCATTCTCCATGCGCTCAATCAGATATCCCGTCGCCTCGGAATGAATGGTTCCGAAAACCACTGCGTGCATGGTCCCATGGGCGATCATATCGTCCACAAAAGCGTCATACACGGTTTTTGCAAACTCTGGGTCAGCGTACTTTGACTCCAGCGGAAATGTGTAACCGTGCAGCCAGTCATACAGCAGGGCGTCCATCGCAATCCCTCGCTGGGGATACTGAGGCGCGTGAACATGAAGATCCGAAAATGCCGGGATGATAACGCCGTTTCCGAAGTCAGTCACCGCCGCGCCTGCGAACTTCTCCGGAAGCACAGGGTATATTCCCTCAACCACTCCGTTTTCTACAGCTATATAGCTGTCCGTGAACTGAGCAAGCTCATCTTTTGATTTCGAATACACAATACTGCCATGATATATATCCATCTTTTTCTCCCTCACTTTTTCCCCATCACAGCTATATGCCCCGGATTCTGCTCCAGGCTTCGACAAGTCTCTCCATGCTCCAGGCCGCGTTTGCCGGGCTTGTAGATGGAAGGCATATGCACTCTCTGCCTGTAACGGGTTCGGTGTACTTCCTGTACATCTTCTCAGCCGTCCTTCCGTTGACATATATATCGGATATCGGCGCGGCCTCAAGAATCTCACTCAGGTCATTCGCCGTCACATCCCTGATGCTGGCATCAGATGACCCTGTGATCCGGCATGAGGCTATGACATCCCATGCGGCAATATGATTGCGGATAAGGAACTCTCTTCTCTCAGGCACAGTCATCGGCACATTCTCCCCGTATACTGCAGCCACAACCTTCCAGAAGCGGTTCTGCGGATGCCCATAGAAGAACATCGCCTCACGGGACTTTACCGACGGGAAGCTGCCGAGAATCAATATCCTGGATTCACTGTCATATACAGGTGCTATCGGATGCGTGATAAATGAGCTTTCCAAAATATGTCATCTCCCATCAATCTACCTACTGATTACGGAAACACATCCCTGAGCGGCACTTCTATCTTCTTCCTTGTAAGCTCCACAAGCCCGAGCTTCGTCATGTCCACCACTGTAGTCTTAACCGGGTCCGTAAGGACGGCTTTCCGAAGTTCGTCGAGTATCCTCAGTGAGTTTTTCTGCTGCTTCAGGTTTATGAAGTCAATCACTATTATTCCTGACAGGTTCCTGAGCCTTATCTGCCTCGCAGCCTCTCTGGCGGCTTCAAGGTTGACGGAAAGGAGCGCTTCTTCCTTCTGCTTAGAGCTCTGGGAGCGGCCCGAGTTTACGTCAATTATGTGAAGCGCCTCGGTTGATTCTATTACAAGGTCCCCGCCGCCCTTCAGGTCGACTTTCTTATTCAGCGCCCGAGCTGTCTCGCGTTCGAGGGAGTATAGCTTCTCCATAGATACCATGGGATCATCGTACAGGCGAAGCTTTGGAGCGCTCCCCGGGGATTCGCTTCCTGCTTCAAATATCTGCCGGTACAGATCGCGGTCATCCGTTGTCACCGATTCAGCATCAGCTTCTGTCAGCCGCACTATCCGCTGCAGCCAGCGCGGCGGCTGCTTTCCCAGGCAGGAATGGACGCTCCGGTAAGGTGCCTTCAGCTTCAGGTCGGTTATCCGGGCTTCAAGTACGGACAGATCTTCAGATACTGCTTTCCTGACACTGTCTGTATCATCAGAAGCATTTTCCATTATTCCGGCGGCGCTGGTCCTTACGACTACTGAGCAGGTACCGATACGTTTCTGAAGCGCGGAGAACTCATCCCGGCTCATAATAGAATCCTTCAGGGTTTTCCTGAGATCATCCGGAATCTTCCTTGATATTCCGAGGCCGATGCCGCCCAGCACCATTACCACGTACTTTCCATGCAGCGTTATCTTGGTTGACAGGGACATGTCCTTGTGCCCGAATGCCTCCCTGGTGATCTGAACCACAAGCTGATCCCCCGCCTGAATATCGGGGCTCGGGCCCTTTGAAACATATATCGGATCCGCTATCTCATCAAATGGCAGATAACCGCTGACTCCGGGGATTATCTCAACGAAGGCGGCATTGATATTCTTAGCCACCTTCTGAACCAGACCTATATATATGTCGCCGATGCCAGGACCATCCGTCAGAGCATCAGCGTGGATCTCCACGGCATGGCCGGAGTCATCCAGTAGAAAAGAAAGCACCCTGTTCTCTTTTTTCTCTACGATATAGTTCATATTATCTCTTTACCAAGATCAATCAGTGCCGTAAACCTGTGCGCGCCGTCCTGCCCGAGATCCGCGTACACCTCATCACGGTTAATGAGGAACATGAACGGCTGAAAGCTCCTCCCGGATGCATCCGCGAACGCCTTCATGACAAGCTCAGGACGCACATTTCTGTCAAGTCCGGCCCCGAGGCCGAGAACAAGCTTATCCCCTGAGAACTTCGCCTCATAGATCAGAGGACGGATGTCGACCTCCTTCTCCGTCTTCTTTCCCTTCTTCATGACAGTGATATGCGGCTGCTCCAGCCACTTCATCAGTTCATCCTTCCAGCCCTCGCCCCAGGCGTATTCAGGACGCATGGTAAGCGTATAGTCTGCTCTCGCGGCAAGATTCATGCCCTTATGTGCTTTTCCCTCCGGAATCTCCCTTGCCTGTGTAAAATGCACTCCCTCCGGAGCGGAGCTGTTCAGCCTCTCAACTATAAGACTTCCCGGGACCGGAGTGTTAAGATCAACATCCACATACTCGGAATCGCTAGTCATCCCGACCCCAAGCGGCAGGGCAAATGACATCGACATGTGAGGACTCATGCCCTCGGTATAGGTGACATCTATACCGGCACGGCGAAGGGCCTTCTGGAAATAGCGCATCATGTCAAGATGGCCGATAAACTTCATCAGCCCCTGCTTTGAGTACTTTATTCGAACTCTCATGCGCCCTCCGATCTCTGATGTGCGGCGGCTCTTCCAAGGCCGGGAACCGGGTTGCAGCTCTCAACGGGATACAGGTACACCTCTTCCGTCCCTGCCCTCAGCGTCCTGGATCCGTTCTTCTCGTTGAAGCATACGCCGCTGTTGAACTTCATCGCCCCGCATGACGAACACCTGCCGTGGCAGTTCTCAGTGAGCTCTGCCCTGTGCGCCTTGTGCCATTCATCAAGGAGGAATCTTTTCGTTGGACCGGCGTCTATGAAGTCCCACGGGAACAGTTCGTCCTCACCGCGCTGTCTTCCGGTGTAGAAATACAGGTCTATCCCCGTCTCTTCCATGGCGTCCACCCACCGCTGCCAGTCCCAGTGCTCCGTCCATGCGTCGAACAGGGCGCCTCTCCTGTAGGCGGACTCAATTGTAGCCGATACCTTCCTGTCGCCGCGCGCGAGCAGCCCCTCCAGCACCGTGACATAAGCCTCGTGCCAGTTGTACCGGATCGACTTATGATTCAGGCTCGCCTTCACCTCCTCGTTCACAGTATGTGCAAAGTCAAGGTAGTCTTCGGGAGTAAACATAACCGCCCACTGGAACGGCGTAAATGGCTTGGGGACAAAGAACGCCGTTGAGATCGTGATCATGCACTTCCCGTTCCTCTTCTCCTTCGGGACGGTATCATAATAGAGCTCTGCTATCTTTTCAGCCAGATGAGCGATCTCTCTTCTGTCCTCCTCTGTCTCGGTAGGCTGTCCCAGCATGAAGTACAGCTTTACCTTATTCCAGCCTCCGCGGAACGCGTCGGCGGCACCGCGCATGATATCTTCCTCGGTCAGGCCTTTGTTGATCACGTCCCTCATCCTCTGTGACCCGCCCTCCGGAGCGAAGGTCAGAGAACTCTTCTTGACATCCTGCACCTTACTCATGACATCAAGAGAAAATGCGTCTATCCGGAGAGACGGAAGCGAGATATTGATATTGTTGGTCCTGCCATGCTTTTCAATCAGGTAGGTGACAAGCCCCTCGAGTTCAGGATAGTCGCTTGTTGACAGAGAACTCAGTGATATCTCCTCATGCCCGCTCGCCTCCAGCAGAAGATCCGCAGTCCTCTTCAGTGTCTCCAGGCTCTTCGTCCGTGTCGGCCGGTAGATCATGCCCGCCTGACAGAAGCGGCAGCCGCGGATACATCCTCTCTGAACCTCGAGAACAACACGGTCCTGAGTCACCTGCATAAAAGGAACCAGGGGCTTCGTGATAAATGGGCTGCTGTCAAGATCCTCGACAGCCTGCTTCTTTATTCTCTTTGGTATCCCGTCACATACAGGCTCAAATGACCCAAGAGTTCCGTCTTCATTGTAAGACGGCTCGTAAAGCATCGGACAGTAGATGCCGGGAACCGTGGCCGCTCTCCTGAGGAACTCCCTGCGCGTCAGGCCGCTCCTCCTGCATTCCTTGTACAGGTCAAGCAGCTCGTCATATACTGTCTCGCCCTCACCTATATAGAACAGGTCGAAGAACTCCGCCACCGGCTCCGGATTGTAGGCGCACGGCCCGCCGCCGATAACTATGGGAGAGCCCTCGCCGAGCAGAAGCTCCCTTCTGCCGCGGCCTTCATGTTCAACCGGGTGATTACGGTATCCATCCTCAGATAACATGCCGCTGCTCTTATGGCGGAAGCCGCCTTCAGGGCTGCCGGCGCCGCTGCGGCGGCCTGTCCTCTGTGACCCGGGCTCACATGATCCTGTATACAGACGTTCCGCGGCATGGAAAGGTATGCCGCTCAGATCCAGGATCTGCAGAATATTCGCGTAGCACAGCTCATACTGCAGAGTTATTCCGAGAAAATCAAACTCCCTGACCGGATCCTGGGACTCGAGCGCGAACAGAGGGATCTTCTTCTCCCTCATGATCTCATCCAGATCGACCCACGGCGAATAGACCCGCTCACACCATGTGTCGGGTCTATTGTTAAACATCTCATACAGGATCTGAATTCCGAGATGGGACATCCCTATCTCATAGACATCCGGAAAGCACATAACAAAACGGATGTCCGTCTTCGCCGGATCCTTGCGGACGGCATTAACTTCATTTCCAAGGTAACGTTCCGGCTTTCCGACCGAGAGAAGGATCTCCTCGGACAGCGCCTGCTTAATTGCCATACTGTTATTCACTCTGATCACTTCTTCTTAGCTGCCTGCTTCCTCTTCAGCGCCGCGAGCTGCTGAGCGATCTTCTTGTTTGCCGCCTCTTTGCTGTCTTTATTCTTCTTGCCAAGCTTTCCCATGTCAGCATTACCTCCTGATGTCATATTTCCGGGAAACACTGATCTGACCAGTGCTTCCTCAGCTGTTCTCTGTTCCTATCTTTCCCATGCCGCGCAGGATCTTCTCCGGAGTCATGGGCCAGCTCTGGATCCAGACTCCCACCGCGTCATGAATCGCGATTCCGATAGCCGGCGCCGCTCCGTTGCAGGCTATCTCCGATATGGACTTAGCCCCGAACGGCCCGTCAGGGTCGTCGACGTCTATCAGCACAGCCTTGAAATCATCCGGCTGTTCATAGATCATCGGGACGCCGTAATCGGTCATGTTGGCGTTCAGGCACCTGCCCTCCTCGTCCAGGATCATTCCTTCGTAGAGCGTATGGCCTATAGACTTCAGTGAAGCGCCGTACATCTGGCACAGCGCAAGCTCGGGATTGATCGGAGTTCCCGCATCCTGCAGAGCGTAGAACTTCTGCACCCTGATCTCTCCTGTCCGCGTATTGACCGCCACCTGCGCGAAATGAGCGCCGTACGGGACCGAGGAAGCTGTGGTCACATATGTGCCGTGATATACCATGGTCCCGCGTCCGTTACCCGCGCACGCCGCGTGAGACAGCTCGGCGTATGTCTTGACGCAGCCTGTCTTCTTAGAGTAGACCTCTCCGGGCATACGGAGCTCCAGATCCTCCTCGCTCTCGCCCATCTGAAGCGCGGCTTCCTTCAGGACCTCCTTCTTCAGGCCTCTTGCCGCGGTAACGGCCGCGTTGCCCGAGAAAAATGTTCCCGATGAAGCATATGAGCCCGTGTCAAATACTGACGCGTCAGTGTCTCCCGACAGAACAGTGACATGATCCATCGGCATACACATGATCTCGCTGACAGCCTTGGCGCAGATCGTATCCAGGCCTGTTCCGATATCCGCGCATCCGCTGTTCAGGATGACTGTTCCGTCAGTCTCCATCTTAGCGATCGCCTCCGCGTGGTCCAGTCCCGGAAGTCCGGAACCCTGCATGATCATCGCGAAGCCCTTGCCGATCCTGACGTCGGGATCATCGCTGACCTCCCTGACTCCCCAGTTTATCATATCGCAGCCCTGAAGCACAGCCTCCCTGAGGCCGCAGGAACCGACCGGTACCACATTGCCCTCACGGCCTTCTCCAAGCCCCTTCAGGATGTCGAGCCTGTAACCGGTCTCAACATGATTCTTGAGCACCATCTCCTTGTAATCGCAGCCCAGCTTCTCAGCCAGCTCCGCCATGCACATCATGATGCCGTAGGTTCCCTTCGGAGTTCCGTATCCCTGATATGCGCCGGCCGGCGGGGTGTTGGTGTAGTATACCTTCAGATCATAAGCCATGTTGGCGCATTTGAACAGAGGAAGAGTCTTGGAACAGCTGTTCATCGGAACCGTGAGACAATGGTTTCCGTAGGGGCCTGTGTTGGCGCGGACTTCCATGAAGATGCCCGTGATCGTGCCGTCCTTCTTACCGCTCATCTTGACTCTGGCGCGCATCGGATGGCGGGTCGAGTTCGCGATAAACTCCTCCTCACGGGTGTTGCGGCAGTAAACAGGTCTTCCTGTGATGAATGACGCATAGGCGGTCACGTCCTCTATGAGGATATCCTGCTTGGAGCCGTAGCCGCCTCCGACTCTCGTCTTGACGACATGTATCCTGTTCTCAGGAAGCCCAGTCACCCAGCCGACAATACGTCTCACATGGAAAGGAACCTGTGTAGAGGCATACACCGTAAGCCGCCCGCCCTCCATGCGCGCGAAGCAGACATGCGGCTCCAGCGGCGTCTGCTGAACCTGGCTTGTCTGATAGGTTCTCTCGACCACAGCGTCAGCCTCGGCAAACGCCTTCTCGATATCTCCGATCCCGCCTGAGTTTGAAGCGGCGACATTGTGATGAATATCCGCCCCGAGCGGGAACTGGTATATGACCTTGCCCTCTCTCCAGTCACCGGAATCCTTGTTGTATTCATCCAGATTGTCCGGAGCTCCCACGCGGTACTCAACGATTCCGTTGTGAACTCTCGGCGCGCCCTCCTCCATGGCTTCCTCGACCGTGAAGACAGGCTTGAGCACTTCATAGTCAACCTTTATAAGATCCCTTGCCCTCTCACCGGCCTCCTGGGTCTCCGCGACGATTCCGGCAACCCGGTCGCCGACATGCCGTACCTTCCAGTTGAACAGCCTTCTGTCATGGGGAGACGGCTCAGGATTGCCCTGTCCTGCCTGCATGTAGAAAGTGTCAGGGCAGTTCGCGGCCGTGATGATCTTTACCACTCCCGGGACCTTCTCGGCCTCGGAGGTATCAATAGACTTGATATACGCGTGCGCGTGAGGCGATCTCAGCATCACAAGACGGCATGCGTCGCCTGACACATAGTCCTCGACGAAGACCTTGTCTCCGCGGATAAGCTGCGGGCCGTCCACTTTGCCGGAGGGCTTTCCGATCAGCCTCAGTTCAGGTCTGAACGACGGGGCGGGCTGTGTGGAGAATGAACCGCTGTCGATCTTCTCCTTCGCAAGCTTAACAGCCAGGTAATAATGTTCATATCCGGCGTCGCGAATGAATATGCCGGACATCGCGTCCCTTATCTCCTCACGCTTCGGAGACGGATAATGGATCAGAAGCCAGGTAAGCATCAGGGCCGCTGCAGGAGCGTTGTACGCGCTCTGAACAAGGCCGGCTTCGATCATGGCCTGCTGAACCACAGTCAGGCAGTCAGGGCCCTCGTCGCCGTTCAGCATCAGGGCGTCCTTCATCGCCTTTCTCTGTTCCTCGCTGATCGTTTCCTCCCGGAAAAATGACCTCGACACATCCGCCCCGCGGGCGCTGAGAACTGCCAGACTCAGAATGCCGTCCGGCGTCACTATCCATGTTCCGTCAGCAAGGGCTGCCGGAACCAGATCCGCGTATACCGGGACGCCGTCCATAAGAACTGTATCGCTTCCGCAGAAAGCCTCACAGTCGTCCGAGTCGCGGACCGCCGCGTATCCGTTCTCATAAAGAACTTCGCGCAGAGGCACAGATGCGGAGACTTCGTACGATCTTTCTATATGGTTGACCCAGAGTCTGATCTTCATGACTCGCTCCCTCCTTCCCCGCCAAGATCTTCATACATAGCTTCCAGAGTAGTACATGTTATATATCTCTTATATTCTTCCGTACCGAACATATCATCCCTGACATGCGCCATCTTCCATGACACTCCCCAGTTCATGATATCCGGATGGAATATCCCTGAACCCTTGACGGCAAGGCCGATGCGGTATTCACCGTCATCCCTTCCCATCGCGATAGTCAGGTACGCGTGGCTCTCAACCGTATTCGCGTAACGTCTGGAAAGAACCTTAAAGTCCGCATCATCGCCGGAAGCCTCTGCCTTCACCATCACCGCCGTTATAAGCGCGTCCGCATATCTGTCCCGTTCGTCGGCATACCGGTCAATGCCGATCCTGTAAGATCCGTCCTTGTCCTCAAGGCATATCTCGGCGCCTGAAGCCATGAGCGTCGGGATAAGGTAAGAATCACACCTCCATGAGGCGACATTTCCGCCCACAGTCGCCATATTGCGCTTCTGCAGAGAACCGCAGAAACGAAGCGCCTCCTTAAGATAATCCGGCGTCAGAGGACACTCGAGGGCATCCGTAAATGTCACAAGGGCACCGATCCGGATGTACCCGTCTTCCTCCGATATATCACGGATTCCCTGAATATCCGGTATAACAATCAGCTTCCCGGCATGAATGCCTGAATCCTTATATCCGATCCCTGTTCCACCCGCGAAGAAAGCGGCGTCAGGTTCCTTCAAAGCCAGAGCCTCCTGAAGACCGGAAACCTTTATGAGTTCACCTTCCATTCTGTATGACTCCTTTCCAAGGCTGTAGTTAATCCACTTACATATTCTCAGTTTACCACCGATCTATTTATTTTTGTAGAAAACTTTTTTGAACAACTTATAACGGATCTTGATTAATCTACCATGGTAATAGCATAAATCTCAAACCCTACTTGAATTTGAGAGCCGAACCTGTTATAATCCAGATTCAGCGGGGTGTGGCCCAGTATGGTCAGGGCGCTTGACTGGGGGTCAAGAAGCCGTGAGTTCGAATCTCACCACTCCGACTTGCAAGAACCCGGATGGTTTTCCATCCGGGTTCTCTTCATGCTGTCGCAGCGTTTTTCCGGCTGCTCACCGTTATGTTTCAAATAACCGTCGAATATACTTCTCTTATCCGCCCGGATCATGATCAACTACATATGATCCGGGCAGCTGCACATATTCTTATTGTCCCGCCACCTTGTCAAAGACATCCGTCACTTCCTTCTCCGGCGCCGGAGTGACCAGTGACACGATCACGATGGCAAGCGCTGAGAGAATGAACGCGGGCAGCAGCTCATAGATATCGAGCACTCCGCCCATCGGACGCACAGCGAACTTCCAGATAAATATCATGGTGCCGCCCGTAATCATACCGGCAAGGGCTCCGTAGCGGTTGGTCCTTCTCCAGAACAGCGAGAAGAGAACCAGCGGGCCGAACGCGGCCCCGAATCCGGCCCATGCAAATGAGACGATGCGGAATACCGAGCTGTCAGGATTCCACGCAAGGAATACGGCGATTATGGCGATGATGAGAAGCGAAAGCCTGGCGACACGCATCAGGCTCTTCTCCTTGAGCTTCACATGGAAGAAGGAAGTAAGAATATCCTGTGACACCGAACTCGACGCGGCAAGGAGCTGTGAATCCGCCGTAGACATCGTGGAGGCCATGATGCCTGACAGAATCAGGCCAGCTATCAGCGCCGGGAAGAATCCGAAGCTGCTGAGGCGATGGGCTATCTCGATGATAACAGTCTCGGAAGAGCCTGACGATGTAAGCTCTCCTATCACACCGGCCCTTGTCATGCCGAGTCCGATAAGACCGATCAGGATCGCGACGCCCATGGCTATGACAACCCAGATACTGGCGATACGTCTTGAGAGCTTCAGCTTCCGCTCGTCCTCAATAGCCATGAACCGCAGGAGAATATGCGGCATCCCGAAGTAGCCGAGGCCCCACGCGAGCGTGGATACTATCGTGAGGAAGCCGTACGGGCTGGTGCTTCCGGCCGCGAACAGATTCGCCTCATCGGGAACATGGCTCAGCGTCAGTGACAGATGTCCCGCCAGGGAACGCGCATTTGAAAATACCGCTTCCAATCCTCCGGCCTGGTTTACGCCAAAGAAGAGGACGATTCCGAGGGCAATCGACATGATGATGCTCTGCACAAGGTCGGTAAAGCTGGCAGCGAGGAAGCCGCCGCTCATCGTATACCCGATGATGACAATAGCGCCTACTATCATGGCCAGATGATAATTCACGTCGAACAATGACGCGAACAGCTTGCCGATGGCGGAAAAACCGGACGCGGTATACGGAATAAAGAATATAACGATAATCAGGGCCGAGATAAGCGTCAGAATATTGGTCCTGTCGTTGAAACGGTTTGAAAAGAACTGCGGAATGGTAAATGAATTGTTCGCGGCCAGAGAATAGCGGCGCAGCCTCTTCGCCACGATGAGCCAGTTGATATATGTGCCTGCCGCAAGGCCAACGGCGGTCCAGATCGGCTCAGCCACACCGGACAGATAAGCCAGTCCCGGAAGGCCCATGAGGAGCCAGCTGCTCATATCCGAAGCCTCGGCACTCATCGCTGTGACAAAAGGCCCGAGCTTTCTGCCGCCGAGATAAAAGTCTCCCACATTCTCATTTTTCCTGGAAGCGAGGAAGCCTATGATAAGCATGCCCAGAAGGTACGCGACCATCGCAACCACAATTCCAAACAACGATACTCCTGATAGATCCATACTCAAACTCCTTACTTGTTTAATACTGTGAGGCACTAAAGCATTAAAGTGATATCAGTGATTATAGCACCTCACTCATGGATCTACAAGTAAGCTTATCGTAAGTCAGTCTGTAATAGTCCTCTCTTCTCTCATTAAGGATCTTCCGCAGGCTCTCATAGACTTCAGGGCGTTTCATAAGATCAGGCAGGTACGGCGCATAGCGTGTTCCCGCACCGTCCTCGACCTCATGTATGTATTCGTCGAGACTCTTCCCCCTGCTGTAGCTTCGCCCGATCGAATCCGTAGCGGCATCCATACAGTCGGCGCAGGCAACGATGCTTATCAGCGGGCCGATCTCCGACTCCCTGATAGAAAATGAAAACGGATAGCCTGATTTGTCGTTGTACCATTTGTGATGGCCGCCGGCGATATCCCTGTATCTGGACACGGAGCTGTTGTACTCAAGCAGCGTCATGCCGATATCGGTATGGCGGCGGATCAGATCGAACTCAAAGTCAAACAGATTCCTCCCGTATACAAAGATTATGTCGATCAGCGGAATCTTCCCGAAATCATGGCACAGAGCCGCGTCTTCTGTAAATGAAAGAATGTCGTCCTTGTGCGAGCGTATCTCTTCCGCCGTATTCAGCCCATTGAAACCGGCAAGCCGCGTGGGATCGTACTTTATGACATAATGGCACAGGCACTTGCTGAGTTCCCCGACCATGCAGGTGTGGACATAAGTCGGAGGATGGAGCACGCGCATAGCGCTGAGACAGAATCTCTTAAATGAAACCTCGGGCACCTTAATAAAATGTATCAGCAGCAGGCTTAGAAACTCAAGCAGATAAGACAGGGAGCGAGTCCCTATCGTATACAGCGCCCGCTTCTCGATAACCATATAGAACCTGGTAAGAGTCCTGATCTGTTCTTCCGTAAGCTTCTCCGCCGCTTTTGAAGTGAAAACGCGGTCATTTTCCTCCGTCACAAAGCCTGACGGCCTCTCAAGCGCGTAGATATACTCAAGAGGTATGCCTATGATATAGAATACTTCTTCAGCCGCGATGAAAGTCTGTCCGACATCCTCACATTCACGGTACAGTTCTGCCAGCATCTCCAGGTACTCGTCCCTGTCTGTACGCCCGCACAGATACGCGTTTCTCATGGCTGCCAGCCTGATATATATGCGCGGCGACAGGTTCCTGTAGTATTCCGGATCGCTGTCCCAGATTCTCAGCAGCTCATCGCATACATCGCTTATATATCTTCTGCTTTCCAGGGTGCAGCCTCTGCTGTTGTTGTGTTCGGATATGGCTGCGATGTACTCCATCGCCCTGAAGCGATGGTATCTCCAGTCATAATCCGGTACCAGAGACCTGATATCGGGATTATCGGCCATGCTGATGGAGCGTTTAAGAGTATCGATATTCTCCTGGCAGCATACCGGATCTTCGGAATTGCCCTCATACAGGCAGACGGAAAAACGGGAGTTGACCAGCACCAGCTCCCTCAGCTCTTCGCTCTCGAGCGAGGCAAGCGAATCAGGATCGCAGAACTGCCGGATGTAATCCGCAGCCATAAAGCCCTGCTCCCGGAAAGGAGCGCACGCTTCCTGACCGAAGCCGAACCGCTTTGCCATATTGACCATGGAGTAGCTGCCTGAAATAAGATAATCAGCCTGTCTGAGCTTCAGAGCGGTGTCTCCTGAGCGCACGGCGTACTTCATCAGGCGGGATGACACATGATAGCTCAGAGGGATATCGATGCTCTCAACGCTGCTGGCGTCAAGAAGGCTTGAGGAAAACCGGTTAAGCTCATCGATGGTCTCAGGTGTAAGAGCCTGATCTGAAGACAGTACCGGTTCGAGGACATCAGAAAGAATTGCGCGGTTAATCTGCGCAATCTCTCCGATCTTTATGAAGTTTGCCCTGAGAGTCCTGCTGTACTCGGCCGCGCCATCCAGCTTTGACGGGTCAGGATATGAAAGAATACGTATCTGCCTGGTATTGCGGATGTATTCGTCCAATCGCTCTTTCAGCACATCTTTACCACTTTCTGATATTGGATACCGGCTCGCTCGTCAGATCGACTCCGAGACGATGGAATACATGTCTGTCAACCTCGGTCAGCATTACAGAAGTGTGTACCTGACAGCCGCGCAGCCGCGGCAGCTGTTCAAGGCTCTCACGCGCCTTCAGATCAGAACGCGCCGCAAGCGACAGCGCGATCAGCACCTCGTCAGTGTGAAGCCTTGGATTCTTCCCGTGCAGGAACCTGACTTTGAGATCCTGAATGGGAACTATCTCCTCGGGAGATATGAGTTTGACGCTGTGATCCACTCCCGCCAGATGCTTCAGGGCATTCAGCAGCAGAGCGGAGCTCGCGCCGAGAAAATCGGTAGTCTTGGATGTTATCACGGTCCCGTCCGAGAGCTCTATCGCGGCGGCGGCAACCCCTGTTTCCTCCGCTCTCTTCTTGCAGGCCACAGTCACTTTCCGGTCGTCGGTAGTAATCTTTGCCTGCTTCATCAGCAGCCTGATCTTATAGACCTCCTCCTCGGTCGCCTCGTCATTCACGACCTTGCACACGGTCGAATAATATCTGCGTATGATCTCCTGGCATGCCGCCCTGCATACGACCTCATCATCGGAAATGCACAGGCCTGCCATATTGACGCCCATATCTGTCGGGGACTTGTAAATGCTCTCGCCGTATATGCCCTCAAACATAGAGGCAAGCACAGGAAAGATCTCGATATCACGGTTGTAATTGACCGTAGTCTCGCCGTAGGCCTCCAGATGGAACGGGTCTATCATATTGACATCGTTCAGGTCCGCGGTAGCCGCTTCATATGCCAGATTTACCGGATGCTTGAGAGGGATATTCCAGATCGGAAATGTCTCGAACTTGGCGTATCCCGCCTTGATGCCGAGCTTGTTGTCGTGATACAGCTGCGACAGGCACGTAGCCATCTTCCCTGAGCCCGGGCCCGGAGCAGTCACGACAACCAGCGGCCGGGTCGTCTCGATATAGTCATTTCTCCCGAAGCCGTCGTCGGAGAGAATGTGTTCCACGTTCGAAGGATATCCTTCGATGATGTAATGAAGGTAGACATTGAAGCCCTTCTTCTCCAGCTTGTCCTTGAAATACGCGGCGGATTCCTGTCCCGTATAATGCGTTATCACTACAGAGCTGACATACAGCCCCCTGTCCTGAAACTTAGACGCGAGACGGAGGACATCCTCGTCATACGGAATGCCTATATCGCCTCTCATCTTATTCTTGACGATATCCTCCGCGCTGATCACAATCACAAGCTCTGACAGATCAGCGAGCTGCATCAGCATCTGAAGCTTGCTGTCAGGAGCAAAACCCGGCAGCACGCGCGAAGCGTGCAGGTCGTCGAAGAGCTTCCCTCCGAATTCCAGATACAGCTTGTCTCCGAACTTCCCTATTCTCTCACGGATATGCTCAGACTGGATTCTCAGATACTTATCATTATCAAAACCAATTTTCATAACTCTATGTTTCTTCTTTCTGCTGCAAACTCAGTTCAATGCCGCAATCAGGCGGCATCAGTCCCACCGTTCAGACGGATACACTTATGCCTTATCAGAGTGTATCCGGCGTCAGCCCCACAGCTTAGCGGGATACACTCCCTCCCGTGCAAGCTCCAGGAAGCTCTCCTTAACTGACGGGATATCCTCATGATATGTCACGCCAAACCACCTGTCATCGGTAGGGAGGACACTCACCCTGGCTTTCTGGCCGCGGAGCATCCCGTCCACGATCGTAGGCAGCAGGTATTCGGCTGTCTCCTCACGGTCTGTTCCGAGGTTCTCCTTCAGAAATTCCGCGAATCCGTTATGAAGGGCATCCAGAAACTCCGGCTGGAATCCCCACATGTTCATAGACACAAGAGACGACGGGTCAAGCATCATCATGGCTCCGTTTCCGTCCGGAGCCGCGCAGCCGCCGTCTGTCTTCACGATGCCCTTGGTCTCCCTTATCCCGGCCAGCTGTCCGTTCTCGTCGACACTGCAAACGCCGCGTGTGACGCCTCCGTGGTCGGACAGTGTGTTCTCCAGTATGAAGCCTGACATGCACACAGCGTCCGCGTCTCTCCCGGCGCTCAGCCAGTCATGAATATTGACGAAAGCTTTCTTTCCGTAATAATCATCCGCGTTGATCACGCAGAACGGTTCCCTGACAGCTCCGCGGCAGGAAAGGATAGCCTGGCCTGTTCCCCAGGGCTTCCTGCGGGAAGGCGGGCAGACAAACCCGTCCGGAAGATCGTCCATCTCCTGAAACACATAGTCTGTCTCTATATATTTCCCGATCCTGTCTCCTATAACCTCCCGGAAATCCTTCTCGAGGTCTTTCCGTATGACGAACACGACACGGTCAAAGCCTGCCCTGACAGCGTCAAAGACAGAGTAATCCATTATGATCTCACCGCCGGGTCCAAAGCTTGTAAGCTGCTTGATACCCTCTCCAAACCTGCTGCCGATACCGGCTGCCATGATGACAAGACTGGTCCGGTTATTCGAATCTGCCATAAGCTTCCTCCAGATGATTCCGGGCATCCGCCCTTTCAAACCTATAATCTGCCGCATCCGAAGCGGATATGTTTCCTATGCTTCCGGCTGCCGTATGCTTATAATAGTTTACTACATCCGAACCCGGAAGAAAAGTATAAACAACGGTACAAATGCTTCTGATAATATCCGTCAGGCAGCCCGGGCGAATCGCAAAAATCAGTGGCACGTCATGCGCTCGTTATGGTATAGTACTTATATAAACAGCAGACGGTTTTCAATTCAAGTCTGCACATTGCTGAAGGGAGATTTCGAGATTATGAAAAACAATGTGATCAAACGTTTCCGGCTTATGATCCCCGTGCTCATTCTGATGTGCGCGTTCTTTACAATGTCTGCATCTTCACACGCGTCCGCCGGAACGGTACGTATCAGCAAATCGAAGGTTAATCTGTATACAGACGGAGGAAGAAGCAATATTAAGCTGAAGATCCTGGATGACAACAACCCTGTCCAGGCCCACTGGAGCTCATCCAAGAAGAAGATCGCGACAGTCTCCTCCACCGGAAAGGTCAAGGCAAAGCGCACCGGAACCACGACGATCTACGGAACCTATGCAGGCTTTACCTACAAGTGCAAGGTCACTGTCCGCAAGACTTCAGGAAAGTATAAGAAGTGCATCAAAGCCTACAACCGTTTCCTGATGAACCCGTATGTACTGTACACTGACAACGGCAGAAGGGCCCAGGCGGATAACTTCTGCACTGTCGACCTTGACAATAACGGGATCCCTGAACTCCTTGTCAACGTTGTAACTTCAGAGGGCCGTTATCATGTCATCTACCGGTACAAGAAAGGAAAGATGACAACCGGCCAGCAGCTGGGCATCTGCTCTGATTTCATGTGGTATTCCTCAAAGAGGGTCATGAACTTCATTAAGTATGAGGCTAACCAGTCGCTTGTCATTTATTCCAGAGACAACGGCACCACTCTGAATTCCATCGCCATCCTCCGCAGACAGAGGAACAGGGACAGATATTACGAGTCTGACGGATCAATCAAAAACTATGGCGAGAGAGTTTCGGCAGTGGAGTTCCGCAATTATGTCGACCACGATATTCTGAACTATACCACTCCGAAGGCAGTGACAATGCATGTAAACACTCCTTACAACAGATCACGTTTCCTGAAGTAAGAACACTGTAATCATCATACGATTATGAACTCGGCAATCAGTACGACAACGCAGCACAGGCTGGCAACCTGGAACAGGCTTGCTCCGAACCATGCCGCGACGATGCCTGCCGCCAGTGCCATTATCCCCGAATACGGAGTCTGTGTTGATTCTATGATCGCGGGAAAGGTCATCACCGCGAGCGTTACGTATGGCACATAGTAAAGAAATGACTTGAGAAACGGCGAGCGGATCTTTCTGCGGATCAGCGTGATCGGGAGCGCCCGGACCAGATAGGTCACAGCGAACATTACAAGGATATATAAGTTAATATTCTTACTCATACCGCTTCTTCTCCTGCTTCTGTACCTGCATCTTCATCTGACGGATGCGGGAAGAGAATTGCCGCAGCTCCCGACAGAATGACGGTCAGAAGGATAATCCTGTTTCCGGACGATAGGTCACGAAGATACGGAAGCCTGGAAAACGCGTAGCTCGCCGCGAAGCTTGCCGGAATAAGAACCAGGATTACCCTCTCTTTTCTCGCCGGGGGAATTATGACTGCCAGAAACATGCCGAACAGAGCAACACTCAGCGCACTGACAAGGCGTACAGGCATCATGTTTCCGACCAGTATTCCGAGCGCTGTCCCCGCGGCCCACATCGGCGCCGCGAATGCGCCTGCCCCATATGTGTAGAACGGATTTAAATATCCTTTCTGACGTGTCTCTATGGCAAATATCTCATCTGTTATAAAGTACGCGATCCCGAAGCGGTGTACAGGGTGTGTATCGGAAGACAGCTTCTGGCTGACAGCCGTGCTCATAAGCAGGTACCTTGCGTTGATGATGAAGCTGATAAGTGCCATCTCATACAGAGGCGCAGCCGCGGCTATAACCGTAAATCCGGCGTATTCACCGGCGGAGGCAAGACACAGGATACTGGCCGCAAAGCCCTGCAGCGGACTGAGCCCGGCGCTTCTAGCCGCGACGCCGAGCGCAAATGCGACCGCAAAGTATCCAAGGCCTATCGGTATCCCGTCTTTGAACCCTTCCCTGAACGCCCCGGCATTGCGGCTGTGTGAGGTATTATCTCTCTGATCCATCTTAAACTCCATTCCGCTGCCTGCAGCCGGCGGTTCATTTCTCCCTGTTGATCATCGCCGCCTGATATCCGGCGCCGAAGCCATTATCAATATTTACAACCGACACTCCGCTTGCGCATGAATTGAGCATGGACAGCAGAGCGCTCAGCCCCCCGAAGTTTGCTCCGTAGCCTACAGAGGTGGGAACCGCTATCACAGGGCAGTCCGCAAGCCCGGCGATCACACTAGCGAGCGCCCCCTCCATACCCGCGACAGCTATTATCACAGAAGCGCTCATGATCTCATCCATATGGGACAGCAGCCGGTGAAGTCCTGAGACCCCGACATCGACCAGGCGCACCACACGGCTGCCCATCGCCTCGGCTGTGAGCGCGGCCTCCTCGCTCACCGGCAGATCCGATGTGCCTCCTGAGGCTACCACAACAGTGCCTCTGCCCCCGGCCCCGGGCATGCTCCCGACGATGGCGATCCGCGGTATCTCCTCATATCTGAAGGAGTCCCCTCCGGCTGTTCTCATTTTTATATGGGTCCTTACATATTCCGCCTTGTCGGCTGACATTCTTGTTATGAGTATCGTCTTCACGCCGTCGTCAAGCATCCTCTGAGAGATTACCAGAATCTGCTCTCCTGTCTTCCCCGCGCCATAGATAACCTCGGCAAAGCCCTGCCTCAGCTGCCTGTGGTTGTCGATCATGGCGAATCCAAGATCTGTATAAGGAGCCTCCCTGAACCGGAGCATAGCGTCTTCAGGACTCAATGCCCCGTCCCTGACAAGGGTAAGGATCTTTTTCATCTCATCCTGCTCCATATGCCACCTCTCCTTCTGTTTTCTCTCCATGCACGCACTTTAACGGTAACTATAACACAACATCATGCTGATGTCACAGCCAGGCGTTCATTCCGTGCCAGAAATAAAACAAGAAGATGCACAGGACAGGCCGGAGGGCTCTCATACGCCGCGTATGATCCGCGGCCGGAGAGCAGCCCGGAGCTGTCCTGTGCACCTGTTTTATGTTCCCTTGATTCACTTTACAGATAATGAGCCCTCAGCCATTCGTCCGGATGCGGGCTGAGATACTTCGGAGCGATATCGAACATTGTCCTGGCTCCGCTCTGGCCTTCATTGTTCATCCGCCAGGCTGCCCTGGCTGCAGCAGCGATCACGCTTCCGGTGAATTCCGGATTGGAATCCAGCTTGAGACTGTACTCTATGACATGCTTCTTATCTCCTGTCCTGCCGGAATATATGACGGATCCCCCGTGCGGAAGCTCACTGTGGTTCTTACGAAGCTCATCAATAGAGATAAAATTCACGGTTGTATCATAGTCAGAGAAGTAGTTCGGCATCTCCTTGATCTCTCTCTCGATCCTGTCAAGGTCCGCTCCTTCCTCTGCCACGACATAGCACTCTCTCGTGTGCTTCTGGCGTGTGCTGAGCTCAGGGTTCTGACCTGAACGTACCAGCTCGACCGCCTCCGGAACCGGAACAGTATACTGGCGGGCGTCAACCACGCCGTCGATCCTGCGGATCGCGTCAGAGTGTCCCTGCGATACGCCTCTTCCCCAGAAGGTATAATCCTTACCGTCAGGAAGAACAGAATGCGCGTACAGGCGGCTCAGAGAGAACATACCCGGATCCCATCCGCATGATATGACTCCGATCTTTCCGGCCTTCTTCGCGGCATCGTCAACCGCCGAGTAATGCTGTGGGATATTCGCGTGAGTATCGAAGCTGTCAACGACATTGAAGAGGGACGCGTACTTTGGAGTCTGCACTGGCAGGTCGGTAGCGCTGCCTCCGCACAGAACCAGGACGTCAATCTTATCCTTCATCCCCGGAAGATCACTGCAGCTGAAAACCGCCGCTCCGGATACTGTCTTTACATCTTTTGGATCCCTGCGGGTGAAGACTCCCGCAAGAGACTGGTCCTCATTTGCCAGAACCGCCTTCTCAACTCCCTTTCCAAGGTTTCCGTAACCAAGGATACCGATCCTGATGCTCATCTGCATCCCTCCTTTCAAATTCAGAACTTCCTTCCGCAGAACTTCAGAAGGTCAGCCTCGGTCGTGTTGTCATCAATGATGATCAGCTCAGTGCCTGTGAAACGCGCGAAGTTCGCGATGTCTTCCTTTGTCAGGGCGGTGGAAACTACAGAGTGATGAGCTCCTCCCGCATAGCACCACGCCGCGGTCCCGATTCTGAAGTTGGGCTTATGGCGGTACATGATGCGCGCAACCGGAAGCTTCGGCATGACCTTCGGCTGTTTTACAAGCTCGATGTCCGCGCAGATAATACGGAAATGATCTCCCATATCCACCAGAGTAACCTGGATAGCGTCACCTGTCACTCCGTCGAAGATCAGGCGGGCCGGATCCTCCTTATTGCCGATGCCGAGCGGGATCACGTCGATGACAGGCTTGTTCGCCGCGAATGAAACCGGTACTTCCAGCATATGAGAGGCAAGCTCAAGCTCCTGGCCTTTAGTCAGATCGTATGTATAATCCTCGATGAATCCTGTGCTTCCGCTTCTCTTCTCGGCCATCTTCATAAGAACCGCTGAGAATGCCGCGATCTTGTAGTCTCCCTCAGGTCCGAATCCCACGCCCTTTCCCATCAGGTTCTGGCACGCGATTCCCGGAAGCTGCTTCAGCCCGTGGAGATCCTGGAAGGTATCAGTAAATGCGCCGATTCCGTTTTTCTCAAGGAACTTATCCAGAGCGACCTCATACTTTGCCTGCTCCCTGACAGCGTCAACACGGTCTGTCTTCATGGTATAGCGGGAAGTATACTCCTCCATCTTTCTGTCGGTCTCTTCCTCGGTGACTGTATCAATGATCTTTACCAGATCGCCGATGGCATAGTAATTGGTCTCCCATCCGTAGCAGATCTGTGTCTCGACACGGTCTCCGTCAGTGACAGCGACTTCACGCATATTGTTTCCAAACGCGGCTACCTTGAGGCTCTTCGAGAAAGCGATCGCCTTTGCCACCTCAGCGAACCTGCGGATATCGGCGACAACATCGTCATGCTCATAGTATCCGGCAACGACCTGATGCGCGACGCCCATTCTGGCAAGGATAAATCCATACTCCCTGTCGCCGTGAGCTGCCTGATTCAGGTTCATGAAATCCATATCGATAGTATCGTACGGAAGGAACTCATTTGCCTGGGTATGCAGATGGAGCAGGGGCTTTCTGAGAATCTGGAGTCCCTTGATCCACATCTTGGCCGGTGAGAATGTGTGCATCCATGTGATTACTCCGACGCAGTCGTCGTCATTCTCGACCTTTCTCATATCCTCAATACAGATCTCAGAGTTCTCGACTGTCGGGAGAAGCTCTACGCTGGCCACGTCCTTGATCTTCTCATTCAGGAACGACGCCATTCTCTTCGCGTCCTCCGCTACCTGCTTAAGGCATTCCTCTCCATACAGATCCTGGCTGCCGACAATAAAATACAGCTTTGAATGATTCATAATATACCTCGATTCCGGTCTCACAGAAGGTTGTTTGATACATTTCTATTGTATAAGGGCAATTCGTATTTGTAAACCATACAAATTGCAATATTTCAGTGATATTTGTACCATATCTATCCTATTAGAATTAAACAAGCATATCCGGTCTATCCGATACCGAGAACCGGACGCATCTCAGCGGCGGAATCGACCAGATAGTCCGCTCCGTTCTCCTCAAGCTCCTCACGTGTACCATATCCGTATACGGCGCCTATGCTGTCGCAGCCTGCCTCCTTCGCCCCGATGATGTCGAATCTCGAATCACCGACCATGATCACATCCTCCGCGCCGAGTCCGAGCCTTGAGAGAGCGCGTCCTATCAGTACGCTCTTTCTGTTGGACGGATCATCCGGATCAGGACCTGTGATGGCTTCAAAGTACTTTGTCATATCAAAGTGTTCAAGAATCTTACAGGCCGCCTCCTGAGGCTTTGAAGTCACGACCGCGCAGGATATGCCTGCCCGGTTAAGATCGCCAAGAAGCTCCCTGATACCGTCATAGATGCTGAGATTGAAGCATTCACCCCTGTGGTAGCACTCACGGTAAGCCTCGACAGCCTTCCACGCCTCATCCTCCGTCATGCCGCAGTAGTTCATGTACGAATAGAGGAGCGACGGACCGACGAACTTTCTCAGGACGTCATCTGACGGAACAGCACGCCCCAGCTTTTCGAGGGAATAGCGCACAGAATTCATGATTCCGGGGCCGGAGTCATTTATCGTACCGTCAAGATCGAACAGGACAGCCCTGTACTTTCTGATTCCGAATCCTGAATTGACTATTCTCCAGAGCACCGCTGCATCCGTCTCAAACGGAGCCTTCGCCCTCTTGGAGGCACTTGAAAGCACATCTGTAAATGACTGCCTGAGATACGGCCTGAGCCTGTCTTCATCTTCGTCAACCGCGCCGCAGCACATTCTGAAAGTTTCCTCGAAGTCGTCAACCGATGAGAAACCGGACAGCTTAAGTACACGCGAAGTCTCTGCCGGATCCGCCTCCCTGAGGTATCCAGCCATAAAGCAGCTGACCGCCCTGCCGTGCGGAACGCCCAGACCACATGTAAGAGCGTAGCTCAATCCGTGCGGCAGGCTGGTCCCTGTATGTGCTATAGCCATGCCGCCGAGCATCGACGCTCTCATGAGATTCTCATAATCGGTTTCATCAGGCTGTTTCTCACCCTTAAGTACGGGAACAGACTTGCTCCATTCCCTGAGCCCGTCCTCAGCTATCAGGCAGGAGATCCTGGTCATGTCCGCGTTCAGCCTGCTCTCATACAGATGGGCGAGAGCGTCAAAGGCTGTATTGCACAGAGTCGCGCGTCCCGCGGTACGAAGATACTTGCCGTCTATCAGCGCAAGGTCCGCGAATATCCTGTAAGGGATCGATTTTTTGATATTCTTTTCGTCATCTGTCAGAACCGAGATTCCTGTAACCTCGGATCCGGTCCCGCAGGTAGTGGGAATGCATACAACAGGCACATGGCTGCCGTCTCCCCCGGACTTATAGAGGTAATCTCTCCCGCGGTCTCTGTTTCTGATCATCAGAGCGACAGCCTTGGCAGCGTCCATCGGAGATCCTCCCCCGGCGCCTATCACATAGTCAGCATTATTCTGAACGCCGAAATCTCTTGCTCTCATGACTGTTGAAACAGAAGGATTCTCTTCCACTTCGTCAAACAGAACATGATCTATGCCATATTCATCGAGGGCAGAACATATATCATCGTACACTCCGCACTTTTTTGCGGAGCTTCGCCCGGTTACGATCAGTGCCTTCCTGCCGTAAGCGGCAAGATCCTTCGCGTGCTCTCTGACTACATCAGGGCCGGAGAAAACTCTGGCAGGCATATAGAATCTGTCTGTGCTCATCTTTTCAATCCTCCATTCTCCATGCCGCACCAGTCCCCGCGGCTTACCTGAACCTCATAGCCTATTCCGGATATTCGGTGTTCCATACAGTGGCGGCACTCAGCCGCCTCGTCTCCTGTGCAGATCTTCCCGTCATACAGAAGATATTTGTCCCTGACGCCGGAAGGAGACAGATTCGGCATCACGACATTCGCTCCCGCAAGGATTCCCTTCTCTCTTCCGAGAGGATCAATTGTCCCGAGCGCTGTTGTCGCCGGAAGCAGAACCATAGGGAGCATCAGCCTTATCACCGCCAGCAGGTGAAGAGTGTCCTTCACCTCTCCGCTCTTCTCGTGCGCGAAAGGAGTATCCCTGTGGGGAATAAACGGACCGATACCCACCATGTGAGGCTTGAATTCCGACATGTAGTACAGGTCTTCCAGAATATCCTCAATTGTCTGCCCAGGCGATCCGACCATGATGCCGCATCCGACCTGATACCCTATATCCTTCAGATCATTGAGGCACCGCTTCCTGTTCCCGATCGTAAGCCCCGGCGGATGAAGATGCCTGTAGTGCTCCGGGGATGACGTCTCCTGCCGCAGCAGGTAGCGGTCCGCGCCGGCGTCGAAATATCTCTGGTAGCTCTCACGGCTCTTCTCGCCGACGGACAGAGTTACCGCACAGTCCGGGTGGCGCTCCTTGATCCCGGATACAATGCGGCACAGATCATCATCCGAGTAATGCAGGTCTTCCCCGCTCTGCAGGACAATCGTTCTGAACCCAAGCTCATATCCCTGATCGGCGCACGCAAAGATCTCGTCACTGCCAAGCCTGTACCTCTGAGCGTTCCGGTTCGAACGGCGCAGCCCGCAGTAATAGCAGTCGTTGCGGCAGTAGCTGCTGAACTCTATCAGGCCTCTGAGATACACAGCCTTGTGATAATAATGATCACAGACCTCCCTGGCCTGCTTATACAGATACTCTTCGTCCGGATCCGTCATGCTCTCAAGAAGAATACGCATATCCTCCCGGCCGAGAGTATGCGCTCTCCTCAGATGATCTATTCTGTCAAGATTGGATGAATAATCAGCCATTATGCTTTAAGCTCCGTATAAAAAAGACTTCACTGACAGCATGTCCGATCCCCGTGAAGTGGGGCGTCCGCGCAGGTGTGCCGGGCATGACGTAAAATAATAATACCGCTCAGGTTTTCAGAATGCCCGCGGCCTCCGGCACCGGCCTCAGGGCGCGAGGAAGTATTCCGTGAACCTGCGCTATGACCATCCCGTAGTTTGTGACCGGAATCCCGAGTGAAGCTGCCGCCTCATTGCGTGATCTCACCTCCCGCTCATTGAGCATGCATGAGCCGCAGTGAATAACAACCTTATAGCGTTCAAGATCCTTCGGAAATGACAGTCCTGAGGATGTCTCGAATACCGGATCCCTGCCTGTGTATTCCCTTATCCACTTCGGAAGCTTCACCGTACCTATATCACCGCACTGCCTGTGATGCGTACAGCCCTCCGCTATCAGTATCCTGTCGTTGTCCTGAATAGAATCTACTGCCCTGACCCCGCGGAGCTGCTGCGCCAGTACACCCTTATACCTGGCCATCAGGATCGAAAAGGAGGTCATAGGTATATCTTCCGGCACCACCTTTGCCACATGAGCGAAAGCCTGGCTGTCGGTGATCACCAGAGAAGGTCTTTCAGAAGATGATCTCATGACAGAGTCAAGCTCACTGTCCCTGACGCACAGCACCTGCGCGCCGTGATCCAGCAGATCCCGCAGCACCTGCTGCTGCGGAAGTATCAGTCTGCCCTTTGGAGCCGACTCATCGATCGGGATAACCAGTATTACACGGTCCAGAGGCGATATGAGATCCCCGGCAAGAGGAAGCTCTCCCTTCTCTTTATGTCTGCCGGCTGCCTGCCCTATCATCTCCCTCAGCTTAACTATATTCTCACCGGTCTGTGCGCTCACAAACACCTGTGAAGGAACATCTTCTCCTCCCGTGCCCTGAAGCAGCCCGGACTGCTCATCCCTGTCTGCAAGGTCAGACTTGTTCCACGCGACAATACATGGAATCTCATGCTCCCTGAACATGCTAAGAAGCCTGCGGTCCGTTTCCCTGAGTCCTGTTGTAAGATCGACTACGAGAACCGCAAGGTCTGTCCTTCTGAGTATATCCCTTGTCCTTTCAACCCGGAGATCCCCCAGGTCCCCCTCGTCGTCAAAGCCCGGAGTGTCAGTTATGACGACCGGCCCCGCAGGCAGAATCTCCATAGGTTTCGTCACCGGGTCTGTGGTTGTTCCGGGCACCTCGGAGACAACAGACATCTGCTGCGAAGTCAGGGCATTGACAAGGCTTGACTTGCCCGCGTTGCGGCATCCGAAGAATCCGATGTGAAGCCTGACACTGCCCGGAGCGTCATTCATGCTCATATATTGCCTCCTGTCATCTATCCTATTATGCTCCCCATTCTGTCCAGGTACAGTCTGCCTGACAGCGCAAAATGAGGCGTTTCCTCGAACCTGCAGTCCTTTGAGCAGGCCGGCTTCAGCATAGGGTCGGCGCAAACCTCATCATAACGTCCGAGGACTTCCCGGATCTCAGACTCTCCCTTAGGGCAAGGCGTGCCGGCCTTTATGAGTCCTCCTGCAGTCTCCGTAAGAGGAACTATATCCCAGCTTCCCCTGCCGGACAGCATTCTGTCAGCCGCGCGTGATCCTGATATGACACACTCACCGGCAATGCACCCTCGGACGGAATCATTGCGTTCCGCGGCGCCCGGAAGATCAAGATACGCTGTCCTGCTGACCCTATCGGACGCGCATTTTACAAGAGAACTGAAAAGGACATCAGCAAAAGCCCCGATCGGCACGCCCGCCGTGTATGGAATCCCAAAGGCCTCCTCCATCCATCTGGCCGTATATATGCCGGATGACGACACCGCCAGATTGACGTCCGCTCTGAGGGCGTTTCTCAGATTATCCAGTGTATCATCCATCGCCCACATGCTGACCACTTCAAAGCCCGCGGACTCAAGCAGCCTCCGGAGACGGGCACTCTCATCAGGAGCGGTGAAGTCGAGCGGCGTCATCCCGAGGACATTCAGGCGAAGCCTGCGCCTCACATCAGCATGGGCTTTATCTGTGCCGTGATATGTTTCCGTATGGCTCTTCCACGAGTCTTCCTCTTCAGAAGCGCCTGAATCATTATGCGCCGCCGCGTCTTCTTCTGCGAACAGCTCCCTGGCAAGCTCAAGAAATGCATGCCCCGCGCCGTATGTGTAATCATGCATCGCGTTGGTCTCGACGCGGAAGGCCGGGATCCCGGTTACCGAGGATATCTTTGAGCAGATGGCGGAGAAGTCTGTTCCGATCAGCCATGGAACCGGTGAATTGGCAATCGCGATAAACTCCGGATGAAACTGTTCCGCAGCCTGGACTATATCATCGATCAGCTTCCTGTCATTTCCGCAGATGGCGTCGAGCTGGGTGAGCCCTGATATAAATATCAGGCTCTCCCTGCTGATCCACCTGATCTCGTCATGAGTATTGTATGTGGAATTGCAACCTGACGGATCATGCATCACAACCATTCCGCCCAGCTCATACAGGGCGGAGCATACGCCTGATACATCGCCAGTGTATACCGGAAGACTCCAGTATGTCTGTTTTTTCCAGCTCTCTGCCGCCATGTCAGCAACCTCCAACGGTTAATTCCGGGCACAGGCTCGGCCAGCCCATTCCCTTTCTCGGTATGATCTGCCTGTAGTCCAGAGTCCTCTCAGAAGCTTCCGTTATGAGAGCGCAGAGCCTCAGGATACCCTGGTATCCCCACAGTCCTCCGCCCTCAATGATATTGACAAAGTGCCCGCTCCGGCAGTACCACGCGGCTGTCTGGCCGACAGCTATGGTTTTCTCCCCTGTCCCGGGAATACTCCTCCCGCGGCCGTACTGCACCATCCCCGGCAGTATCGTGGAGATAAGCTCCAGGTCCGGACAGTTTTCCTTCAGCCACAGGTACGCGTCCCTGTCGTCATCGAGAATCTGATTGAGGAAGACACCTCTCACATTTATCCCATGGCTTACTAGGAGCCTCGCGATCCCAAGCGGCCTTGAGTGAGCCGTATAGTCGATGCAGACCTGCCATCCCTCAAGCGCCTCCGATAGCTCACCCAGCGCTTTTCTGCACTCAGCCTCGCGCATCGAGAACCAGTCATCGCCCGGGGCTTCAAAACCGCACACTCCGGCAAGCTGCGTTATCTGGTCCCGGATCTCGTCACTGGATACGCCGGCAGACATGTAGGCGTAAGCGCATCCCATCCGCTCCGAGAGCGCCCTGACCGCGTCACGCGCATTGGGATATGTGCAGATGTTTACAGCAGCGTCCCCGAGCGTAAGAAACTCCTGATACGTTCTCAGGTCCTTCAGCTGCCTGGCGTCATACCCGTGAGACCGGAGGAGCTCCATCAGCTCACAGTCGGAAGAAAACGGTATGTCGCACCCCAGTACATTCACTCTTCCGGGGACAGTCTCAAGCGGCTCTACGGGTGTATATTCCGCCATGCGGAGCTTCATGTCCGGGGTCGGCCCTTCTTTCTGGCGTATGCAGTCCATATATCCCTTCACAAAGCGGATATCCGGGAAGCGTCTGCTAAGCTCGCGGAATATATAGTCCTCATCGCTGCCCGCGAATATGTGAAGGCACACCAGGAACACAAACACCACGGGAGGCTTATTCTCAAGATGCTCTATGACATCCGAGACGCCCTCAATAGTGATGGACTCCAGATTGTCGGTCTGCGTGTCCCTCTCTCTGAGCATCACGCCGGAAAACCTGTCGCTGCAGCCCATCTCCGCCGCTGTCATTACAACGCCTCTCAGGCAGTTGTCGGCGCAGACATAGATACTGTGAGACTGAGGAACAGCCATACCTATGTGGACTATATTCCAGGTCCCGTGAGCCGGGGCGTTATACTCAAGAGAGCGCGGAAACGGAGCCGGAAAAGAAGCGTCGGCAATCCGGATACGTTCAATCCCGCCTTCTCCTGATCCCGTAATCCTTTCAAGCATTATTATTTCCCATCCCCGGAAATTTCCGTAATCACATCAGAGTAGGTCGTCCTGCTGGCAACTCCTTCAAGCTTGCCTATCTTTCCCGACAGAGCAGAGATAAAATCCTGCGGAGCGTCGACCGCAATGCTTATAATATTGATGTTCCTCTCCCTGTAAGGGATTCCCATTCTTCCGATGATGTAATCAGACGCTTCGTGAAGATATTCGTTCAGCTTCGATATCTGTTTCTTATCCGAGACTATTATCGACAGTAGCGCAACTCTCTTGGACATAATGATCTCCTTTCGTTGAATAAAATATTGTTCACGGTCTCTTCCCCCTCAGACCGTGAACCGTAAACGCTCCGCGTTTCCGTCGCTGCTTCGCAGCTTCTGTTCACGGTTGCGGGGGATGTTCCCGCTTCGCGGCCTTGCTCTGAGCCTTTTCACTGCCTTTCGCAAGCAAGCTTGCTCCGGCAGTTGAAAGGCTCAGAGCGGCCGTGAACAGTAACATTTTGTGTCAGCATATCCTGGGCAGAAGCTCATTTCCGGGCTGCGGAAGGTAGGTCTGTGTCCCGATAGAAGTACGCATCACCACACGGCCCTTCTCCGTATCCGTCACATATCCTATCACCGCGGCATCCCCGGTGTGCTCCTGTTCCCTGAGGATATTAAGCACTTTCGTAGCCTTCTCCCTGGGCACGATCATCACGAGCGTTCCCTCACAGGCAAGGTACATCGGATCAAGCCCGAGCATGCCGCACACTCCTCCCACTGCCGGATCTACAGGAATTGATTCCTGCTCAAGCTCGAATCCGCATCCGCTCTCCGCGGCTATCTCATAGAGCACGGTTCCGACTCCGCCGCGGGTAGCGTCCCTTATGACATGAACATCAGGAACCTCCTTCAGCACCGCATCTACACTGTTCCACAGCGGCGCGCAGTCACTGCTCACCTTCGCGTCGATCCCGAATTCATCTCTCTCCAGCAGGATGCAGCAGCCATGCCTGCCTATATCCCCTGTTACCAGTACGCAGTCTCCCGGCTTCGCATTCTTACCTGAGGTGTTGACCTGATCATCGATCACCCCGACTCCTGTCGTTGTTATGAATACGCCGTCGACCTGCCCCTTCCCGGCAACCTTGGTATCTCCCGCTACTATTCTGACGCCGGCCTCCTTCGCTGTCTTCTCCATGGAAGAGACTATCTCTTCGAGCCGGTCAAACGGGAAGCCCTCCTCGATGACAAACGCACATGTCAGATACAGAGGCCTGGCTCCCATACATGCAAGGTCATTAACCGTCCCGCAGATGGACAGCTTGCCGATATTGCCGCCGTTGAAAAAACGCGGCGAGACGATAAAGCCGTCCGTCGTCATGGCGATTCTCCCCCCTGGCCGCGGAAGTACCGCCGCGTCATCCGCCGTAAAGTAAGGATTGGAAAAATGAGCCTTGAATACCTGTCCTATCAGTTCCGCCGTCTGCCTGCCGCCCGCGCCGTGCGCGAGAGTTACTGTTTTTCCGGTAAGGTCCATACCTGCCTCCCTTTCTGTCATTTCACTGCTTCCCATAGAGATAAAACGCGGAACAGGCGCCCTCCGATGAGACCATGCAGGCCCCCACCGGATGGTCAGGAGTGCATGCCCTGCCAAACAGAGGGCAGTCCCTGGGCGTGCACTCTCCCTGAAGTACATGTCCGCATCTGCAGCCCCTGGACTCACGTCCTTCTATATGCGGCAGATCATATTTTCTGCGCGCGTCGTACGCTGCGTATTCATCCCTAAGGCGCATGCCGGAATCTTCCATATCGCCTATTCCGCGCCACCTGGAACTGCAGGGCTGCATATATCTGTCGACTATAGCCCTGGCTTCAGGGCTTCCGTTCTCATGGACTACCCGGGGATACGCGTTTACCAGGAACGGCTCCCCTTCCTGAAACTTCCTGACTATGACCGCCAGGGCAGTGAGAAGCTCCGGCGCGGTGAATCCCGCCACCACGCCGCTCATACCGAGCTCAAGCATCTGCCTGCAGTCATTAAGCCCCATGACCGCGCACACATGTCCGGGATACAGATACGCGTCAGTCGTATTCATCATCGCGCGGTAAGCCGCCGGCATGGTCTTGTTGGCACACAGAAGGCTGAAGTTGCCAATACCGTCGGAAACGGCGTTTTCAAGCGCGATGCATGAAGACGGCGTCGTCGTCTCGAAGCCGACAGAGAGGAATACGCACTCCTCATCAGGATGCTCCCTGGCATATACCTCGGCGTCAAGCGGCGAATATACAACTCTGACCTTCGCTCCTCTGCCGCGCTCTGCCTGAAGGCTTGAATCCGATCCGGGCACTCTTACAAGATCGCCGAACGTCAGGATCGTACATCCCTTATCAATGGCAAGCATGACAGCCTCATCAATGTACGAGACCGGTGTCACGCAGACCGGACATCCGGGCCCTGATATCAGGCTGATGTCCTCAGACAGAAGGCTGCGGATACCCAGCCTGAATATCTCATGGGTATGAGTGCCGCATACCTCCATGATACGTATCTTCGGTCCGCGGTAAGATGATATTATGTCTCTCGCCTTCTCCATGGCTCCGGTCATTCTGCCGCCGGTATTGACTGTCATACCAGGTATTCCTCCATCAGATCATCCGCCTGTTCTTCCTCATTCTCCGTGATCTTCGCGATAGCGGCCCCGGCATGCACCATAACATAGTCACCAGGCTCAAGGTCTGACAGAAGCTGCGCGGACACTTCTCTCCTCGCGCCCGACGCGTCAACTATGGCGCTGCCTGCGTTCACCCTGACAACTCTGGCCGATAATCCTACACACATATCTCTGTCCTCCTTTTTATTATCGTCAATGCCCGCTCACCGGGCTTATGTATAGCTGATAGTTCTCCTCAATGTCACGTCTGAAGCCCAGCGCTCATCATCGCCTGGGCGGCAAGCGCCTGCCCGAGGCTTATACCGCCGTCATTCGGCGGGATAAGGTGATGGGTATATATATCCATACCGCCGCGCTGAAGATCGTTTCCGGTCATACTGAGAAGCATCGTATTCTGATATACGCCGCCGCTCAGGACAGCTCTGCCGGCCCCGCTCCTTTCAGAGGCGGATAAGATGGCGCGTGACGTCATCACTGAGAGCGCCCTGTGGAACAGATAGGCCAATTCTCCGGGATCGCCTCCGTCAAGCCTCTCTCTGATAATCATCATAACCAGAGCATCTGTCGGAAGAGTCATGAAGCTGTCATTCCTATGGCCGCTCTCTGTACATGGCTGCGCATCGGACATGAGCCTCTCGAGAAAGCGGCCGCATCTGACCTCATCCTCACGTCCCATCAGGCTCGCGTACCTGCCTGCCGAGAACTGAAGCGCCATTGACGCTTCTCCCTCAAAGGTGGACTCACGGCATATGCCAAGTACAGCGCTTACAGCGTCAAACAGCCTGCCGGCACTGGTGGACACAGCTGTGTTCATCCGCCTGTCAGCCATGAGGGATATCGTCCTGAGCTGGTCTGTACGGCAGAGCGAAAGCGCACCGGCGATATCCGCCGCCTCCTCAGGATCAGGACTGAGAGCATGCAGCATGGACGCCGCTATCCGCCATCCCTCTCTTGACGCCAGGTCCCCGCCGACCATCAGGAACGGTTTTATACTTCCTATTCTCTCAAAACCTGACCGGCTCGCGAGCATCAGCTCGCCGCCCCATATGCTGCCGTCAGTTCCCCATCCCGTTCCGTCGTATGAAGCGCCCAGAACCTCCCCGTCCAGGTCATTTTCGGCCATGCAGGATACAATATGCGCAAAATGATGCTGGACCTGAATAAGAGGAACGCCTCTTTCCTTCGCCAGCTCCTTCGCGAAGCCGGTCGAATGGTAACCCGGATGCAGGTCGCACACGACAGCCTCCGCTCTTCTCTCCAGCAGTGTCTCCATTCTGACGACAGACTCTTCAAGAGCACGCACCGACCTGGGATCCGCCAGGTCTCCCACATATGCCGACGGATAGAACATCGGGCCGATTCCTATGCAGAACGTATTCTTCAGCTCGCCTCCTGCCGCGAGAACCGTACGGTCATACTCCCCGCCCGTAAGCACCGGAAGCGGAGCGTATCCGCGCGATCTGCGGATCATATACGGACTGCCTTCATCAAAATCCATAACGGAGTCGTCGCAGCGGATACGTATCTTGCGGTCATGTGACAGGATTGCGTCCGCAAATGACCCGAGCTGCTCCCATGCCTCATCGTCATCACGGCAGATCGGCGCGCCGGAGACATTTCCGCTTGTCATAACCAGGCATCCGGGCATCTTGACATCGTCAGGATAATCAAACAGAAGCATCTGTATGGGCGCGTACGGAAGCATGACACCGACCTTGGGATTCCCCGGAGCCACCTCATCGCAGAAAACGGTGCTTGCTTTCTTATTGAGAAGCAGGATCGGCTTCTGATACCCTGTCAGTATCTGCCTCTGGTCTTCACTCATAAAGCATGAGCCAAGCACCGTCTCCTCATCTCTCATCATCACCGCGAACGGCTTGACCGGGCGGCGTTTTCTCTCGCGCAGCCGCGAAACTGCATCCGTGGACGTCGCGTCGCAGCACAGATGAAACCCTCCGATTCCCTTTACCGCCAGAATGCCTCCGCCGGCCAGCAGCTTCCTTGCGAAGTGAATCGCATCCGGACCTGTCTTATCACTGCCCGCAATGTATACCTCCGGACCGCATTCGTTGCAGCATACAGGCTGTGCGTCATAACGGCGCGACTTCGGATTCTCATATTCCTCCGCGCACTGAGGGCACATCGGGAATTCCTTCATACTCGTTCTTGCGCGGTCATACGGGAGCTCGTCCAGTATGGTAAGCCTTGGGCCGCACTGGGTACAGTTGATGAACGGATGAAGATACCTGCGGTTATTTCTGTCGAACAGCTCTCTGCGGCACTGCGGGCAAGTGGCGATGTCCGGAGAGATAAATATGTCACCCTTCTCCTTCTCGCTCTCAATGATCTCAAAGGTCTTAAGCTCCGGCCTGTCGCTTATATCCCGGACATCCGTCTTCAGTATCACAGATCGCTCAGGGGGAGCCGTCCGCAGGATTCTTATAAATCTTTCAAGACTGTCCCTGCTGCCCCTGGCAATTACCTCTACATATGACCCCCGGTTGCAGACAGTGCCGGCAATCTGCGTCTTCATGGCGCTGAGGCTTACGAACGGACGAAAGCCAACTCCCTGAACGATTCCGTACAGCCGGATTCTCTTAGTCTGCTTCATCACTGTTCCTTCCCGCTCCGCCTCCGGCTCCGGTCAATTGCCGCCTGTCCGGACACGGCGAAATGAAACGCGTCCGTCCATTTTCCCCCGAATCCCTTCGCCATTGGCCGGAGCGTGGGATCCGCGATAATCAGGTCCCACCTGTATCTTTCAACCAGAGATATGAAGTCGTCCTCTTCCCTGAGCGCCGTGTCGCCTTCTTCCGCGAGCGAATCCTTAAGCTCAAACCATGTTGCCGCCGTGACCGGGCACTTTACCCCTGAGCGCCTGAGCGCGTCCCTGACAGAATTTGCTATCACCTGCTGATGAACCACAAGAACCTTCGAGTCCTCTGTAAGGCTCTGTATATAAGGGTGAACGTCCTCCTCGAGCAGTATCATCGGATCTGCCGGAAACGCGACAACATACGGCGTATTGAATCTCTCCCTGAGATACTCAGCGGCGGCGATTCCTGCCGGAGATACCACATAGTTGATATCCGCCAGTCCGCTCATCTGCAGCGTCCCGATTCCGCCCTCCATGCCATGCATAAGCACTCTGCCGTACCCGTTGTCATTGAGGGACTTCTTTATTGCCTCCATCCAGGCGGGATCAAACAGGTCAAGAGGATTAAGGCCGAGAACTCCGCATACCTTCTCACCGGAATGCTCCGGGAGCTCCTCCTTATTCAGGGCAAACGCCTTCATCAGCACAAGCAGGGCTTCCTCTATACCCCTGTCGTACATATGCATGCCATCTGTAGAAACCGCGACGCACGGAAGGTGTACTGACCGCTCCGTCATTGCGGCTATTGATGCAAGGTCCGTTCCTATAACTGCCGGTACAGGAGTTCCGATCAGGGCGATGAACTTCACATCTATCTTCTTCGAAGCGTCTCTAAGCTTCTTCACGAGCAGGTCATCCCGTCCCAGAATGGCGTCCATATCGCGCAGTCCCGCGCTGAAAACCGCCCCGACCCTCGGGATCGAAGCCTCGTCTGACGGATGTCCATAATAATCCGGCTGCCATCTCGGCTCATCGAACCCGCAGACATTTCCCGCGCAGCCTCCTGCGTCAACGATGACCACCATGCCGCCCAGGGCATAGCACATCGAAACCGCTCCCGACTGATCCGGGGCAAACGGAGTGAGGTATTTTCTTAGTCCCTTCATATCTTTTCTACAAGCTCCCTGACTGCGGCATAGCCGTATGGCTGCACATCACTGTTCCAGTAGACATGTACTGCGCGCGGATGATAATAGGCCGCGTCCTTTCCGATCGTAAGACAATCGCCCTCCGCGTCATCCTCATAATAGAGCATCGACGGATCCTGGCTGCAGTACACCCGTGTATCAGGACTTATCTCTGACAGCCCCCTGATGTACCAGCCGCTCTCCTCATTTACGGGAGCAAATATCTCTCTCACGGAAAGCCCCCTCTTTGCCAGCGTCAGCGCCAGCTCAAACGGATCGGCATTCGCGCATTCACCGATTGATATACTGTATCCTCTCATCCTGTCACAGAAAGAATCAAGAGCCTCAGATGCCGCCCTGTAGTCATCCCCATCGTCTATCATGATGCCCGCGGCCCCGGAAAACGCGCCGTACTGCCTGTGAATACGGTCAGGATCATAGAACCTTCGAAGCTCCACATACGGAATATTCAGTCTGGAGGCAAGGTCATCCGCTGCCGGCCTGCATTCCGGGTTAAGCACCAGATTGAAGTTCGCCTCTGACATCCTCAGGAACTCCTCAAAGCTCGCGCACGTTGATATCTGCCGGATGGTCTTGACCCCTGCCTTCCTGAGATATGAGAACATCTCCCAGGATTCGGAGACAGGTGAGAAGAATCCGAGCAGGTTGACCGAGGTGCTGACCTTGTCTCTCTTTTCAAGCAGGGAATACAGGGACTGCCTTACATGCACCATGGGTGGTCTGAGCCCCTCCCTGGTAAGCGCGTACATATAGCATGGCCGCACTCTTACGCCTGTATTCTCCTCCGCCCTGCGGCACACCCTCTCCCAGTCAGTACCCAGCAGGGCATCGGCGCAGGTGGCACAGATCATCACAAGCTTCGGCTTCACTTCCAGATAGTCAACAATCTCGCCGACTGCCTGCGGAATGCTTTTCAGATGGCGTCCTGTCACAAGATCCGTCTCATCCATCTGAAGATAGAAGAAACGGTTTCTGTACCGGTCCATGCTGCTGATCTGAGAAGTGTTTCGCCCGCAGCACGCAGGAGACACTATCAGCATGACAGACTCGGGTATAGAGAGACCCGCACGCTTCACGCCGAATCCCTCGGCGCCCGGGGAATTGTATGCCAGCGTAGCAGGGCTGCTGAATACAAGGTGCTTCGTCACCTGGTACAGGTCGGGTATGCTGCCGGCATCAGCCAGTTCTTTCACTGTATAAAAGGAAGACATGTTCCGCAATCTCCTCCAATAGTCAGGTCTGATTCTTCACATTTATCTCAAATGACATCTCACTTAAACTTCCTGAACGTCCTGCCCGGCAAGCAGCCTTCCGGCAAGCTCCAGGAATGTCCTGCTGACCGGAAGATCAGGGTCTCCCTCGATGACAGTCATCCCCTCCTCCTCGAAGCGGATGATGTCGTCACTCCTCGGGATCTCACCGACTATTTCAAGGCTCCTCTGCCTCGCAAATGACTGAACCTTCATGGTTTCATTCTCCACGTTTCTGTGGTTCAGGATCAGTCCGAGCACCCTCGCGTAGCTTCGGTCTTCGAAGTTTTTTACGGCCCTGTTGATGTTGTCCGCGGCATACAGCGCCATCTTCTCCCCGCTTGTCACAATCAGGACCTTGCCGGCATAGCCTTCCCTGATCGGTGCCGCGAAGCCTCCGCATACCACATCTCCCAGCACATCATACAGAACGACGTCCGGCTTCCACTGTTCGAAGAGCCTGAGTTCCTCCAGCAGCTGGAAGGTCGCGATGATTCCACGTCCGGCGCAGCCAAGCCCCGGAGTCGGGCCTCCTGTCTCGATGCACAGGACGCCCTTGAAGCCCTCGGCGCTTATCTGCCTGTAATCATCGGGATAATCATCCCTGACACGGAGGTAGTCCATAACAGGCTCTACAGCCCTGCCCCCAAGAAGATTGATTGTGGAATCCGCCTTCGGGTCGCAGCCGATCTGAATCACACGCTTTCCCAGAGACGCGAAAGCGGCAGCCAGATTAGCCGTGATGGTTGACTTCCCGATACCGCCTTTTCCATATATCGCAAGCTTTAACATGTCCTCTATATACTCCTGAAAAAAAATCACGCGCTCCAAACGGAGCGCGCGGCTTTTTATCTGCCGCTATTCCAGTTCGGAGGCTTCCTTGCTGTCAGAGCGAATCATCAAGATATTGTATTCAGCTTTTGCTCATTCTACATGAACTGCACTATACAGTCAATTCAAAAAACAGGTTCTGCTATAGAGTTCAAAAAACAGGTTCCGCCATAGAACCAGATAAAAGCTTCTCAGCAGAACTGTGTACACGCAGACGGTTCACTTCTTTCCCGGAAACTTAGTGATCCGGCTGCGCCGGCGCGGACGATCGGGATCGCTGTCTGAATCGTCAGCCGTGCCATCGGTAAAAGGAAGCCCCTGTCCGTCATCAAAGTCAAACGAAAGGTCGAAGCCGCCGCCCCAGTCCGGCGTGTCCTCGAGATCGCCCATACTCTCCACAGCCATGTCACTGAAGCTGGTGTTAAGCGAATGGATCATGTCTTCTGTGATCTCCTCCGCCCTCTCGTCACTGATCTCCTGCCCGTGGCTTTTAAGGTAGCTGACGACAATAGAGCTGATAATTCTGGATGCCGGAATCAGCGGCAGCTCCCGGATCATCTCAAGCATAGTCTTGTCATATGAATCCCCGACCATCTTGACCTGGCTTGTGAGCATATGGCCGTCATGGTTTAATCCCTCCCACTGCCCGTCGTCAATCATATCGGTGAGATATATCTCCACCTCCTTCCTGGTCATAGGGATATCGATGCCGGACTCCTCGAACAGCTGCATCTTTACTTCAGCAGTCAGCTCCTCCTCGGAATCCGCATATTCATCGTTGTCCGTCACAACGTAATCAATATATGTATCAGGAATGATCCCCTTGGGAAACAGCTTCCTTATCTCATCAGCAACTCTCTCAGCCCTGCTTTTTTTCTTTCTCGCCATAACCGCGCGCCTCCTTCATGACAGCTGCGTCCCGGCAAGGCTGTGTCCGGATGCCCGCCGGTACTGTGTTCAGTATACAATAATTACAATCAATTTGCATCTTTATCAGGTTTCATGTATGATTGCATGCGGATAATCATCCGCTGCCGCGGCTCATCAGGCCCGGTATAAATACAGAGAAAGAGATTGATGAATATGAATATTTACTATATCGACTATGAAAATGTCTCAAGCCAGGGACTGAAAGGTGTTGAGGCGCTTACAGAGAATGACGAGGTCATCCTTCTGTACAGCAAGAAGGCTGACAATGTCAAGATCGACATCCTTACTACATTGATGGCTTCCAAGGCCAGGATCCGTTTCCTGCCGGTTCATGTCGGAACGCCCAACGCTCTTGATTTCCAGCTTGTCACTCTCCTGTTCCTGAACTACAGGCCGGAGGATTACTGCTATATCATCAGCAAGGACAGCGGCTATGACTGCTGCATCAAAACTGCCGCCGAGAACGGGGCGCCGAATGTCGCGCGCTATCCGAATATAGAGAGCGCTGTCAACCGCGTACCAGTAAAAAAGACCCGAAGAGGAAGACGTCCGGCGCAGGATTCAGACGCTCAGGCGGATCAGGCTCATGCCTCTGCTCATTCTCCTTCAGATAAGGCACCTGTCCGTCCCAAGGCGGACACGTCAGCTCAGGAAGCCTCCGCTGACTCCAGGACAGACGGCTCAAGGTATGACGCCACCGCTGATTCCAAAGCCGCTTCTTCTCGCATTGAGAATGAGGGGGATGCGGTTGTTTCCCAGGAGACGGCTCCGGTGGCCGCGGATGATGGAGTCAAGAAGAAGCCTGCGAGAAAGAGGGGCCGTAAGAAAGCATCACAGACTGAAGCCGAGAACGCAGCTCATGCCGTCAAGGACAACGCTCCTGACGCTCAGGCTCCGGAAGAGAATATACAGGCACATGACGACGCCTCTGAAGGCAGCCAGCACGCGAAGAACCAGAAGGCTGATAAAGCTCATGACAGCGAGAAGCCTCAGGAGCATGTCCTTCAGCAGAGATATCTCTCAAAGCAATTTGAACCGAAGATGCAGCCATCATCCGGCTCATCCCCGAAGCAGGATTCCGACAGGCCTGTGTCTATACTCTCCGTCATCAGGCGCAGAAACGATGTGCAGCTTGATATGCATCAGATTGATCTGATAAGGGAAGCACTGAAAAGCTCCGGCAACAAGCAGCAGTTCTACAGCTATTTCGTAAAGAAGCTGGGGCAGAAACAGGGGATCGAGCTGTACCATTCCATAAAGAGTTCCTATACGGATCTTGTCAACGCAAATCTTCAGTAAAGAGATGGCAGCCGCGTATTAACATCGTATTGTTTATACGCGGCTGCCTGTTTTTATACCTTATCAAACTGATCCAGATTGTACTTCTTGATCACATCTACCAGTGCCGATACATAGTTCGGCGCCGTAGCATATCCGCCGTTCTTGATTATCGTGGCGGCTTTTTCATAATCCCTGCATCCTATGAGCCCGTTGTACCTCAGCGACCCGTCACTGAGCTTAGCGCCTGTCAGATATGCCGAATGATCCGCCACGCTTGCCTGAATATTGGGATACTTTCTGAAGCCTGCTTTTATGGTTATGTACTTGCCGTTGACATACTCCTGTGTATTCACATTGTAGACCGCTCCGTCCCACGCACTCTTCCAAGTCGTACTTCCTATGGATGACTTCATGCCGAACAGATTATTCGCTTCCTTAGCCAGCGTCGATGTTCCCCATCCGCTCTCGATAATAGCCTGTGCGACAGTTACGGATGCGAGCACACCCGTCGACAGCATGTCGGCGTGCGCCATGGCCCCGATCTTTTCGATGAATTCCTTCTGCAGCTTGGTGGTTACAGCCTGCTCCTCTTCGACATAGCCGTCCTCGGTAAAGGTATATTTCTTTCCTCTGATCGTGACAGTTTTACCCCGGTAGGCAGCCCCGTAATTCTTTCCTGTCTTTCCCGAGGTACGGAAATAATACTTCCTGCCGTTGATGGTCTTCCACCCTGTTTTAAGACGGCCGATGTTTTTGGGAGAGCCTGCCTTAATAAAGTAGTACAGCTTGCCGTTTATTTCCTGGAGTCCGGTAAGCTTGGATCCTCCTTCATCATAGAAGAATACCTTCTTGCTGACTGTAACCCACCCAAGCTCCTGCGCGCCGAACGCTCCTTTCTTTTCCCTGGAGCTGAACAGGCAGTACTCCGCTCCGGCCTTCACATATCCGCTCTTGAGAGAACCCTTCTTTTTTCCAAGCTTCCCTCCCGGCGTCGCATAATAGCGGACGCCCTGTTCGGTGAACCATCCCACAGACAGATAGCCTTCCCCGTCAAAGTGATAATATCTATTCTTCAGCTTCAGGAACCCCACCGCGGGTCTGAGCGACTTGGTAATGTAAGTAAACCGGCCGCTCGGAAGAGCATACCACCCTCTTCCCGCTGTAACCGCTGCGTCCTCCGCAGTAAGAGCCCGGACACTTAGAGGAATAAACAATACGAGAAGTACAGCGCATATTAATCCGGCTATCCAAACATATATCTGTTTTCTTCTGTCTGTATTATTGATAGGCACTATAACAATCCTCCATTCCCCGGCACTGATATTGCCATGCCGCAGCCGCAGCTTCATGCCGGTGCAATTCCGCCCAGGCGGAATTGGTTGGTTTACAGGTGTTTTTCCTGTGTATTTTACAGGATATATCGATATATGTAAAGTTCATGTTACATAACTATTACATGTTTTTGTTGTATTTAACATTTTGTAGTTGCTTTTTAACTTTTATAAGGCTACAGTATCAGCATCAGCTGTACTTCATGTAAGCTTCTTTATTTTCATTATTAATCATGTTTATGTACTGATCGTTTCGCTGCTCATTTTCTCATTTTTTACCGTTACATCATCATATCTTTCTTACATTTCAGGAGGTGTTCTCATGCGCAGATCCGTCTTTGTTCACATCTTTTTTTTCTCTCTTGCGGCCTTGCTGTATTCGGTCAATATCCAGGCCTATGATGAAATATCATTCCTGCCCGAAGAATCATCGACTGAGATTTGGGACGAACATCCGTTGCCGGCCGCTCCTGACGAAAGCGTACCGCCCGATACTTTGCCCAAAGAGTCATTGACTGAGGTTCCGGCAAAAGAATCACCGGCAGGCATACCGATCGATGCTGTTCTTGTCATAGACGTATCAGGTTCTATGAAAATGACCGATCCGGACTACCTGAGCAGATCCGCTGCCCTCACATTCATAGATTCGCTGAGTAATTCAGAAGGCTCACGCGCAGGCCTGGTTACATTTTCAGACACTCTTCAGAAAGTAATTCCTCTTACAAGGCTTGACGTTTCATCCGAAGATAACGATCTGATCCGTGAATTGAATTCCCTGAACTATACTTCAGGCGACACGGATATAGGCACGGCTATGGAGACGGCTGTATCTATGCTGAATGAAAACAATGGCCGCACGTCTCAGAAGAGTATATTCCTCCTGACAGACGGCGAGATAGATCTTCCACGGGCTGAAGATGAGGAGAAAGCTGAGAAAGAATCTCTGACTCGTGCGCTTGTGGCCGTGGAGGAGGCGAAAGCAGAAAGAATCGCCATACACACCGTAGCGCTTGATCTGTCAGGCAGTACCGATGAAAAGCTGATGAGCTATATGGCGGATTCCACGGGCGGTACGGCTAACAGAGTGACTGAAGCCTCCATGCTCGGCGATGTGTTCCGCACCCTCTCTTCCTATACAGAACGCCAGGCGGTTGAAGCCGCCGCGATGGCGGCTGAGACAGAGCCCGCGGAGAGCTTGCCTGAGACAGAGACAGAACCCGAAACAGAATCCGAAACAGAGTATATTCCGGCGGTCACTGTCTCCGGTACTATTGACGGCCCTGTTCATCTTAAAGGGCTTCTGCCGAATATGTGCAGGGCAAGTCTGAGGCTGTCCAATCTGTTCAGTATTGAAGGAAATGGCGCCGGGGCGGTGAATTCCATACGTTATACCGCCTATTCCGATGACAATGACATCCTGAAATGCACGCTGGAAGGTGACGAACTCTGTATAAGCGGACTAAAAAACGGTACTGCCGGGGTCGAAATCATCGCGGAGCCTGACATACCTTCATACAGCAGTACCGGCGCCGCGAATATGTCATTTTCAGTACAGATCGATGCAGTCATCCCGTCCGTATACTATCTCGGCCTGATCCCGGCAGCAGCTGCTCTGATTGCAGTCACTGTTATCCTGATCAGGAGAAGAGACGACACAAGGCAGCAGATGACAGGAAGCCTTCAGTGGTATGTCCGCTCTGAACACGAGAAGATATTCGGTATGCCTTCCCAGACAATGGCTGACCTTGAAGACTACGGAAGCAGAGTTCGCCTGTCTGAGCTGATTCATGATGACCTTCTGCCGGAATCAGTACTTGGCAAAGTGACAATAAGAGCCATTGAGGGGGGAATACGTATCTCAAGCAGAAGCAGCTCGGCTCTGATCGGTGAATCATCTTCCGATCCGGGGCGCAGCCTGGATATGACGGGATCCGGACGCTTCAGGGTATTCTGCGATGACGGAAGCCGCAGAGCCGTAATAATCGCCATGTACACTGCCCTGTCCGGATACGGAAAGGAGCCGTCCTATGAGGATGACTCCGATGAGCGTACAAGACTTCTGGTATAGTCCTGATATCCGATCCGCACATAATAATAATGTTGGCGGCAAAAGCACCTTTTACCGCCAACATCCATATGTATTAATTGTGCAGTCGTTTATCCGCTCAGACGATACCCTGTGCCTTCATGGCATCCGCGACCTTCTGGAAGCCGGCGATGTTCGCTCCGGCGACATAATTGCCGTCCATGCCGTAGCGCTTAGCTGCCTCATCGCAGTTCGCGAAGATATCGTTCATAATTCTCTTGAGCATGGTGTCCACTTCATCAAATGTCCAGGACAGACGCTCTGAGTTCTGGCTCATCTCCAGTGCGCTGGTGGCAACGCCGCCCGCGTTGGACGCCTTGCCCGGGCTGAACAGCATGCCCTTACTCTGAATAAACTCCGTAGCATCCAGGGTTGTCGGCATATTCGCGCCCTCAGCCACACAATAGCAGCCGTTCTCATACAGGGCCCTGGCGTCATCAAGGTTCAGCTCGTTCTGGGTCGCGCACGGGCAGGCAATGTCACACTTGACCGACCATACGCCCTTGCCCTCATGGTACTCGGCACCCGGCCTCTTCTCCTTATACTCAGTCAGACGAGCACGGTGCACTTCCTTGACCTCCTGAAGAAGGGCAACATCGATTCCATCCGGATCATAGATCCATCCGGTAGAATCTGAGCAGGTGACTACCTTCGCTCCGAGCATCTGTGCCTTCTCGATCGCGTAGATCGCGACATTGCCGGCGCCTGACACTGCGATGGTCTGTCCTTCGATCGACCTGCCGTTTGCCTTCAGCATCGCTTCCAGGAAATAGATCAGTCCGTATCCGGTCGCCTGGGTTCTGGCGAGAGAACCGCCATAGGTCAGGCCTTTTCCGGTCAGAACACCCTCATACAGGCCGGTGATCTTCTTGTACTGGCCATACAGGAACCCGATCTCGCGTCCGCCGACGCCGATATCTCCTGCAGGAACGTCTGTGTCGGCACCGATATGACGGTACAGCTCGGTCATAAAGCTCTGGCAGAAAGCCATGACTTCACGGTCGCTCTTGCCCTTGGGATCGAAGTCCGAACCGCCCTTGCCGCCGCCGATAGGAAGGCCGGTCAGTGAATTCTTGAATATCTGCTCAAATCCGAGGAACTTAATGGTCCCGAGCGTTACAGACGGATGGAATCTCAGTCCTCCCTTGTACGGGCCTATAGCACTGTTGAACTGTACGCGGAAGCCGTTGTTGACCTGAACCTGACCCTTGTCGTCAACCCAGGGGACGCGGAACAGGATCTGTCTCTCCGGTGTTGTGATACGCTCAAGAAGAGCTTCCCTGCGGTATTCATCTTCATTCTCTTCGATAACCGGGCGAAGTGTTGAAAGAACCTCCTTCACCGCCTGATGAAATTCAGGCTGAGCCTGATTCTGAGCAACAACGCGTTCATAAACTTCATCGACATAAGACATATAACATACCTCCTCTTAGTCAAGCCTCGATCACGAGTTTTGTGCGCCGCTCAGGTTCACGCTCTGCAAACCGGTCCGGCAACGCGGCTATTATATATCGAAGTAAATTGGGCTTGCAAGACTTTACTGCAAAAAATTTCCGAAAAATTTATGTTTTCGGAAATTTTTATGGTTAAATACAGTTTTTATTCAAATAATTTGTTTGCACATGTTGGCCTGGGAACGCCTGAAGCGCCTTCTTCCGGGAAAAACATCCAATACCGCATGCCGCGGCCTCGGAACTATTGGCCTTTAACATGATCTTCGCAGAATTCAATGAGCCTGTCCCTTATGAGAGCGTACTCGTCCAGCGCGATATCGTACAGTCCCTGCAGAACCTGAGGATCCCTGGTATAGGTAGTAATGTCCAGATGCTCTCTCGGTGATATTATCAGGGCATGCCCCTGCTCCTCCAGCCTTTTTATGGCTTTGAGAGTGGCATTGTACCGCTTGTGCCTGACATCAAGATTATGGACAAGCATCGGATAACGGTGGAGAAAAGCATGATACAGCTTCTGATACTTCTCGGGCTCCCTGACAGTATCCTTCGGCCTGCACAGGATCACAATCACCTTGTCGCATCCTGCCTCAAGAGCACGCTTCACCGGTACTGAATCGCTGCAGCCGCCGTCATAATACAGGTGACCGTCTATTTCCACCGGCCTGCACGCGACAGGGATGGCGCATGACGCCATGTATACAGAATAATCGTACGGGTGGAGGTCTTTCTTGGTGAAGTAATGCGGCTGTCCTGTCTCGGCGTCCGTCGCGACCGCCCAGAGTTCACACGGATTCCTCATAATGGCGTCGTAATCAAGCTCATCCTCTCCGCCCCTTCCGGTAAGATCCTGATAGATGTACTCGAGGTTGAAGAAGTTTCCGCCGCTGTGCCTGAAGGCAGTCCATCCCATATAATCGGGCCGTCCGACATAATCAACGAAGAATCTGCGGTTGCGGTCTCTCTGCCCGGCGACAAATGAAGCGCCGCATGCCGCTCCCGCCGAGACTCCGATCACATAATCAGGACTTATACCGTCATCCAGCATCAGGTCAAGTATGCCTGAGCTGTAAGCACATTTCATTCCGCCGCCCTCAATCACAAGTCCAAGTTTCATATTGCGCTGTAAATCTCCTTTTCTGTAAGTCCATTCCCATTATCGCGCTTTCCGGCTGCCGCCTCGCAGGCCTCTATCACGTGTCTTGCGAGAATCGAGGTTGTCACTGCACCGACTCCACCCGGAACCGGGGTAATAGCTCCGACAATATCTTTAATGTCTTCAAACGCCGCGTCTCCGCACAGTCTGCCGTCCTCCCCGGCATTGATCCCGACGTCAATCACGATCTGCCCGGGGCTGACATGCTCAGCCGTAACCGTATTCGCATGTCCGGCGGCAGTTATCAGTATATCTGCCTGCCTCGTAATTGACGGAAGATCTCTTGTGCGTGTATGACAGACAGTGACCGTCGCGTTCCGGTTAACCAACATAAGCGCGGCCGGCTTTCCGAACACCAGAGATCTCCCTATAACCACGGCGTTCATACCGGTACTGTCTATCCCGTAATAGTCGAAAAACGCCATCGCAGCTTCAGCAGTGCACGGCATGAATCTGTTCCTGCCACCGCTGAGAAGGCCGCTCATGGACAGGTCGGTCATGCAGTCGACATCCTTCTCAGGACGAAGGCGGTTGACGACCAGGTCTTCATCCATTCCCCGCGGCAGCGGACGCAGAAGAAGGACTCCGTGAACCGATTCGTCCCCATTCAATTCATCTATAAGCGACAGAAGCTCATCCTGTGATACATCCTTCGGAAGATGGTGTGTCATGCACTTAATGCCGGCGGTTTCACATCTTCTTACCGCGCCTCTCTCATAAGAGCAGTCTCCCGGCCTGTCACCGATACGTATAACACTAAGGCACGGACTGTACCCTCTCGCTTTCAGGTCTTCCGCCCTGGCGTTAAGCTCCGCGCTGATATTCTCCGCCACCTCTTTACCGGAAAGAAGTTTTGCCATTGATGCCCCCCTTTATGCTTCATCTATCTGACAGCTGCTCCAGCACCCGGGAATAGATATTGTCGGCCACCGGAATATACTTGTCAAGCATATCGGCTACGGCTGCGTTATACTCATCAGCCAGCCTGCGGTCCTTCATCATCTTCGTGTTGATAAGTACATTCAGCGAGGCTCCCTGAAGAGAAGCCCGGCAGAATACCGCGGCGTCGCCGGCGTCTGAGACAGCTGCCCTGCTTCCGTCCCGTGCGGCAATCAAGGTCAGGTCAAGCGCGCGGCATACATTTCTCATAATCTCCAGCGGGACCTGGCACGCGTCCTTCAGGCCCTGCTCTATGGCAGCGCTGCGCGCGTCCTTCTCCTCCTGCGTACCGCGCGGCATGGAATATGCCTGCATCAGGGGCAGGAACATCTCCGCGTCCTTTTTGATCAGATCCAGGAATTCATTCTGAAGAATCTCCTCCTGCCGGATGATATCCTCCATCTCTTCCTCGACCCCTGCGTATTTCTTATGCCCTACAGTCAGGTGAGCGACCATGTTCCCGAGAGCGGCGCCTATGCAGCCGCACAGAGCGCTCGCTCCCCCTCCGCCCGGCGCAGGCTCTCTTGAACCGAGCACGTCAGAAAACTCCCGAAGAGTCATCTGTGAATAATCTTTATGTTCCATGTCATGCCTTTCCTGAAAATATTAATCTTAGAGCGCCTTATCCACTCAGAGCCGCGTGCTCAAAGAAGGTAAACGCCTGCTTTCATCTGCCCGACAGATACAGGCTCCTTCCGCTTTCATGCAGGTCATTTCCATCACAGTCGATAATCACTGTAACAGGAAAATCCTTCACCGTAAGCCTGCGGACCGCCTCGGGCCCAAGATCCTCATACGCTACAGGCTCACTCTTCACAATGTGCTTCGCAAGCAGCGCCCCCGCTCCTCCGATCGCGCCGAAATAGATACCATGGTACTTCCTGATCGCCTCGATAACCTCAGGTGAGCGCTTCCCCTTGCCAATCATACCCCGCACTCCAAGGCTGAGCAGCTGCGGAGCCCATCTGTCCATACGTCCCGCAGTGGTAGGTCCCGCTGAACCGATTATCCGGCCCGGCTTCGCGGGGCTCGGACCAACATAATAGATGACAGCGTCACAGGTGTCAAAAGGAATCGGAACACCCTCCGCCAGCTGCCGCGTCATCCTCTCATGAGCCGCGTCACGCGCGGTATATACGATTCCCGACAGTAAGACATTATCTCCCATATGGAGGCTCATAGCCGCATCCTGCGTCAGCGGAAGCGATATACGACGGTTCATCATATCACCTCCGTCTCATGCCTTGTCACATGGCAGCTTATATTCACGGCACACGGCATCCCTGCAATATGTGTCGGAAGCGTCTCTATGTTAACGCCGAGCGCGGTCGTCCTGCCGCCAAAACCCTGCGGGCCGATGCCGAGTCCATTGATCTCCGACAGCAGCTCATCCTCAAGCGACGCGTAGAACGGGTCGGGATTGCGCGATCCTGCCGGCCGAAGAAGCGCCTTCTTCGCAAGAAGGGCCACATGGTCAAAGTTACCGCCGATCCCTACGCCTACGATTATCGGAGGACAGGGGTTGGGGCCTGCGCACTCAACTGTCTTCAGTATAAAGTCACGGATCCCGTCAAGTCCTTCGGAGGGCTTGAGCATCTTAAGAGCGCTCATATTCTCTGAGCCGAAGCCCTTTGGCGCAACCGTGATCTTAACTCTGTCGCCCGGTACAATATCAGTGGTTATAAGCGCCGGCGTATTATCCCCGGTGTTGCCCCTGCGGACAGGATCAGCCTCGACACTCTTACGCAGATATCCCTTGGTATACCCTCTTCGCACTCCTTCATTGACCGCGTCGTACAATCCGCCTCCGGTGAAATGAACCTCCTGTCCGATCTCCAGGAATACACACGCCATTCCCGTATCCTGGCAGATCGGCGTCTGTTCTTCCGCCGCAAGAGTATAGTTCTCTATTATTCTGTCAAGTATGCTCCGGGCGATCTCACCGTCCTCGAGCTCTCTTAACTCAAGAAGCTTCTCCTGCACATCCTTCGGAAGATGCAGATTGGATGAGATGCACATCCGCTCAACAGCTTCCGTGACAATGCTGACATCAATCTCTCTCATATGAACTGCTCCATGAATCTCTCCCCGAACCCGCTCATCTCCAGCACTCGCCGGACATCTTCAGCGCGGTTCAGCGCATACAGGTGTATCCCGTTTATTCCCAGCGTCAGATACCGGTTCAGCAGATCCGCGCTGTAGGCCAGCCCTTCCTCACGGAAGGCCGCCTTCACTTCAGGTATGTCATTTCCATCCGGATCCTTGTCAAACCAGTGATGAGTCAGCACCAGGGCGAGATCTCTCGGGACCGCGCAGGCGTTCCTGGAGAAGCACTGTGTCATGACTCCGCTCTTCGATGTCACGGGCATGATCCCGACGTCTACAGGCATTGTTATCCCGGCCTTGTCCAGCTTGTCACGCCAGACCTTGAACTGCTCCAGGTCATAGCACAGCTGGGTAATGATATAGTCGGCGCCGAGATCCTGCTTGAGCTTGAGATAGGCGATATCATTGTCCTCGCTCGTGCATTCGACGTGGCCTCCCGGAGCTGCGGCTACAGCGATCTCGAACCGGTCTCCGAACTCGGATCGTATGAACTCTACCAGGGCTGACGCGTGGTGGAAGTCCCCGCCGGTTCCTTCCCATCCAAAGGGGTAATCCCCCCTGAGCGCCAGTATATGGCTGACGCCGTCGTCCAGATAGTGCTTAAGCTGGGCCCTGACATCATCCTTCGTAAGGCCGATGCAGGTAAAATGCGTACACGCCTCCGTCCTCTCACTGATCAGGGCCAGCACCTCCCTGTTCTTACCTATGTTCGAACCGCCGGCGCCATATGTACAGGAGATGTAATCGGGCTGATATTCCCCGAGCTCGTCCAGCACGGAAGGCAGCTTACTCATGCCCGCGTCGGTCTTGGGAGGAAAAACTTCAAAAGAGAGCGTCAGACGCTCTCTCATCTTATCAGAAAATCGATTGTTCGCCATAATCGGTCCCCTCTCAGTTAAGAATCATACGTTGAGGTGTACAAGTGCATCTTACCGGTTGTGTTCTCAGGTCATTCCGTTCGATCTTTGTGAAACAGATGTGTTTTACTCTCAGTCCCGTGTATCAGGCGCACAATATTGGCTCTGTGTTTCCACCAGCACAGGCACATGAGAAGGAACGCAAGAATATCCGTTTCAATCAGGAAAGGCTGCGCCATATGCAGCTGGCCTGTCAGCCCCATCACTACTGTCCCGAGGAAGAACGCCGCGTAACAGGCGATTGATCCGGCGGATACATACTTTGTAGGTATCGATACTCCCAGAAAGACAGCCAGCCCGAAGGCCAGAAGCACGGGCCTGAAGCCCATCGCCATTCCGGCGGAAGCGGCCACGCCCTTGCCTCCCCGGAAATTCATATAGAACGGGAAGTCATGAGCGATAACAGCGCCGGCTCCGGCATACAGCCGAAGCATAGGTATGCATTCGGGATATCTGGATGAAAACAGAGCACCCACCAGTATACACGCAAGCCAGCTTTTCAGAAAATCACCGGCAAATGTAATAAGGCCCCATTTGGCTCCAAGGGTGCGGATCATGTTCGTTGTCCCCGCGTTCCCGCTTCCGTAATCGCGGATATCTATCCCCTTGATCTTTCCAATGATATAGCTGGTCTGAAACAGTCCGAACAGATATCCGATCCCAAAGCAAACGACCCGGATCATCGCATGTTCTCCCTTCATGTTTTTATATACATTACTTCTGGCGGCCAGGTGCCGGAAAGCAGGTTACGGCTGGTCTTTTCTTGCTCTCTCCCTGGTAATTATCCTTATAGCGGTTCCCTTGAAGCCGAATGCCGTGCGTATCTGGTTCTCGATATACCGCTCATAGGAAAAATGCATCAGCTTCCTGTCATTTACAAAGAGGACAAATGTCGGCGGCGCCACGCCTACCTGAGTCATATAGTAGCACTTAAGCCGCTTGCCCTTGTCCATCGGCGGCTGCTGAAGGGCAACAGCCTCTGACAGGATCTCGTTCAGCACGCCGGTAGCGACACGGCGGTTCGCGCTCTCGATAACCTCATCGATCATAGGATACAGTCTCTGCAGCCTCTGCCCTGTCTTTGCAGACAGAAACAGGATATCCGCGTACTGCATAAACGACAGTGTGGAACGTATCCGCGCTGTGAACTGATTGACCGTCTTGTTGTCCTTCTCGACAGTGTCCCACTTGTTGACAGCGATGATGATGCCCTTTCCCCGTTCATGAGCGATACCCGCAACCTTGGCGTCCTGCTCGGTGATCCCTTCGCCGGCGTCAATCACGACTACGACCACATCGGAGCGCTCGATTGCCGCGACCGCACGCACTATCATGTAGTGTTCAAGATCCTCTTTTATCTTATTCTTGCGGCGGATTCCCGCGGTATCGATGAATACATATTCTTTTCCGTTGTACCGGACCTCGGTGTCGACAGCGTCCCTCGTGGTTCCCGCGATATCCGACACGATAAGCCTGTCCTCTCCCAGCAGCCGGTTTATGATGGAGCTCTTGCCGACATTCGGCTTTCCCACTATCGCGATCTTCGGGCGGTCATCCTCATCCTCGGCGGCTGTCTTCTCCGGCAGATATTCAAGCACCTTGTCGAGGAGGTCACCTATGCCGGTGCGGTTCGCGGCCGAGATCGGATACGGATCGCCGATCCCGAGATTATAGAATTCATACACCGCCGCCTCGTCTCTCTGCCAGCTGTCAACCTTGTTCACGACCAGCAGAACCGGCTTATGGCTGCGCCGCAGCATATCGGCGACCTTCGCGTCAGCGTCGACCAGTCCCTGCTTAAGATCTGTCAGAAACAGGATAACATCCGCCGTGTCTATCGCTATCTGTGCCTGCTCGCGCATCTGCGCAAGGATAATATCGCTTGTATCAGGCTCTATTCCCCCTGTATCGATCAGGGTGAAGCTGCGGTTAAGCCACTCGACATCCGCGTAGATCCTGTCCCTGGTCACACCCGGAGTATCTTCTATTATGGAAATGCGCGCGCCGGCGAGGGAGTTGAACAGTGTTGACTTCCCGACATTCGGCCTGCCGACGATCGCTACGATTGGTTTGCTCATGTATCAGTTATTCCTTCCTGAGACAGATCTTAATTAACTCTCCTCCGATCCGTCTGATTTAAGAGATCACCGCTGACAGTATAATCCCGGGCAGCGGATTACTCATCGGTAAAACCGGTTACAGCCCTTACAAGGCTCTGACCGTCCGATTCTACAATAATGATATTTGTTTGTAAAGCTTCCTCAAGCTGCCCTACCGTCATGTCGTCCAGGAACACATCCTCGCCGCTTCTGAGCATATTTACCGGAAGAAGCAGGCTGTCCCCGAGATCTCTTCCCTTCAGCTGGGATTTCAGATCCTGCCCTGTTATAAGGCCCGAAACCGTGATGGTCTCTCCGAAAAAACAGTTGGTGATGGTGGCAACGTCAGCATGCGCAAACGGAAACGCCGAAGTAATCTCCGATACGAGGCCCCTTATAATCGGGGCGGCCAGCTGGCCGGTGGCTATCGTCACGCGGCGGGTGCATGCCTGAGGCATCCTGCCGTCATATCCCATCTTCAAGCCCGGACCATAGCTGCTGATACTGCCATCCTCTGTTTCCGCAGCCTGTTCATGGCTCCGGATGTCACCGGCTTCCATATCTGCGGCATGTTCATACTTCCCGGCCAGGCAGGCGCGATAATGGCAGATTGATTCGCGCACCTGTTCTGTCAGAAGGCGCACCATGCCGACGCCGTTCTCAAGCTGAAGATATCCGTCATAGCTCCCCTCCTCCGGAAGAGGACGCCCCGCGAGTATATACCACTCATCGCTCGCATGGATCAGATGAGTTCCGTACTTCTCCATATAATAGCGCTGCCATCTCTCTATCTGGTCGATTACAGCGCAGGCGTCACTTCCGTTGAAGCTCTCAAGCTTCGGAAGATGCTCCCTGTACCTTGTCAGTCCGACCGGCACGACAGAGACGCTCTTCAGCTGAGGAAGATAAGACTCAAACTCCCCCAGGGAATACTCAAGCATATCCCCGTCGTTTATCCCCTTACACAGCACGATCTGGCCGTTCATCTCTATGCCGGCGTCCTTCAGACGTCTCACCTTCGGGAAGATGTCTCCCGCGAAACGATTGTGAAGCATCCTGCAGCGAAGCTTGGGATCCATCGCGTGAAACGAGATGTTGATAGGCTCCAGATGATACATGATAATCCTGTCGATATCATGGTCCGACATATTAGTCAGCGTTATGTAATTGCCCTGCAGAAAACTCAGCCTCGCGTCGTCGTCATGGAAGTACAGAGTCTCCCTCATACCCGGAGGCATCTGATCGATGAAGCAGAATACACACTTGTTCCTGCACGAGCGGTACTCGTCCATCAGCCCGCTCTCGAACTCGATACCGAGATCCTCCGACGGATCCTTCTCTATCTCAAGCTCCCAGTCCTCGGGCTCGCCGTCAGAAAGACCCATCTCAAGAAACTCTTCAGAGTGGACGCCCTTGCGTATAACGAGCGTTATATTATCGTCCCTGATCAGATACCTGTAATCAAATACATCCTCCACCGGCATGTCATTTATGGATAACAGGCTGTCACCCGGCTCTATGCCATATTCTTCGGCGATTGAACCGGGTGAAACAGAACGTATCTTATGTAAGCTTTCCTGCTGTCTTGACATATATCAGATTCCCCGGAAAGGCAGGTTCCAGTACAGCACCTTCCAATTTGCTCAGACATTTTACAGTGCTTATTGGTTCAGCTGCTGCAGAAGCTGATTGATCTTGGCAGTCGGAGACTGTATGCCGCTGATCGAAATATCGTGGTTCATATGGTCTATGATAGTCGCGAGATATTCGGTCATATCAGCCTCGGCGTACCATTCCCTGCCGAGAAGCTCAGGCGGGCGGTAATTCAGGTTGGTAGTGACGACCTTCGACAGATATCCCTTCTCATAATAATCGTCAAACTCGTCAAGGCCGTCGGTAAACAGTCCGAACGTCGTACATACAAAGACCCTGTTCGCTCCGCTCTCCTTGATCTGCCTCGCTACATCAAGCATGCTCCCGCCCGATGAGATCATGTCATCGATGACAAGCACGTCCTTGCCCTTGACCGGAGCGCCTATGAACTCATGCGCGACTATTGGATTCTTGCCGTTGACAATCTTCGTGTAGTCTCTTCTCTTATAGAACATGCCGAGCTCAAGCCCCAGAATATTCGCGAAGTATACAGACCTCTCCATCGCTCCTTCATCAGGGCTTATAACCATTGCTGTATCCTTGTCGAGGTGAAGGTTCGGAACCGTCTGGACAAGCGCCTTCAGAAACTGATACGTCGGCATGAACGAATCGAAGCCTGACAGCGGTATCGCGTTCTGTACCCTGGGATCATGCGCGTCAAATGTCACGATTCCCGAGACTCCCATCGCCTCGAGCTCCTCAAGGAATACCGCGCAGTCAAGCGACTCTCGCTTGGTCCTCCTGTGCTGGCGCCCGCCGTACAGAAACGGCATCACGACCGTGATTCTCTTTGCCTTGCCGTTGGCCGCCGATATTATCCGCTTCAGGTCTTCGTAGTGATTGTCGGGAGACATATGGTTCTCCTCACCGAAGACGGAATAAGTTATGCTGGAGTTGAGCACATCAACGATAATGTACAGATCCGCCCCTCGGACCGAATCGTTGATTATGCCTCTGCCCTCTCCGGTCCCGTAACGCGGGCACCTGCAGTCGATCAGGTAGCTGTCAGCGCAGTATCCCTTGAGCGGGAGATTCGTCGCCTTCGCAAGCGGTGACTTCCGCCGCATCTCAACCAGATCACGGTCGACAACACTGGCAAATTCCCTGCAGCCCTCAAGAGCTGCGATCTTCAGCGGTCCGGCAGGAAGAGTATCAGATAGTATATCAATCGCCATGTAGTTTCCTCCTATGAGACTGTTCCAGTGACATTATAGGCGAGCCTGCATACAACTGCAAGGAGCTTTATTCTTCATTGACTACCTGAGCATCAGCACAGCGCCTTCATTTCCGCGCCTTCCATGGCTTGCCCTGTGCGAAAAGATGTAATCCACATTGCATGACGTGCAGATGTCCGGAAGAGATATATTGTCCTCCTTCATGCCGGCCATGATGAAGTTCTCCATGCAGGCGAGCTGGAGATTGACCTGGTACTTCTGCTCTCCCGTCTCTGTCAGACGGCCCCTGCGCACAAGAGACTCATGCAGCGTGGAGTCATACTTATCTATGAACTCGTCGGCGACATTCTTACTGACCTCGAAGCAGTCCATACATATGGATGGCCCGATCGCGGCCACAAGATCGCCCGGCGAGGATCCATATACCGCGTGCATCATCGATACAGCCTTTGTGCCTATTCCCTTTATCGTCCCTCTCCATCCTGAATGCACCGATGCTATGGCCCTGTGTACGGGATCGACGATGAGCAGCGGCACACAGTCGGCGTAAAATGTCATGAGAGCCTGGCCCGTAATATCCGTCATCATCCCGTCGACATCATTGAATTCATTTGGCCTTGTCATACCGTTTCCCCGGTCGATATCCTGAAGGATCCTGATATTGTCAGTGTGGGTCTGGTTAGAGAACACCAGCGATTCATACGGATACCCCACGGCATCCGCCAGTCTCCTGTGGTTCTCGGTAAAGTTGGCCCGGCACTGAGCCTCGGTCAGATTCATGTTCATCGCGACTTCCCGTGCCAGGCTCAGGTTCATGGCGCCGGCGTCGCCCGTCGACACGCCTCCCGAACGGGTGCTGAAAGCATTGACCAGAAACGGAAACCGGTCAAGTATCGGAAATGAAAACCATTCAACCCCGCCCTTGCAGTGATATGTAAGATGGTCGATATCACGGCTCATTTTTTTCCTGATATAATTCTCTTCCATACTCAATAATCCTTCTTTTCGCTGATATCGGGAAACACTATCGCTTGTTCCCGGCAAATGTCATCCGAAAAAGGCCGCCCCCTGAGCGGAGGAATACCCAAATGCATTCCTCACAAGACGCGCCCTGCCTCCGTCAACAGACACCACATCAAAACGCACCGGCACAGACGGACTTATATGATGCCTGTACATATAATACCTGGCCGCGCTGCAGATCCTCTCCTGTTTCCTGAAGTTGACCGCCTCTGCGCCATATCCGCATGAGCGTGATGCGCGCGCCTTAACCTCTACGAATACAAGGTACTTCCCTTCGCGTGCCACAATATCAATCTCCGCTCTCCCGGATCTGAAATTGCGCTCAAGGATTCTGTATCCCTCTCCGGTCAGCAGCCTGCATGCCAGTGTCTCGAATACTGTGCCCTTTTCTCTTTTATTCATACCCTGTACCAGGGTGCTCTCTCCGATATAATACAGCTTCATTGAATCATCTGTCAGTGTTCCGACAGATTCCTCAGGAAGCTTTTCCTGTGGATCGCGCACGGGCCGTACTTCTTAATGGCCTCATAATGGTCAGCGGTACCGTAACCCTTGTGGCGCGCGAATCCGTATTCCGGAAACAGTGAATCATATTCAGCCATAAGGCGGTCCCTCGTCACCTTCGCGATGATGCTGGCTGAAGCGATCGATATACTCTTAGCGTCCCCGTGAATTATGTTTTTCTGTTCTATCCTGACCTGCGGGATAGTGACAGCGTCGTTCAGCAGTACCTGCGGCATGACGCTGAGTTTTCCTATAGCCTCGCACATCGCCTCATAGTCCGCCTGGAGTATATTGATCTCGTCAATTCTCCTGGGTCCTACGATTCCCACTCCGACACTGACAGCCTTATCCATGATCTCATCAAAGAGTTCCTCACGGCGCTTATGGGACAGCTTCTTGGAATCATTTATACCAAGTATCTCACATTCCTCAGGAAGAATAACCGCCCCTGCCACGACAGGTCCTGCGAGCGGCCCCCTGCCCGCCTCGTCTATTCCGCATATCAGAGTATAACCCTTCCGGGCGCACTCGCGCTCATAGAAGCGCATCTTCTCAAGCCTGTCCCTCTCTGCAGCAAGCCTCGCGGCGGCAGCTTCCGCCCGGGCGGCGGTTTTGATAACGGATTCTCTTTGATCGCCCTTGAGCGAGTCGGCAAAAGCTCTGAGAGCTTCCGAATCGGTCTTGTCGATCTTCCTGAACCTGTCCTGAATCTGTGAAATGGTCTGCGCCATGCCGAATTCCTCTCATATCAGACCGAAACGTTCAAACGGCTTCAGTCTAAGCCATACCTTACCGATAATATCGCTTCCCTTAACAGGCCCGACAGTAGAATCGCGGCTGTCGAAATTGTTGGACCGGTTATCGGCCATGACAAAATACTCATCACTTCCCAGCGTCAGAGCCGACGACGCTGTCCCGCCGTATGTCATCTCACCGGACCGGTAGTTTTCCTCCAGCGGATACCCGTTGATATACACTGTCCCGTCTGAGATCTGCACAGTTTCACCCGGAAGAGCGACTATGCGTCTGATCGAATCCGAGTCTGACCCTGAGGCTGAAGACCCTTCATCGCCGGATACCCGGAACTGAATGATATCTCCCCTTGAGGGGGGCAGAAGCAGATACGCGAGATGGTTGACCCCGACAGTGTCGGAGATGGAGATAGCTGGACTCATCGCTCCGCTTGTCGCCTTAACCGCGTAAGATACAAACGGAGACAGAGCAAACAGTATGAGAACCAGGACAGCAAGAGAGACCAGTATTCCGAATAGTATCCGGACTGGCTTCTTCCTTCTGCCGGAACCATATTTCTGTCTCCTTCTGCCTCTTGCCATCAGACTTTCTCCAGTGTAATCTGCCCCAGTCTTCCGGACCGGAAATCATCAATCAGAGTCTTCGACGCTTTCTCAAGATCCGCCCCGCCCCCTGCCTTCAGGCAGCCTCGGCGCAGCGCGATCTGATTCAGCACTCCCTCCGTATCAGAAGCTTCATCGGCCTCATACCGTATCTTCAGCGCGTCAGGATAATCACTCTTCAGATACTGTATGAGCCAGGCCGCGAGTTCTCCCCGGTCAGTAATCTCGTCACGCATGGAACCGACAAGGGCCAGCTTCATCCCGACCTCGCGGTCATCAAACTTCGGCCACAGAATGCCCGGGGTGTCGAGAAGCTCAACGTTCTTATTCAGTCTGATCCACTGCTTTCCCTTCGTCACGCCGGGTTTGTCTCCGGTTTTGGCAGCCGCTCTACCCGCAAATGAATTGATGAACGTCGACTTTCCGACATTGGGAATGCCGGCTATCATCGCACGGACCGGACGGTTGACTATTCCTCTGCGCCTGTTTCGCTCAAGCTTCTCCTGACAGGCGCGGTCGATCAGAGGCTTCAGCGCCCTCACTCCCGAGCCTTTTCTTGAGTCGATGTCAGCGGTCAGGAATCCTTTCTCCTCAAAATGCGCCCTCCAGGCTTTGGTCGCCGCCGCGTCCGCAAGATCCGCCTTATTAAGAACGACGATCCGGCTCTTTCCCTTCGCCAGCGTATCTATATCGGGATTCCTCCCCGCCTGAGGGGCTCTCGCGTCCGTCAGCTCGATCAGAAGATCGATCAGCGCTATGTTTTCCTGCATCATTCTCCGGGCCTTGGTCATATGCCCGGGATACCATTGATAATCCATCACATGAATCCTCTGTGTTCGGCAGGGCTCAATACAAACCAGACCTTGCCCTCCATCATCTCGCTGGTAACGATCCCGATCTCCGGATTGCGTGAATCCTCTGAGTTGTTCCGGTTGTCTCCCAGCACGAAGTATTCGCCCTCCCCGAGGCTTATAGGATTCTCGGCAAGTCCGGCCCTCGTGATAGCCGGGTAGTCCTTGCCCTCCAGATAAACCTGGTCATTGATATATATCATGCCATCCTTGATCTGAATCTTCTGTCCCGGAACAGCGATGACCCTCTTGATATCAGGCCTGGCGCTTGAGCTGCCGTTCGGCCTGTAGGATACAATATCTCCGACCTTCGGCGAGCCTACCTGATAAGCGAGAATATTGACCAGGCAGACATCACCGCCGGCGAGTGTGGGATCCATCGACTGTCCGATATTGGTTCTCTGCTGTCCGAATGTATATACCGAGACATATCCGAACAGAACCGCAATGACGATCAGAAATACCCATTCGAAGATAAGCCTTGGAACGGACTTTTTCCTCTTTCTCCTGCTTTTCTCCTCCTCCATGCGCTCAAGTGCCTCGATCCTTGCTCTCTCACGCGGGGTATGGCTCTTCCAGTCTTCATTTGTGAAATCGATCGGCGTGTCATTCACATATCTCATGAGTGAATCTCCATAGACAGAACAGAGGCTGTCGCACCATCAGATGCGGCAGCCCCCCGATAAACACTTTCAGCGTACCCGTTCCTTGACCTTTGCCCTCTTACCGACACGGCCTCTGAGATAATTCAGCTTCGCGCGTCTTACCTTACCGGCTCTGACGACGACAACCTTCTCGACGGACGGAGAATGAAGCGGCCAGGTCTTCTCAACACCTACTCCGTTGGAATTCTTACGGACAGTAAATGTCGCGCGGTTGCTTCCGCCCTGCTTCTTCAGGACAACGCCCTCAAAAACCTGAATCCTTTCCTTCTCGCCTTCCTTGATCTTGGCGTGTACCCTTACGGTATCGCCGACTCTGAACTGCGGAACTTCATCCCTAAGCTGCTCTTCTTCGATCTGTTTAATGATCTCGTTCATCGTTGCTATCCTCCTGTATTACGGATGTTCTTAATGCATACTATTCTGCAGCAGAGGACCATCTCGTTTTTTCACACGACGAAAAATATATCATGTTTTCGCGTCGGTGGCAAGAGGGAAATGAACATCATATTGTATTTCTGAGTTACCCGCTGTTATCACATCTTGAAAAGCGTGCCGAGGATACTCCGGCCCAGCTGGGCGCCGATATTACCGCCCAGTGTCTTTCCGAACGATCCTCCGACGGACGCGCCGATAGAATTGCCGATCTGTCTTCCGACCGTTCCTGTGACCGTCTTAGCGACTCTTCCGATCTCGGTCTTCTTTCGCTTCGCCTCTCTCTCGGCCTCTCTCTGAATGGCGGCAGCTTCTCTCTCGGCCTGCCGCTGTGCCGCTATGGCTTCCCTCTCAGCCTGCTTCTGCGCCGCTGCGGCTTCTCTCTCGGCCTGCTTCCGCGCGGCCTCCTGTGCCTTCGCTTCCTCGAGATCCCGGGCTTCCTTCTGTGCCTGGGCCTCTCTCTCAAGTCCCATTCTCTGCAGGAACTCATACGCGCTGTCGCGGTCGAAAGCGTTCGCATATCGTGAATACAGAAGGCTTCCCTTTATGAGGGAATCCCTCAGCATATCGTCCGCGGCGCCGTTGAAGGACTGCGGCGGAAGGATGAAGCAGCGCTCAACCATGCCCGGAACGCCGTCCTGATCGAGCGTAGAGATGATCGCCTCGCCTGTCGCGAGGTTCTGAATGACCTCCGCGGTATTGAAATCGGGGTTCGGGCGGTATGTATCCGCGGCGGCCTTGACCTGGCGGAGTTCATTCGGAGAGTATGCATGCAGCGCATGCTGGATCTTGTTCCCGAGCTGGCTCATGATTCCGTCCGGTATATCGCCCGGATTCTGCGTCACGAAGAAGATGCCCACGCCCTTCGAGCGGATCAGCTTGACCGTCTGCTCTATCCTCATGAGCAGGTCCTTTGACGCGTGGTCGAACAGCATGTGCGCCTCGTCGAAGAAGAATACCATCTTGGGCTTATCGCAGTCTCCTACCTCCGGAAGCATCTCGTACAGCTCCGACAGCATCCACAGGAGGAAGGTTGAGTACATATCCGGATTCAGTATGAGCCTGCGGCAGTCAAGCAGGCTGATGACGCCCTTTCCGTTATCTGTCTGCAGCATGTCCATCATGTTGAGTGCCGGCTCACCGAAGAACTGATCGGCTCCCTGCGATTCAAGAGACACGATCGCGCGCGTGATGGCGGCTATCGACGCCGGAGCGATGTTGCCGTACTGCGCGGCGAATTCCCTGGAATTCTCATCGGCATAGTTCAGCATCGCTTTCAGGTCCTTAGTGTCGATCAGCAGCATCTGTTTGTCGTCCGCGATCTTGAATACAACACTGAGAATATCTGTCTGAAGCTCATTTATACCAAGAACACGGGCAAGGAGGAGCGGCCCCATCTCGGAGATTGTTGTGCGGAGCGGCATGCCTTTCTCTCCGTAGACGTCCCAGAAGCTGACCGGATACTTACTGTAAGCAAAGCCGTCCTGTGCGAGATTCATCGACTGGATGCGTTCGGTAACATGCGGCTCGTCGCATCCCGTCTGGGCGAGTGATCCGAGGTCTCCCTTGATATCTGCCAGGAAGACCGGCACTCCCAGATCTGAAAATGACTCTGCCAGAACCTTCAGACTGACGGTCTTGCCGGTTCCGGTAGCTCCGGCAATCATGCCGTGCCGGTTAGCCATCGCGGGATTCAGAAACAGTTCTTTATCACCGCTCTTGCCGATCAGTATCTTTCCATCCTTCAACATATCGTGCAGCCTCCTCCTGATTCTGTGGTTTGTTTTAACATCTGGTATTATTCTAACACATTGCGGTATGTTTTAACATATGGTTCTGATGGATTAACCTCAGCTTATTTCACGGGCTCGATGGTTTGT
>DFHY01000108.1:65226-80464 GCA_002371345.1 Lachnospiraceae bacterium UBA3711
CACGGGCTCGATGGTTTGTGTCCATCGTATACCACAGCTTATCCCACGGGCTCGATGGTTTGTGTACATCGCAAACCACAGCCCACTTCGCCGGGCTTACTGCTAACTACGACATAGGCATCCGGGGTATTCATCGAACGATTACTTCATACCCCGGATGCCTTGTCTTCGTAAGCAGTAGATCCCGTCTCGTTCCTGCTGAATGGTTTGCTTATGTACACAATTCCATCTTCGCCCAACGGCATATATCTTCGCGCCACTTGCGATTTCCTATGCCGGCCTCACACCTGCTTTGTTCAGTGCCGGCATAGGTATTCTCAAGAACCTTGATTTCCTATGCCGGCACCTGACTTGATCACTTTGATTTTATATACCTTTGAAGTCTACAGCGAATACCAGGCGTCTGTCATTCGGGATCATGTACTCCGGATGCGGTCTCGCGCCCCAGCTGTCGTCTCCCGCGACGCCCATCTGCTTCAGGCTGCAGCGGATATATGTTCTGTGAACCGGCGGCAGTTCGTAGGCGTGCTGTGCATTCTCCAGCTGATCAGGGCTGTATGGTATCGCTGAGAATTCCATCGTGCCCGGTATAGATGCCTCTCTGTCGCCGCTGTCCGGGAAGCCAGCAGCGCTGAGCATGACGCCATGCCCGCTTGTGTCGGTTATCTTCGCCCAACGTACTCCGGTGCGGTTTCCTGTTTCCTGCGGAACAAGATACCTCTCAACCATGTCAGCGGCGTCTCTGGTGTACACGCCGAGTTTGACGCTTTGCCGTCTGTCGCAGTGGTTCTCTTCCGGTCCGTTTCCGTAATAGGTGACGTGGCTGTAGTCCGCGTTCAGTGCGAACATCCAGCCGAATTCCGGCATCGGAGGCAACTCACAGACCGGGTCGTAATCCAGTATGCAGCGAACTGTTCCGTCCGCAAATACTCTATATGTCGTCAGACAGGTTACGCAGCCAAGGCTGGGCTCTCCTGTGGATGCGGACTGTCCGGCTGATGATGCTGCGGACTGTCCTTCGATTGATGCCGTTGCGGACTGTCCTGCGGAAGATAGTTCTCTCAGCCTGTTAATATCGGTTAGGCTGATGCCTGACAGTACCGGCAGGTATTTCTTCCAGATGATCTCAACGTAGTCCTCTGTGCGTGATATCTTCGGATATGTTCCGTCCTCGTCCGGCGAGGCGTCGAAGATTCCCTTCTGCGGATCGCTGAATTCCTGATACGCGCTTGCAATCTTCCAGATTCCCAGGCGTGCGGCCATGCGGTTTCCGGCGTCGTTGCTTACCGGTGCTCTCCAGAAGTTCGGACGCGGGATCTGGTCTATCAGTTCCCTGCCTCCGAAGCGGTAGGATACCATTCCGCCTTTCATCGCCGAGAACAGAACCTCAAAGTGCTCTCCTCTCACTCCGAGATTCATCTTGCCTGCCACTACCTCGAGTCCGTCCGCACCGCTCTTTGTCTTGTCCGCGCTCAGTACGTGCGCGCCGGCTCTCGCGGCCTCTGTCTCATATGTGGCCGGAAGCTGTTCAAGGCTGTCCGGAAGCGGTTTCCCAACTGTTATTACGCTCTGGCCGAAGGCGACTTCGTATCCCTTCTCAGCCCACAGGGTGTCATGCTTCAGATGGAAGGATACGGTCACCGCATACTCTCCATCCCCTGTAATTACAGTTTTCTCTGTCTCTGTTTGTCCGCAGCCGGCTGAAACGGGCTTTTCTACGGCCGCGGCGTCTGTCCCGCCGGTTTTGCCCAAGCAGCCGGATATCGAGAGCGGCAGGTCATATGTTTTCTCACTGAGCGGCGCGACGTCCGTGTCAAGCGAAGCAAGGAATACCCTCTTCCCTTCCTTCTCCACCGTGACCAGGCAGTCATAGGCGTCTGTCGATACAAACAGGTTCTTGTTCGTAATCTTCACCCGGTCTTTGGAAACCTCAGCCTTAATCGTGCGGTAGTTGTATTTTATCTCCTGGATCTTTCCGTACGGCCTGCGTGCGGCGTCTATGATTCCGTTTCCGGAGAAGTCATAATCTGTCGGGCGCTCTCCGCAGTCTCCGCCGTAGGCAAGGTATTCCTCTCCATAGCGGTTCTTTCTTCTCACAGCCTGGTCCACGAAGTCCCAGATGAATCCGCCCTGATATCTCGGATTTCTCTCACTCAGCTCGATATAACGGTGCATACCGCCGTTTGAATTGCCCATGGAATGAGTGTATTCGCACAGGATAAACGGCTTGTCCGGATTCTCCGCAAGGAAATGCTCTACATCCGCCGCGCTGGTGTACATCTGAGATTCCATATCGGAGGTTTCGTTATAACGTCTGTCATGCATGACGCCCTCATAGTGAACGAGGCGGGTACTGTCAAGCCTGCGGAATTCCTGCGACATCTGGTAGATGACCGACCCTCCGAAGCTTTCATTTCCGCATGACCAGATCAGTACCGCAGGATGGTTCTTGTCCCTCTCGAACTGTGAGCGGACGCGGTCAAGCATCATCGGGAGATATTCCTGATGATCATTTGGCAGCTTCTCTTCCTCACGGCACGCCGGGAAGCACCAGCTGCCGTGTGTCTCCATGTTCGTCTCCGCGATCATGTACAGGCCATAGATATCCGCGAGGCGGTATATGATAGACGCGTTCGGATAATGGCAGGTCCTGACCGCATTGATGTTATGTCTCTTCATGATCTTGATGTCATGAACGACATCCTCCCTGCGCGGGGACCGGCCTGTATCGCAGGAAAACTCATGACGGTTGACACCGTTGAACACTATTCTCCTGCCGTTCAGCTTCATGATGCCGTCCTGCATCTCAAAATGCCTGAAGCCCGCGTACTCACTGGCTGTCTCAATGACCTGTCCGTCCTTTGCAGCAAGGGAAAGCCTCAGCTCATACAGGTAAGGAACCTCGGCGCTCCATGCGGACACATCAGGAACCTGAGCGCGGATCTTTCCGACGGCGGCGGCAGTCTCACCGCTCAGCACCGGATCATTTTTCGGAAATGACATATCTCCGCACGCATCCGGTCCCGCGCACCCTAAGTCACGCAGCTCCCATACAAGCTTCGCCCCTTCCGTATCACCGGATATCCTGACATTCACATCCAGAACGCCGCAGGTGAATGACTCATCCAGATCGGCAATGACGTGAACATCCTCAATGTGAACCGATGGGACCGGGTACAGCTCCACATCACGGAAAATACCGCTCAGGCGGTACATGTCCTGGTCCTCCAGCCATGAGCCGTTGGTGAACTTGAAGTCAAGAACAGCGAGACGGTTCACGCCGGCCTGAAGATAATCGGTCAGATCAAACTCCGAAGGAGTAAATGAATCCTCACTGTAGCCGACGTAACTGCCGTTCAGCCACAGGGCGAATCCCGACTCCACCCCATGAAAGCGTATGCGCACCTTCTGCCCGCTCCACGCGTCAGGAACCTCAAAGAATGTCACATACTGTGCGGTCGGATTGAATATCTTCGGCGCCTCTCCGAGCTCAAGATTCTCTCTGCCGTCCCAGGGATACTGTGAATTGACGTAAGCCGGGGCATCATAACCCTGCATCTGGATGTTTGACGGAACCTGAATCTCCTTCCATCCACTCACATCCATATCCGGCTTCTCGAAGCCTTCTATCGCCGAGGATGGATTCTCGGCATAGTGGAACTTCCACATACCGTTAAGTGACATCGCCGCGGGTCTGCCGTCTGCGCCGCGGATCACTGTGTCTGATCGCGCCTTGAGCACATTGTCCTTGAATACGACAGGGTCATCAATCATTCTAAGTTCAAAATTCTGCATGAATCTCCAATCCGCTGCCGCCGGGGCAGCTGTACTTATTAAAGCCGTTTTAATCAAAAGAAGTGAAGCGCTTCATCATGGCCCCGTAGCGGAACCGGGCCATCTCATTTTTCTCAAGCACATCCTTCTCACTGCCGTGGTACTGGCAGCGAATGCAATAATACTCTTCCTTCTCTGCATCATAGAACATATCGATATCCAGATCCCTCATAAAGCAGGACGGACACCTGTAATTCAATCTGCCTTTGCCAGCCTGAGCCATGTCACAGCCTCCTCTCCATCACCGAGCTCCATATTGTATCCAAGCGTGAACATCGGGGAAAATGCATATCCCTCCTCTATGTATCCGCAGGAATCATTCCTGCTGCATTCCATCGAGATATCCGTCTGAATCTGCGGTATCCTCGCCCAGACTCTCGCGGCTTTGTTCATGCTGTCGCTTCTGTCCTTATACTGGTACTCAAGCAACTTCTGGCTCCGCGCGCCGGTTTCGTCAGCCGGCGAGTCAATTCCGAGAGTCACTCCTGTCATATCCTGGGTATACTCCGTAGTTCCGTAGCAGGCCGTAATGTATTCTTTCAGAGAGACCTTCGCGCTTCTGTCGCTGAAGTCATAGACTCTGCGCTTCATAGCGATGGAAGAATCTCCCTCCCTGAACACAATCGTGGTCTGAACCTTGAACTTCAGGTCTCCGAGTTCAAGCTCCACCGGATCCAGCACAAGATCCCTTTCCTTCGACTTCTTATAGCCGCTGCCGCTGCACAGAAGATCCTCATTCTCTATATCCTTTTCCTCAAGGTGCGCATGCGTCCTGCACTGGCACAGGTTCGCTTCCTGTCCTTCATATGAGAAGACAGCGCTTCTCACTGTCCCGGCGCCGGCATAGTGCGTAAAGTACCCTGCCCTGTATTTCTCCTGAATAAGGAACGGGTATGAGACGTCCACAGGGTTGCCTGTTCCGACCCCAACCGGGATGCGCTGTTTGGCGGAATAGTTCCGAAGATCAACCAGCGCGCCGCCCTGATCCATATTGATGCAGGCTCGCATATTCGCGTCGCAGTACCAGAACAGCTGCTTGTCGGAGCCGTACAGTATATCCCTCCACGGCGCGCACTCAGGCTCATTGTAGCTCTTCTTGCCGCGGTAATAGTCGGCGAATTCGGACATGGTCATGTCCTTGAGCTCACCCTTTTTCTTCAGCTCTCCGTAATATCCGAGACCGTCCTCATATGACTTCTTCAGCAGCTCATACGGAGCCTCCCAGCGTCCCATTTTATTCAGCCATCCGGGGCCGACGAACATCATGTTGTAGGCATATCCGTCATTGTACTTCGCCAGGCTTCTGTACTGGTCCACAAGATTGTAATAATACGGAAATTCCCATGTTCCGGTGTCATATATCATTCCGCGCAGAACATTCTGCGGGTGAGTTCCGAAGTTTGAACCATTTCCGTCATAGCAGGCAAGAAGGTCGCGCGACAGATGAGGTATGGCCACTATCCCGCTGTCCTCCTCAGGGCAGGATGCCGGCGCGTGGGTATTCTGCCTGGACGGTATCCATGGCGCCCACGGGCCGCCGTCCATAAAGGTGTACCATGAGTTGTTGCAGGTGTGATACGCTTTCGGCCCCTCCTCCCAGCATGTCGCCACAGCGCATTTCACGGAAGGATAAGCTGTCTTGATATAATTGATAAGGTCAGCGTCGAGGTAATAGCTGCTGGTCGACTCAGGCCAGAAGCCGAACTTCTCGTAGAACATACCGAACACATCATCAACGATTGCCTTCTTGTCCTCCATCGAGAACATCCATATGCAGAACTCGCGTGTGTGGTATTTCTCTCGGAACTGCGGGCAGGGAAGTCCCAGCAGGGACAGGCCTATCTCATCACCCCACTTTTTGTGATCCTCCTTCGCCAGAGCGACAGCTTCATCGGAAAACATAGACGCGTATGTCATCTGTATCGTCGTCCGAAGTCCGTTCTTGTGTGCCGTCTCCTGCTGAAACCGGAATATATCAAGCGATTCGTCGCGGAGATCCGCTCTCCCGATATTCTCCTTCTTACCGCTGCCGGTCACCTTCTCGGCGTACTCCGGAGCAAGCTCCGGTCGGTGGATGATATTGACTATGAAGTCACTCATATCTGTTCCTCCTGTCATATTTGATTACAGTGTCAACTTTTGACACCTTAACCATATTTGCATAAGAAATGTGCGGGAATCCGCTGAACGAAGCACATATCCCCGCACATCAAAGCATTGCCCGTCTGGACTGAATGTATGTATTATTGTAACTATTCAGCCCCCATTGCTCAGAACACTTCGTGTTCTTCGCTGAAGAGTTACATATTATTTTACAGATCCCGTAATACCTTCCGCGAACTGCTTCTGCAGTACGAAGAAGACAACCATCGTCGGAATCGAGCAGAACAGAACGCCCATCATAAGCATACCGTAATCGATCGTGTATCCGCTGGCCAGGTTCGCGATCAGCATAGGCATGGTCTGCGCGCGGTTATCTGTTATGACAACCTTCGGCCACAGGTACGCGTTCCAGGCATTCATGAATGTGATAACAGCCGCTGCCGCGTAGGTCGAGCGCATGATCGGCATATACTGCTTGAAGAAGATACCCACCTCTGTCTGCCCGTCGATCCTGGCGGCTTCCATGATCGCGGGCGGGAAGTTCCGGCTGTTGTTTCGGAACATCATTATCATAAACGGGGTCGCGACCTGCGGAAGTATGAAGCCCCACACAGAGTTCAGAAGACCCATCTTTGATATCATCGTGAACAGAGGAATCATAGTCGCGACGCCTGGGATCATCATCGCCAGAAGCAGGAAGGCGAACAGTCTGTCCTTGGCCTTATCCGCGTACAGCTCGAAGCCGAAGCCTGCCAGAGAGCAGATAAACAGGCACAGGAGCGTCTGGGCTATCGAATAGAGGAAAGAGTTCCCCATGGACTTCCACAGAGGCTGCGCGGCAAGCAGATTCTTGAAGTTCTCTACCGCGTATGTACCGAACCAGACCTTGCCTCTGGCCACATCCACTGTCGTGTTTGTAGCTGCCGTAATCATCCAGAACAGCGGGAATACGCTGATAAATGACCAGATAATCAGAAAGATGTAGCTCGGGATGAGCCTTCTCTGAACCATTGAACGATTCTTTTTCTTCTTAGTCACGCGTATCACCTACTTTCATATTGATAAAGGCAAGGATCGCAACCATGATAAAGATCACGAACGACATCGCCGACGAATAGCCGAAGTGGCCTACGCCCTGTCCGAACGCCATGTTGTATACATAGTGAGACATGGTTATCGTAGCGTTGGCCGGTCCGCCGTTCGTAAGGTTGACAGACTCGTCGAACAGCTGCAGCGTACCGTTGATGGACATGATGAATGTCATAACGATGACCGGCTTGAGCAGCGGAACCGTAATCTTCCAGAAGGTGCTCCACGGAGAAGCGCCGTCGATCTTCGCGGCCTCGTAAACCTGATAATCGATGTTCTGGAGTCCCGCCAGGTAGAAGACCATATTGTAGCCCGTCCATCTCCATATCAGGGCGATGATGATGATAGCCTTCGCGGTACCCGCTGTGCCGAGCCAGTTGATGTTCTCGTGAATTATATGCAGATTCATCAGCACCTGATTGATCAGGCCCTGCGTCGCGAACAGCGACTTGAAGATCAATGCGTATGAAACCAGCGAAGTCGCGCACGGAAGGAATACCATCGTGCGGAACAGCCCCTTGAACTTAAGATCCTTGTTGTTGAGAATCTGGGCCAGGAGGATCGCCAGGATCAGCATGACCGGAACTTCTATGATCAGATACAGGAATGTATTCTTCAGCGATGTGATGAATATCTTATCCTGCAGAATGCGGGCATAGTTGAAATTCCAGGGATTCGCCCACGTGAGCAGCGATCCCTTGCCCGACTTGAATGAAGTGATAAAAGCCTGGATCATCGGCCAGAAGCTCATGACCAGGATCATAATAGTCGCAGGCGTCAGGAAGATCCACCCGGCTCTCCTCTCCTTTGCCCGCACACTTTTGCCCTTTTTATTCACTGTCTCTTTCTCCCATCAGGTCCGGACGATACCCGTCAGGCAGCTTCGTCCGGCACATCAGCTTCTATTCAGGAAACAGAACCGGGAGGCTCCCCGTCAGCATCACTGCCGTGTACAGGATTGCCTCCCGGATAATCTCATTCAGTTATATGATCGGTCAAATCAGTCAGATTGGCTCAGCCGGCCATCTCGAAGGAAAGCTGATCCTGCGCATCCTGCAGTGCAGCCGCTACAGACTCATCGGTCGGCTCGCCGGCAGCAACCAGGTTCTGGATCGCGGTACCCACATACTGACGGGCCTGATAGTGATAATCACTCTGCTCAATAACCGGAACATTCGCGCCCATTTCAACGATGTCAGCATAGATAGGCTGTCCGTTGAAGAAGTCAACGCCTTCCTGATACACATCGGACTCACCGGCTGAGATCGAGCAGGTGATAACTCCGCCGTTCTTCAGAGCAGCGTCATAGGTCTCGGTGCTGCCTGCGCCGAAGGTCTTCGCGAGGAAGTCAGCAGCGAGCTCAGGCTTGGAGCAGTTTCCGGTGATGTACAGAGAGGAGCCGCCGTTGGAGGCATATCCCTCGCCGCCTTCGAGAGTCGGAAGAGAAGTGATCTCCCACTTTCCGGAGTTCTCTGTTGCCTGCTCCATGGTCGGGATGATCCAGTTTCCGTTCAGGACGCCGGCAACCATGTCGCCGATGATAGCCTGATCGGTGTAATCGGACCAGTCGTTTCCAAGATACAGAACGTTCTTCTGGATCATCTCAACGATGTCCTTGATGATGGCGATGTACTTCTCGTTGGTAGCGAAGGTCGGCTCGCCGTCGGTGAACTGGCTCTCGCCCTCAGCCTGAAGCATCATGTACGGAAGGTCATTTCCGGAGCCGTCCATGCAGAGGAGATACTTGCCGGTCTTCTCATAGACAGCTTCGCCGATCTCGATGAACTGATCCCATGTGCATCCGACCATATCGTCTATGCTGTATCCGGCCTCTTCAAGAAGGTCGGTTCTGTAGGCCATGATAGCGGTTCCGTTGTCTACCGGAACACCAAAGTGAACATCATCGATGGTGCTGTAGGAAAGCTTCTCAGCGCCGAAGTCGTCCCAGTCGATATCAGCGTCCGCAAGGTCAAGCCATGCGTCCGGATAGCTTACATAGAACTGCTGGAAATAGTGATCCTGGAACAGAACAATGTCAGGAAGATTGCTGTAATCGCTGGACTGTCCGGCCAGTGTGACCGCGTTCTCGACATCGGAAGAACCGGACTGGGTGATGATGTCAAGCTTGAAGTCCGGATTGACGTTCTTCTGGTAGTCAGCCTCGGCCGCTTCCAGGGCCGGGATATTGAAGTTCGCGTCCCATGCGTATACGGACAGCGTGTTCTCGTCCTCAGATGATACATCCGCAGTCGGCGCGTCAGCGTCATCGGCAAACACGTTCATCGGAATCATGGAAACCGACAGAACTCCGGCTGTCAGAAGTGCGATAAGTCTTCTCTTCATTGTTCATACCTCCATTGCTGTTATAATCCTGCTTTTTATCAGTTGCCGCCGGCTCATATCTGTGATGCACGGATCTCTTCGTTGCTTCGCAGCTTTCTCGCCGCTCAGCTACAGAGCTTTTGACCATTACATCACATCAGTGACTGAGTTGTTCACCTTACCGGACTTTCACTACGTATCATATACATATTCGAACAAGGTTTGTGTTCGGAATGATGCAATAAAAGCGCATTTTCGACCATCATTCGTCATCTTGACGAACGATTCAGCGCATTGGACGTTATATATAAAAACCGGGGGCAAAAAAGCACTTTTACCCCCGGCTCATATCTACCGGCTGATCTACCAGCCCTTTCTTACGGAGATATTCATCTCAAGAAGACGGCTCTCGTAGTTTCTGGGATCCTTCTTCCACTGGTAAGGCGTAGCACCTATTACCCGCTTGAAATTTCTGTCGAAGGTAGATACCGTCGAGAACCCGCAGTTGAGCGCCACCGTGGACATCGAATCGCTGGTGGATCTCAGGATATCGCACGAGCGCAGGACCCGGACCAAATTCACATATTCTATAGGCGTCATATCTATATACTCTGAGAACAGTCTTCGGAAATGCGTCTCCGAGATATGGCACTCTCTCGCGAGATCTTCGATCCGTATAGGTTCCGCGTAATGCGCATCCACATATTTCAGCGCGCTCTGAATCTGACCGACGCCTGTGCGCACCGGCACATCAGGCTCATCATCGTCCTTGGCTATCCTCGCGATATCAAAAAGCAGCGCCAGCAGGAGCCCTCTGATCTTCTCGATGTAGAAGGGTCCCTTTGTCCTCATCTCGTCAAGAATCAGCCCCGCGGTTGAAGCAAGGAATCCATACTGTTCACAGGTTCCGAAGATCGCGTTCCTGCCAATAAAGTCATAAAGCCTCCGCCTGATGATCTCATTATCCCCATAACGCTCTCTCAGGAGATTCTCGGGGTGCAGGAACAGATACTCCCATGAGGCCTTAGTTCCGGGATCCGAATTCGTCGTGTGCGGGAAGTTGCGCGGAATCACGGAGATCATACCCGGCCCGAACCGCTCTATCCTCTTGTCGAGCACAAGATCCCCTGTTCCGGAATGGCATATCCCGATCTCAAGCAGGTTGTGAAAATGCAGGAAATCTATGCCGTCCCCGTATTCGCGGATCCATTCATCGCCCATGAGCGCGATAACACCCTCCTTCTGAGGGATGTCATAATACCTGAGTTCTACCTTGTCTTTCTTCTTCGGAGCCATAATCCACCCTGTTTCCGTCCATTCTCCATCCTGCGCTGGGCCGGGCGGGAAATATAACTCCGCAGCCCGGCTGTGGGTAACAATATCTGCTCAGCGGCGTGTGACAATCACCGGCTGGCTGCGGCATCCGGCTTCTACGCCATCAGATACAGGTGCAGATGCGGATTCTCCTGGGCCGCGTCGGAGATCACCCTCAGTGCCTTTGCCGCATAGGACTTCGGATCCAGGCTGCCGGCATATAAAGCTTCCGCTTCAAACACCGTATCCTCCACAACCTCGCTGAGGAAGTCGGAAAGTGCGTCAAGATTCCCCGAAAATGACTGCGGAAGGTCTAACTCCTTCTTCATTATTTCGGCCAGAGCTTCCCTCTCTGACAGAGCCTCAGCGTCAAGTCTTATCTGCTTAAGACACTCCTTACTCATAATTGTCATCCCCCCAGAGTAGCTCAAAGGTCTCATAGTGATCATCCGTATAATAGATATTCCAGTCGCCGTTGTCGTCGTCGCCTGAGTAAATGATCCTCTTCGGACCGCGTCTCTCACTTGTCAAAGTATCAATATCACACTCATGATACATCCGTCCGTCTTTCTCAGGAAGTATTTCCTGATAATTGCCGAACACATCGCCGCCGATGCATCTGCCCGGTATGGTCTGATGCAGCGGACCGCGTTCCCAGCCTTCCTTCCTTGCCTGCTTCTTTGTCATATAGTTGGAAGGCAGGCGGTGAAACTGTACCAGATAGGCGCAGACCTCATCCTTAGTATCATAAGACGCGTCCTCATCAATCTCGAGGTTCTTATAATAGTCGCTGTTATCCTTCGCATTCTTGGAATCATCCGACCCCTTCTTTTTTCCTGATTTGTCTTCCGTATCTGATGCCTTCGAACTGTCTGACGACTCCTCGGATGTGTTCCATCCAAGTAGTTCCCCTATCGTTGTTGCCCCGGCATGTATTCCGCCGGCAGCAAGAACCAGCGCCAGCACCAGAACAGCCAGTTGTAGTCTTCGTTTCATCAGCAAGTTTTCCTCCTCGTCCATTGATAAAGCTCTGCCTGCAATCTTATGATGCCTGGGTCAAAAGGTACTTTTGTCCCGGACTATGATGTACGGATCGCTCCGTTGCTGCGCAACTTTCGCGCTCCCGGCTAATAACAGAATACATCATTTGGTTGATTATGTAAATAATGTGGTCATTTTTGACATGATTAACCCGGCAGAATGATCTCCTGCCGGGCTAAAGCATGATTCATATGTACCTTCAGCCTGATGCTGAGAATCCGGGTAAACAGCCTTGGCAATGACGATGCCCGGCAATCAGGCTTGTTATTCAATACTCCGCAGCCGGATTCATGTCCCGAGAAGCTCCGGCATGGGATTCACGCCCATGTTCAGGAATATGCCGACAAGCACCGCAACCGTCAGCGCGTATATCAGGCAGGGGATAATATTTGTCCTGATCAGCCTGCCCTCATTGCCGTTTGTTCCGGTCGTGGCGCAGACAGCGACTATATTGTGGACACAGATCATGTTCCCGATCGCGCCGCCCATGGCCTGAAGCGCAACTATCAGAACCTGAGATATCCCAAGTATTGAAGCAGTCTCAAACTGAATCGAGGAAAACAGCGTGTTCGAGACAGTATTGGAGCCTGACATAAATGCGCCGAGCACGCCGATAAGAGGCGCAGCCAGGAAATATGCCCCGGAGAAGATCGCCGCCATCGCGCCGGACAGCGTATACAGCATGGAGTCATTTGCGCCGGTGCCCGTGTAGCGGTACAGATTCACCATAGCTACGCCGAACAGAAGAGCTATGGCAGCTCCCGATATCTGCTTCAGGGTTTTCTTCAGCGCGGCTGCGGCGTCACGCCCGTGCATTCCGTGGAAGAACACCGTCAGCATAGCGATCGGGAAAAACGGGAGGATACCGGGATTGTACAGAACCTTGAAGTCCCAGTTGACTCCCTCGATTCCCAGAATATTGTGAACGTGCAGGATCAGCGGATCGGAATTCAGCACCGCCTTGATGCCGAATGCGTCAACCCGGGTCAGTACAAGGAGAATACCGATTATCACATACGGCATCCATGCCTTTACAGGACTCAGGCCGGTATCCTTCACACTGCTCTGTACGCTGCCGCTGCCCCAGTTATCCTCTCCCCATTCCTCATAGCCCTCGAATGTCCATACCCGCTTCGGTACAAACAGGCCTTTCTTAACCGCGAAAATCAGGATCGGCAGAGCACCGATAAATGCGATCATGCTGGTAAGGTCAGGGCCGGCAAATATTCCCATAACAAGATATATAGCCGAGACAACTGCCCCTGTGAACAGGCAGAAAGGAAGCGCCTCGAGGGCGTCCTTGAAGCTGTGTCTCTTCCCGAACACTTTGCACAGGACCATGACTCCGATAAACACAATCAGGGTTCCGCCGATGCAGTGCGGTATGACAACCCATTTCGTCAGGACACGGGTGAACTGGTCCGGATCGCCGCCTCTCGCGATGACGGCGTCTCTTACCGTCGCCGAAGCAGTCAGAAGCGGAACACCCACCGGCCCCGGCTCAACCGGCCATGAATTATAGATCAGGCAGACGGTTGCCGCGGCGAGCGGAGGGAAACCAAGCCCGATAAGGATCGGGGCCGCGAGAGCCGCCGGAGTTCCGAAGCCCGCGGTGCCCTCAATGAATCCGGCGAATACACATCCGACCAGGACGCACTGGAGCCTCGCGTCCCTGGTTATATGTGAAAATACCTGATTGATCGACGCCATGGCCCCGGATTCACGCAGCACATTCATAAGAAGGATGGCTCCGAATATTATCATCAGGATCTCCGAAGCGCTCAGAAATCCCAGTACGGTTTCAGAGGATATCTTTATAATATCCATCTTCCACACGCATCCGGCCAGGATCGCGGCAAACAGCCACGAGAGCGGCATGGCTCTCTTTGCCGGCCAGGAAAACACAGTCATCAGTATCACACACAGCAGGATCGGGCCTGCGGCAGCCAGAGTTAACATAGTCAGACATCCTCCCAGAACAGGTCGTCAAGCGTCCGGTCAAGCCTTCTGCATATCTTCACGCACAGCTTGATAGTAGGATTGTAATCTCCCTTCTCTATCGCGCTGATCGTCTGGCGTGAAACACCGACATCCCGCGCCAGCTCCTCCTGGGAGAGGTCCTTGGCGGCGCGCGCGCTCTTCAGTTTGAGATTCTTCATTACGCATCCTCCTCTTCCGGCTTAAGCCGTCTTATCAGCGTCGTAATCAGAATCGTCGTGAACATGGGAATGCACAGCACCAGCATGATCCTCTCATCCGCGCAGGGCGTTTTCAGGTCTGAGAACACACCACTCCTGAGCATTGCAATAAATATCGCTACGCATATGAACTCTATCACGGCAATCAAACACAGGAAGTACAGATTCTTTGAGCCGGACCGGTTCATACCGTAATATGAATCGTGCAGGATGCTGTAACCGACCACGACGCTTCCGCTGATCATGATACCCAGAAATACCGCGTTGCCGGCTGTAAGGAACCGAAGATCAAATGTGTTCTCGAGAATGAAACAGCACGCCCAGTACAGTATCATCGCGTAGAAACCATACCAGGCTCCTCTCCCGCGGATCTCCAGCTGCATCTCGTCATATTCATTGCGGATCCCTTTCTGCCTGAACTTCTCGTACACAATTACCAAAACAACAAAAGCAACCGGAAGAAATGAAAATACTTTACTCATATCAGTAATTGCCCCTTTCTCCCTTTCAGGATCTTTGAATCACGTATTGCTGTCAGCCGGTTCATCCTCAATATACCCCATTAATAGAATTATGTCAAATATTTATTACATATTTCCATAATAAAAAGCGGAAGCGCCAACTCTTCGACAACACTTCCGCTCTTCAGGCCGCTCTTCCATTCTTCGCTTAGCTGCAGCGTTCTTCCGCCTGCTGTTAACCTCCGGTTATGATATTCAGATCGCTGATTATACCCGGCGTACGCACTCAGGTCCTATTGACGATAGATCCGGCGTCCCGCACATCTTCATGGTGTCGGCACACTCACTGCACAATCACCTTCACCTTCAGCTTCTTGCTTCCGCTCTTTATTGTAATCACAGCACTGCCGGCTGACCGTGCGGTCAGAACTCCGGATTTCGATACCTTAACAATCTTCTTATTACCTGAAGTGTACTTAATCTTGTCTGCTGATGTTATAGGATACAGCTCAGGGTTCAGTATAACTCTCTCTCCAACCGACACCATGACTGTCTTAGATCCGATGAGTATCTTCTTTGTCTTTACCTTATTTTTCTGAACCTTGATCCTGAATGTAACTTCCTTTCCGCTCTCGGTCTTCGCGATAATAACAGCCTTTCCGGTCTTCCTGCCGGCCTTAACAACACAGGTTCCGTCCGCGCTGCCGCTAACAGTCGCTCTCTTACTGTCAGAAGACGCCCATGACACGACACTGTCACCGCCGGCAAGCCCAAGGACCTGAAGCCTGCCCGTCTTCTGTTTCTTCTTCAGCGGCACCTGATACGATATATTTGCGTGAGGATCGGAATTCTTATAAGCTTCTTCCTGTGCCTTGC
>DFHY01000114.1 GCA_002371345.1 Lachnospiraceae bacterium UBA3711
CAGGTGAAGACAATGGAAGCTGCGGCTGCGATCAGGCCGATCCTTGCCCTGCCCTGTACATGACGGCTGCTTCGCGACAGAAGGGCCAGGATAATGGAGGCCCCGGCAAGAGGCAGGCTTATGAAGAACAGCTGAAAAGCTATTACCGCGATAATCCCGCATATCATTGACGCGGTTGCCATGTTGCGCTTGGCTACGGCTGCCTTGAAGCGGTTGTAATCGTCCGGCTCACCCGGTCCGGAGGAGTTGAAGTTCTGATAATCTGATCCGTTCAAATCTATCTCTCCTTAGCATCTTGATGTAAAGGTCAAAAGCCCTGAAACGAGACAAAACTATTGAGCTGTTCGTACGTTGCGGAACTATCCGTAATCGGCTCTTGGATGGTTAATCATAGACTATGATTCATTCAGGTATGAGTTTATCACCTCGGAATCGGTAAAACAATCTCGCGTTCAAAACTTCACGGATAATTCACATGAGAAGTGCCTGCATCAAATGGGAGTCTTCATCGCTCTGACAGTGAGAGCGGCAGCTCAAGGCCGTGGGCGGTCAGGAGAGTCTCATCGCGAAGAATAACATCAGGGATGCCGTCAGCTATGATCCTTCCTGCATCTATGAGAACCACCCGGCTGCAGGTGTCCCATATAAAGTCCAGATCATGGGAGGTGATTATCCTGAGGTGGTCGAATTCATTCAGAACATGAATGAGGCTTCGCCTGTTCTTTGGATCCAGCGCTGCCGACGGCTCATCCATCAGTATTATGTCAGGCGTCATTGACAGTATAGTCGCGATGGATGCAAGCTTCTTCTCACCGCCTGACAGCTTGTATATGGGTTTGCCGGCGAGGTGCGGAATGTGCACCAGATCCAGAGCCCGTGCTACACGCCTCGCGACCTCATCCTCAGGAAGGCCGTAATTGCGCGGCGCAAATGCAACATCGTCCTGAACGGTGGTCATGAACAGCTGGGTATCGGAATCCTGAAAGACATATCCGATCTTTTCCCTGATCTTTGACAGAGTATTCTTCTCTACAGGGATTTCCTCGATCCTGATACTGCCCTGAGGCGGCATTTCCAATCCGACAAGAAGCTTGAGGAATGTCGATTTGCCGGCGGCGTTCGCGCCGATGATACCCACGGAATCATGCTCATGAAAAGATACAGAGATACTGTCCAGAACCGGATGTCCCTTCTCATATTCAAATGACAGTCCGGATATGTCGATATGGATATGGCTCAAGATGAATCCTCCTAGGCGCGGTATCGGAAACTATGAAAGCAGCCTGCCCGAAGACTAAAGTTCGTTCAGGAAGCTGTGAAAGCAGCCGCCTGAAGGCTGAAGCGCGGTGACGGCAGCTATACAAACAGCCTGCCGATAAGCTCGAGAACCGGAAATATCCTCAGCAGTATAAGCGTTGTCGTAAAGGACGCGAAGTAGAACAGATCCTTACTCTCCAGACCCTTCACAGGCAGGAGCGTGCTGTTCTCCCTGAAGCCTCTCAAACACATGCTCTGGTAGAGGGCCTTTGCTCTGTCCATACTTCGGAGCAGCAGCCGGCCGATCATGGAACCCCACGCTCCGGCTGCCACGCCTCTCTGCCCGGGGGCTCTCATAGAGTATGCCTGCCACATACGGTCTGCCTCGCTGAGAAGAACAGACACGTAACGGCAGATCAGCAGAAACTCTGTAACAAGTATGCCGGGAATATGAAGCATACGAAGAGCGCCGCAGACCGACTCCACGGTTGTGGTCGCGATCAGCAGATAAGTCGCAAGGACAGTGAGCACGCCCTTGACCATCAGACTCAGCATAGTCAGGACTCCGCCGGTGACGGTTACGCCGAATATGGTGAGCGCCGGTTCTCTGTCGAAAATGGGGTTGAGTACTCCGACAAGGCATACCACCGGAAGGATGATCCTCATACGGTACAGGGCACTCGTAAATGACAGATCACCGAATTCAAACAATATGAAAGGATATATCGCCATGCCCAGCACTCCGGTCAGCTGACGTGGTGAAAATGACACAACCAGCACCAGGTACAGCACGGTGACCAGAAGCTTGGGAAGCGGATGAATCCGGTTGAGCCAGGTGTCCCGGCGGGCGAGCTCATCCAGCTTACCTATATTGCGTGCGGCATTGCCGATCCTGCTCATATCTCATCTCCAGCTGCGGTTTCATACGCCGGGATAGAAGCAACGATAAACTGCTCAAGCCTTTCTGCATGCCGGCACCACTGCGCGGACACACGTATATGTCTGCTTCGGGGTGTCGGACAGGACGTTCAGTCTATCCTCTTCTGCGGCTTCGGAAAAAGTGAAGCGCCAGAGCTATTCCTATAAGGATCAGAGCTGTTATAAGGGCTCCGGCCAGCCCTGAGACAGTGGTTCCGGCGGCGCTTTCGGAGCCGGGAAAGGCGTAATCGGGCAGGATGGACGTCGCTTTCTGAACCGCTCCCGCGGCTTCATATGCTCCTCCCGCAGCGGGAAGCTCGGCGGTGCCCGCGACTCTCTCAAGTGCCCACTCCAGGCCGTCCGGCAGTGCGGACGCGGCAAGTGACAGAAGACCTCCGACCACAGCAGCAGCTGCGGCAATGATTCCCAGTGTTTTGCCAAGTGAGAGGCGGGCAGGAGCTCTCTCCTGGGTCCCGATTCCCCACAGAAGCTCAGGCCGTGCCTCGTGAATAAAGCAGAGAACGGCTGCCGTGATCAGACCCTCCACTAGGCCTATTGCGAGATGTATCGGCAGCATGGCTGCCAGGAACGCCTTGAAAGGAAGCGCTGATACGCCCGACACAAAGGTTTCGATACATACGGAAAATGCTCCCATCTGAAGTGTGATTACACTTCCGAGGATAGATGCCAGGGTGATGCGTTTCTTCGAGGCGCCGTTCTTCATTATGCTCTTCCAGATAAGAAGAGCGCCGACAAAGCATCCGTAGAACGCCATGTTCCAGATGTTGCATCCCAGAGCCAGCAGTCCGCCGTCCGCGAAGAACAGGCACTGGACAAGCAGGACTCCTATCATAGTAAGGAAGCCGGCATATGGCCCGAGAACCGCCGACAGCATCAGTCCGCCGCATAGATGTCCGCTGGAGCCGGTGCCGGGAATCGTGAAGTTGATCATCTGCGCTGCGAAGACAAAAGCGCCCATAACTCCCATGACCGGAACCTTCGCGGGATCATTTTCCCTCCGTACCTTGTAGATGGAATAAGCTGCGGCTCCAGCGGACGCGGCGGCCATCACCGCTGCAGTTCCGGGAACGATCAGAGCGTCTGCCATATGCATAGTGTTACCTCCTTACTGTCTCAGGCATTACTATCCGTATGATACCTCAGATTTGCCGGTATAATCAATGGCATGCGGCATAAAACTGAGGAAACGGTAAAACCGGTGATAGAGCAAGCTTGCGCATTTTCAGGGAAAATGATATTCTAGGCGAGCCCTTACGGGGCGGCAAGGTGAGTTCGTGACCATCCTCACCATAAACAAAACTACGGAGGTAACTGAAAATGAAAAATCAAAAGGTCCTGTTTCTGACGCAGGGCGCGGTGATCGCCGCACTCTACGTCGTGTTGTGCCAGCTGTTTGCGCCGATCAGCTTCAGGGATGTGCAGGTGCGTATCGCGGAGGGGCTTACGATCCTTCCGTTCTTTACACCCGCAGCGATTCCCGGACTGTTTGTCGGATGCATTCTCGGCAATTTGCTTGGCGGCGCGATCCCGCTGGATGTTATATTCGGAAGCCTCGCGACTCTCGCGGGAGCCTGCGGAACCTGGGCGATCGGCAATGTGATCCGCAGGAAGAAACTGTCGAACCCGTTCAAGCTCTTACTGCCGGTACCGCCGATCGCGGCCAATACCATTGTGGTGCCGCTGGTACTGTATTATGGTTATGGAATCAATGTGCCGATCCCGATCCAGATGCTTACTGTCTGCCTCGGCGAGGTCATTTCCTGCGGGGTTATCGGAATGGTGCTCTTCTTCGCCCTTGAGAAAGTGGGCTCAAGAATCTTCACGCCGCAGGGAACCTGATCAGCTGCTGTTTATTGAGATAAGGTTATTAAAGACATGGCAAAGGTTGAAAAAGTAACACAGATCACACATAACCGTTTTCTGAATTATTACGAGCTGTCCACGATCAAGAGAGTCGGAGGGCACGGCAGATACTTCATGGCGTCAAGGGCGAAGGATATCGCGGACCTTGACCTGTCAACAGGAGTTAACCATCCGGACGGAGTTGTCATATTCAGCCTTGCCGGAGAGAAGCGTGATCACGTGGTGCTGGTGCGTCAGTACCGGTACCCGATCGCCGGATGGATATATGAGCTTCCCGCTGGACTGATCGAGGACGGTGAGAATTACAGAGAAGCCGCTGTACGTGAGATGAAGGAGGAGACTGGCCTGAAGTTCAGTCCTCTCGATGTTGATCCCATGTATGAGAGGCCGTTTTACAACTCGGTGGGCATGACGGATGAGAGCTGCAGTCTTGTCTACGGGTACTGTGAAGGAAGCATCAGCAGCGACGGACTTGAGGACGGAGAGGACCTGGAGGTTGTGCTGGCTGACCGCGATGAAGCGGTCAGGATTCTCAGGGATGAGAGGGTCGCTGCGAACTGTGCTTACATGCTTATGCAGTTTATCGCTCATCCGGAAGACGCCTTCTCTTTCCTGAACGCGGCTGAATATCAATATAGAAACTGAAGCCCTGCGGGGGACGGGAAAATGGCAGAGATAGCTGAAGGGATATTGGAATCATACAGTGCTGAGGACACTTGGGAAATAGGCAGACGCATGGGAGAAATGGCCGTTCCGGGTCAGGTTATTACACTGACAGGCGATCTTGGTACAGGGAAGACTGTGTTTACCAAGGGATTTGCTGCGGGACTCGGAATCAGCGAGCCTGTGAACAGTCCGACCTTCACGATCCTGCAGATCTATGAGGACGGACGTCTTCCGCTGTATCATTTTGATGTGTACCGTATCGGGGACAGTGAAGAGATGCTTGAGATCGGCTGGGAGGAATACGCCTTCGGTGAAGGTGTCTGCCTGGTTGAATGGGCTGATATGATCGGTGATCTGATCGATGAGCTTCCGCCGGAGAAGGTAGAGCGTGTCGAGATCAGGAAGGACATGTCGAAAGGCGCGGACTATCGCCGTATAACAGTGTTATGATGATAAGCACGAATGTAGGTAGGATTGTGGGGCGCTGAGCGTCCAGTGGATGTTCGTCCAGTGCTGACCGTAGCGAAGCGAAGACCGCGAAGCGCGGAACAATCCGTAATCATGCCGGCGCACCTGCGCGGAACCATATCGCGCGGTGTACGGGAGATGTTGAATAAAGACGATTAAGGAAGCTTTACGATATGAAGATTCTGGCAATTGACAGCTCGGGCATGCCTGCGTCCGTCGCCGTATGTGATGGCGGGACGCTGCTTGCGGAGTACACCGTGAATTTTAAGAGAACGCACAGTCAGACGCTGGTTCCAATGATGGACGAGGTCCGCAGGATGCTGGATCTTGATCTTGAGAGTATCGACGCTGTCGCGGTTGCCGGCGGGCCTGGTTCTTTTACGGGACTGCGCATAGGTTCCGCCGTGGCCAAGGGAGTCGGACTTGCTATGGACAAACCGCTGATTCATGTTCCGACGCTTGAGGCTCTGGCGTATAATTATTACGGCTCGCCGGATCTGATCGTACCGATGCTGGACGCACGCAATCATCAGGTGTTTGCCGGGATCTATACTTTCAATAGCGGCTTCTGCGTGGTGAGCGGTCAGGAGCCTGTCAGCGTCACCTCACTGTGTGAAAGGCTGAACTCCCTGTCTGAGGAGATGGATAAGAATATAATCCTGCTCGGGGACGGAGCGTATGCCTACAGAAGCCTGATTGAGGATAATCTCAGAGCGCGGCATGTATATGCTCCGGCTCATATGTCACAGCAAAGGGCGGGTTCCGTCGCTGTGAGAGGCATGGAGCTGGCAATGCATGGAAAGCTGGAGACGGCGGCCATGCACAGACCGGACTATCTGAGGGTATCCCAGGCTGAGCGGGTACGCGCTCAGAAGCTGGGAGAAATTAAGGCTGACAGAAGTGAACCATGAGACTATAACAATAACACCCTTCGATGGGGGCGGACGCCTGGAGATCAGCCCTCTGCTAATGGAAGATATTCCGGCGGTGGAGGCGATCGAGCGTGAGAACTATTCCCTTCCCTGGAGCGGGAGGTCATTTTCGGACGCGCTTAAGAGGGATTACTACCTATTCCTGAAGGCGGAATGCGACGGCGTCCTGGCAGGATACTGCGGATGCATGAGATCCTTCGAGATCGCCGAAATCACGAATGTAACGGTGGCGGCCGGGTTCCGCCGCAGAGGGATAGCGCGCGGAATGCTCCTGGAACTGATGCGCAGAGCCTCAGGACTCGGGACAGAGCGCTTTACGCTGGAGGTCCGCAGATCAAATGTGCCGGCGATCGCCCTGTATCACAGTCTTGGATTCAATGACGAGGGCGTCCGCAAGGGATATTATGAATCTCCCAGAGAGGACGCGCTGATACTGTGGACGGTGTGAGAGTTGGCGGTTATGTCTTGAGACATACGCTCGCTGCGTGCCGGAACAGCATATTGTTTTG
>DFHY01000023.1 GCA_002371345.1 Lachnospiraceae bacterium UBA3711
GGTCAAATCTCCCCTATCCGATTAACTGACGTCATCATAGCTGCACATGAAAACAGACTGCCAGTGTAAAAAAATCATGCCGGATTTAATAATTGCAACAGCATGGCATACCGCTGTATGATCTCATGAATACTGTACAAAAAGGGTAAATTGGGTTAAAAATAGAAGTATAATTACATTGTCAGGAGAGGTTGCAGCATGAGATGGTATGTTGATCAGAACGTTAAGGCTCAGGGAGACGGCTCTAAGGAAAGACCCTTCAGCCGCATCCAGGACGCGGCGTCCTGCGCCGGGCAGGGAGATGAGATACTGGTTGAGCCCGGTGTATACAGAGAGTATGTGAATCCGGCATCGGGCGGAAATGAGGACGCGAGGATCGTCTACAGAAGCACGAAGATGCACGGAGCCGTCATAACCGGCGCAGAGCTTCTCGGAGGCTGGGAAAAGGACGGGGACATATGGACGACGAGTGTTGATAACAGTATCTTCGGCTCTTATAATCCGTACACGACATATGTGTACGGTGACTGGTACTTTGCCGGTAAGTCCAGGCATACGGGCTGTGTATTCCTGAATGACAGGATGCTCTATGAGGCGTTTTCGGTGGAGGACTGCAGGAGCGGCAAAAAGAGCGAGGTCTCATGGTCGCCGGATGATTCCGTCTATAAATGGTACGCGGAGCAGTCGGAGGACGGACAGCGTACCGTATTCTGGTGCAATTTCCAGGACAGTGATCCCAACAGGGAGAAGGTGGAGTTCACGGTCAGGAGAGAGTGCTTCATGCCTTCAAAGACCGGTATCGGGTATATTACGGTATCGGGCTTCAAGGTGGACAAGGCGGCGACTACCTGGGCTCCTCCCGCGGCATTTCAGGACTGCATGATCGGCCCGCACTGGTCGAAGGGCTGGATCATAGAGGACTGTGAGATAAGCAATTCCAAGTGTTCGGGCATCGGGCTGGGAAAGTACTATGATCCTGACAATGACCATTACTTTACGACCAGGCATGTGAAGAGTCCGACCCAGATGGAGCGTGACGCCGTCTGCCGCGGACAGTATCACGGCTGGCTGAAGGAGAACATCGGCGGACATATCGTGAGGCGCTGCGAGATCCATCACTGCGAGCAGGGAGGCATCATCGGACGCATGGGCGGAGTGTTCAGCCTGATAGAGGACAACCATATCCACCACATCAACAATATGATGGAGCTTGGCGGCGCCGAGATCGCCGGGATCAAGATGCACGCCGCGATCGATGTGGTAATGCGGCGCAACCATATTCATCACTGCACTATGGGGATCTGGTGTGACTGGGAGGCGCAGGGGACCCGCATCAGCGGCAATCTGCTGCATGACAACCAGAAGCCGGAGTTTGCGAAGGCGCTTACGGGCGGCATGACAAGCCAGGATATCTTTGTCGAGGTCAGCCACGGCCCGACACTGATAGATCACAATATTCTTCTGTCGGATGTGTCGCTGCGCATCGCGACAGAAGGAGTGGCAATGGTGCACAACCTGATATGCGGCGCATTTACCTTCGTCGGAGAGGGAACCACGTGGAGATATACGCCATATCATATCCCGCACCGCACGGAGGTCATGGGCTTCATGACGATTCTTCACGGGGATAACCGCTTCTACAACAACATTTTTATGCAGAAATGGCCGTCTGATGACTTCGTCGCAAGAAGCGACAGCCGTGACGAAGCGCAGATTGAGAACCGGAAGGTCGGAACAGACGTCTGGGATGAGTATCCGACTTACGAGGAGTGGATCAGCCAGTTCGATATGGATACCGATACCCCGGATATGGCGAAGCTTGAGAGCGCGCATGAGGGGCATCTTCCGGTATGGTCGGAGGGAAATGTGTATTTCAACGGAGCCTCGGCATACAGGGCTGAGAGGAACGGGAAGGCAGATGCACAGCATACCGTCGACGCGTCGGTTGAGGAGACGAGCGAAGGATGGGTATTCCGGACAAACCTGTATGACTATCTGGGAGAAATGAACTGCCGTATGATCAATTCCGACATTCTCGGGAAAGCCTTCGAGCCGGAGGAGCGTTTTGAGAATCCGGATGGGACTCCGATCACATTTGATACAGACTATTTTGGAAAGCACAGGGGAACATGTGTGATTCCGGGACCGTTTGAAGCGCCTGTGGATTCGGTTCCATTGTGGAATTAATTCTGTTTCAAAGCGCGCAGCCGGCTTTTTGCAGGAATCAGTCAGTTTTACAGTAAAAAAGGAAAGAAGGAATAAAGAATGGCAGCTGAGAAGAAACGACTGCAGTACGTTGACATGATTAAAGGAATCGCTATCCTATGGATCGTCTGTTATCATCTGATAGCCCCGAACGGGCCTAAGAACCTGATAATCAATCATCTGATGGACGCGATGCTTGTGTCTTTCTTCTTTTTCTCAGGATATTTCTACCGCCCGGGAAAGAGGAGCATCGGCGAGAGCATATGGAACAGAACGAAATCGCTGATGGCGCCGTTCTTCAAGTATTCGCTGCTGTTCTGGGCTGTCGGCAGCGTATATCTCGTAGCCACACAGGAGGAGACCATCAAGGAAGCATTTCTGTGCCTGCGCAATTTCTTCGCGGGCTGCATATGGAACAGAGTGATCCAGGACTGGTTTGGCTGGGAGTACTATTCACTGGGCAAGAGGTATTTTTTCCTTGCTGACTTCTGGTTCCTGATCGCGCTGCTGTTTGCGAGTATTCTGTTCTTCCTGATCGCGGATCTGGCGCTTAAGTCAAAGGCCGGCTCGATTATTACTGCTGCCGCGCTCTTCGCGGTGACCGGGATCTGCTTTCACTTCGGGGTCGTGCTCCCCTATAATCTGCAGCTCATCCCGTACTGGACGGCGTTCCTTCTTCTGGGAGCTTTCTTCGGGCAGAACAGGCTGCTTGAACTTGAGTCACTGTCAAGAGGCGCAAGATGGGGCGCGGGGATCTGTCTTCTTGCTGCCGGCATAGTCGTTTCTATAGTCAAGGAACCGTCACCGAACCAGTTCAGAGGAAGCTTCGGTGAGAATGAAGTGATGTCGATGCTTCTGTGCATTGTGACTGCGATTCTGATTATCTGGGGAGCGGGAATTGTGTGCGTACTTATAGAGACAGCCGGGGTGAGGGTCAAAGAGCTCGCCTGGCTTGGATCGCATTCGCTTCTGATCTACCTGTATCACATGTTTTTCGCGTGGATCATCTGCGCTATCACCGGGTTCTCCGTCCGTTATGAGGATCCGTCTCCGGCGGGAGTTATCGCCAAGAGCCTGATTCTGACTCTTATGTGCCTTGGCCTGGGGATACTTATTAATATTCTGAGTGATTTCCTCGCGTCAAAGTTCAAAAGTGAGAAGAGCGCGTAGGAGGAGTGAGGCAGATGAGAGGCAGGAAAAAGGATGCTGAACCCAGGAAGCTTGAAAGGATATCTTTCAGAAAGCTTTCTTTCGAGGCTATTCCTGAGATGTGGACATTTCAGCTTGTGTCCGCTCTCATCATTCTGGCGCCGGTTGTTTTACTGCGGGTGCTGATAAACCTGATCGCCGGGCTGGGCGGAAATGTAGTCACGACCGCGAACATGAAGAGTTTTATTCTCAGCTGGAGGTTTCCGGTTATTATTGCCTTCGGCATTCTCCTGGTGCTTGTATACATTGTGTTCGAGCTCCTGGCGATGGTTCATCTGACAGACAACATCCTGTCGGGCAAGCAGGCCGGTACATGGAGATGCATCAAGGCAGGCTTTAAGACCCTGCGCAGGTTCATGAATCCGGCCGGGATCAGTGTCATTGTCTTCATAGTGCTAGCGACGCCGTTCTGCGGAGTCGGGATGTCGATCAGCCTGTCAAAAAGCTTCCGTGTACCACACTTCATCATGGAAGTGATACTGAAGAATAAATGGCTTACGGCAGGATATATCATACTGCTGATATTTCTGATATGGTTTGCCTTCAAGTCGGCGTTTGTCCTCCATGCCGTCATTCTTGACGGAATGACTCCGAAGGAGGGAAAGAAGTACTCCACACGAATTGTGAAAGAGCACACATTCGAATTCCTCAAGAGCCTCCTGATAACAGGTACTGTCATTATTCTGATAATCGTCGGTTCATCGTTTCTGTTCAGCATGATACCGAATCTTCTGCTTGGCGGCGTGGGAGAGCAGCTTCCGAAGCAGACCAGGATAGATGTAGTGCGGATGATTAAGGCCGGCGAGACGTTCACGGATACTCAGAAGAATATCATAGGATACAGGATCGCGGCGACATTCGCGGTTCTGGTTGAGAAGTATCTGGTCTCTGTCGTGACGCTTCTGTGCGGAGCTTACTTTATGCTCCGTCTGAACCGCTGGTACCTCGCGTTTACGGGCAGGGAGCAGGAGCGGTGGCTGGAACGTCCGAAGAGGGCAAGGTACATCTGGAAGGTCGTCCTGATTATTCTGGTATTCATAGGATTCGCGATAGCATCTGTAATAATCGGAGCAATGTTCAATCAGATTATTGCGCGTCAGGAGCCGGCAAAGATCATTGCGCACAGAGCCGGAGGAGGGCTGGCATCGGAGAATTCCCTGGAGGGCATCGAGAAGGCCGTCGAGCATGGATGTTATGGCAGTGAGATCGATATACAAAGAACTAAGGACGGGTATTACATCATAAACCATGACAATGATTTCAAGCGTCTGACCGGCGTGGCGAAGGGTTCGATGGATATGACCCTGGACGAGATCAAAGAACTTCGGATTAAGGATACTACCGGAAGCGGGCGGGAACTGTCCGTCCCGACGTTAGAAGAGATGCTCGATGCCGCGAAGGGCAGGATCAAACTGTTTGTAGAACTGAAGGGTCCTACCGCCGATAAGCAGATGGTGGATGACGCAGTCAGGATCATCAAAGAGCATGACTGCATTGAGGATACCGCGCTGATCTCACTTAACTACAGCATCATTGACTACGCGGAGACAACTTATCCGGAGTTTGAGACGGGGACGCTGTTTTTCGGCAGTCTCGGAGATATAACCAATATGAACTGTGATCTCCTGATTATGGAAGAGGAGACCGCGACGAATGACAGGATCGAATCAATAAGCCTGGCGCAGAAGCAGTCCGTCGTGTGGACGGTAAATACTGAAGACGCAATGTATAGGTTCCTTGATACAGATATCGACGCGGTCATCACTGACGAGATCGAGATGGCCGGGGAGGTGCAGGCTAAGCTGGATGGCAGGACTGACCTGGAGGTCCTCGAGGACAAGTTTGATGGCATTTTATGAGGGGAGAACAAGAGAATGATATTTAAGAAGCTGATGACTCTGGGACTTTCGGCAGTTCTGGCGGCCGGCATGGCATCGCAGTCTTTCTGCTCTGATCAGACAGAGGCGGAAGCGGCTCATGACATCGTGATTCTGGTGACGAGTGATGTACACTGCGGCATTGACCAGGGGTTCGGATATGCCGGACTCGAGCAGATCCGCGAGACGATGGAGGCGGACGGCGACCTGACTCTGCTGGTGGATGACGGGGATTCGATCCAGGGAGAGGTGATCGGAACAATCACGGATGGTGAAGCCATCATCGATATGATGAATGAGATGCATTATGATGTGGCGATACCGGGAAACCATGAATTCGATTACGGGATGGATCAGTTCCTCCACCTCACCGATGAAGCGGACTTTCCATATATAAGCTGCAACTTTAACAAGGAGGGTGAACTCGTCTTTGACCCTTATGTAATCAAAGAAATCGGAGGAAAAAAGATCGGATTTGTCGGAGTTACGACTCCCAGGACCATAGTATCTTCAACTCCGGCTTCGTTCCAGGATGATGACGGAAATTACATATACGGATTCATGCAGGATGATGACACAGGCAAAGCGGTCTACGAGGCTGTACAGTCAGCCGTGGACGGCGCCAGAAAAGATGGCGCTGACTATGTCTTCGTCATCGCCCATCTCGGAAATGAGGCTGAGTGCGAGCCGTGGACATATGCGGATGTCATTTCGCACATTTCCGGAATCGACGGCTTCCTTGACGGGCACAGCCATGATACCGATCAGGTCACGATGAAGGATAAGAAGGGAAATGAGGTTTTCCGGATGGCGGTCGGGACGAAGCTGAACGGGCTCGGCTGTGTCAGGATCAGTGCTGAGGACGGCAGCCTGTCCCACGATTTTCTGAGCTGGCAGAATGATGATTCTCTCCCGGAGCTTACAGGCATCGATAACCGTATCAGCGATTATCTGGACCAGGTTATGGAGAAGTACACAGAGAAGCTTGAGGCTGTCATCGCCAAAGCGGACTTTGACCTGCTGATCAATGATCCGGAAGCCGTTGACGACAATGGAGCTCCGATCCGTATCGTCCGCAGGGCGGAGACTAATCTGGGGGATCTGTGCGCGGACGCCTACCGCGACGCAGTACATGCCGATATTGGCATCGCCAACGGCGGAGGGGTCAGGGCTGATGTTTTAGCGGGTGATATAACCTACTCCGATATTATAAGAGTGAATCCGTTCAATAATACCCTGTGTGTAATAGAGGCGACCGGGCAGCAGATCCTTGACGCGCTGGAATGGGGCGCGCACATGGTGCCTGAGGAAAACGGAGGTTTCCTGCAGGTATCAGGACTGACCTATGAGATCCATACGGATATTGAATCCGGATGCATACAGGATGAGAACGGGATGTTCCGGGGAATAGACGGCGATTACCGGGTGAAGAATGTTATGGTCGGCACTGAGCCGCTCGACCTTAAGAAGACCTACACAGTGGCGGGATGTGATTATATTATCCTGCAAAACGGCGACGGCTACACAATGTTTGACGGCTGCAGCATCGTACAGCAGGGCGGATGCCTTGACAACCAGGCACTTATAAAGTACCTGTCAGGCCCGCTCGGCGGGGTGGTGCCGGATAAGTATGCTGATCCTTACGGAGATGGCAGGGTCACAGCCGTCGAGTGACAGAGGCATAGGCTGCTGACCTGATTCTCGGCGCTTAAACAATGTATAAAAACCGGCCCCGGTTGAGATACCGGGGCCGGTTTGTGTCCTGAATAAATGTGCTTCCGATCTGCTTCTGCGACAGCTTTATCCCTTGTACTCGGCGGATGAGCACTTGAAGTTGTCCTTGCCTTCCTCCTTGACAAGGTACAGCAGCTTGTCCGCCATATCCGACAGTGACTGATAGTCGGGATAGGATCCGAGGTTGATGATGCATCCGATACTGGCGCTTACATAACCTGCCCCGGATGGATCCGGATGAATATTGTGCAGGGACGCCTTCGTCTTTTCAAGCCTGTCTGTCACATGGTTGATATCCGCCATGCCGACGGCGTATACGATGAATTCATCTCCGCCCATACGCATGACAACATCCGATTCGCGGAAGTTTTCCCTGAGGCTGCGCCCGATAGCCTTAAGAGTCTCATCACCTGCCGCGTGCCCGTAGGTATCGTTTATATGCTTGAAGTCGTCTATATCGATAAGCATGAACGCGCCGGTGACTCCGTTCGCGACATAATTGCGGATGAGATGTTCCCCGCCGCGCCGGTTATACAGCCCGGTAAGCGCGTCGTGATCCGCCTTATCAGTAGCGGTGAAGCTGGATTCCATGAATGTGATTCGTTCATGAATCATCCTCTGCGACAGATATAATGCGGCACTGACGCAGGCAGCCAGATACACCATGTCAAGCTCCACATAATCACTCTTCTTGATGAAGATATCGACGATGATAAATATCAGGGCAAATACAACCGTCAGGATCAGAACGTTGCCCCACGCGTCACGGATAAGAAGCGGCAGAGTAAGGATGAAGAAAAAGAACAGATACGCCGGGAAACCGGCGGGCTCTCCCATGGTCATGAACAGACTCCACACCAGCAGCAGACAGATCCATATATACAGCGTGAATGTCCCGTTCTTGATCATCTCTTTCTTGTAGCCTATGAGAAGGGCCACGGAGATACTGAAGAAAAGGACGTATTCAAGGGTATGAGCGCCGACAGGAAACCTTGACGGTCCCAGAAGGCCATAGACAAAGCTTCCCAGACTGATAACCATTCCGGCTATCAGCAGAAAGCACAGAGCCCTGCCGTTCTCCTTCTCAAAATCTACGTGAAAACCCTTGATCTTCCCCGGATACAGGAACTCCTTGATCTTACTCATCGTAGTATTCATTATGTCTGCACTACCTTTCTGCCTTATCAAGCAAGCCGGATCTTACTAATGATAGTACTAAAAAGTGCTGTTCTTTTCAAGTTAATTCACTGATATCTCAGGAAAATGCACAGAAAATGATAAAAGGGAGGGCAGTGTCGCCACTGCCCTCTCCAGTAAACACCAGTATGCCTTATCGGCTTACGCTTTGAGAGTTATCTCAGGAAAGAGCTGTTTGCCCATCCCCAGACACCGTTGTACTGTACATAGGTGTAGGTGCAGGGGGTGCCGTACAGTCCTGTGCCGTTGGTCTTGGCGCCGTATGTGAATACGGTGCTTCCCGGCCACATCTGAGCCAGTTCATGGTACTGATCCCATACCGGCTGAGGCCTCAGCGCAAGGTATCCGCCGTTGCAGTTGCCGACTGTCATGCTGTATCCGCCGCCGCCGTAACCGCCGCTGACTTCCTCGAGTTCCTGTCCGTCAACAATGATTTTCTCGTCTGCCATGATATAATCTCCTTCTTTTTGCTCCGGAGCGTTCGTCCGGATTGATTTACAGCTTTTTTCCGGGTCTGATATTACCCAGTCATTAATATGATACGAAGTAATTGCGCTCAGGGCTAAAATATTTCCACATGAGCAAAACGCAGACGCGATAGCGGCTGCAGCAGCGCTGAGCTTTGCGAAGCGTGAGTTTTGCGAATGAGGGTAGAGGGGTTGGATCACGATAGTGATCCAACCGCACAGGTGGAAACAGGTGGAAATATATAAAAGCAGAGTATTATGAATTTTGAGGTGGTGAACAGTTACAGATATTTATGCTATGATAACAATACAGGGCAGATTGTGCTGCGCGCCGGGCGTTATTCCGGCACGGGCGGAATTGATCAGACCGGAATCGCAGTTAATGAAAGGACATAAATATGCGTTACAGGGAATTCGGCAATACAGGAATGCGGGTATCACAGATCGCGCTTGGCACATGGGGGATGGGAGATGTGGGCTGGGACCACTACGACGATGAGACCAGGCTGGACGCTGTCTCAGCGGCGATAGACTGCGGAATCAACTTTATCGACACAGCGCCGGCATATAACAACGGCGCCGCTGAGCGCGTTCTCGGAAGAGCCCTGGAAAGGCTTGGCGCCCGCAACAAGGTGTATATCTCAACAAAGTGCGCCAACGTCTTTGTAGACGGGAAGGTGTACAGAAAAGACGGATCTGCGGGAACGGTCAGGAAGCAGTGTGAGGAGTCTCTGGTTAACCTGAAGACCGATCACATTGACCTGATGCTGATTCACTGGCCGGATCCTGACACTCCTTTTGAGGAGACCGTCGGGGAGCTTAACAGGCTGAAGGATGAGGGGAAGATCCTGCACTTCGGCGTCTCGAATTTTTCCAAGGAACAGATCGAGGAAGCGGGACAGTTCGGGAATATCGAGGCTCTGCAGCCGCAGTTTTCCATGGTGAATACCGATCAGGCTGATCTGATGAAGTGGGCAGCCTCAAAGGGAATGGGCTGCATGACCTACGGCTCGCTTGGCGGGGGAATACTGACAGGGAAGATCAGGAAGGTGAAGGAATATGATCCCACTGACAGCCGCAACCGCTTCTATAAGCATTTTCAGGAGCCGATGTTCTCAAGAGTCATGGAGCTTCTCAAGGTTATGGAACAGATCAGCGAACAGCACGGCAACGTGCCTCTGTCTCAGATCGCGCTTAACTGGTCGTGCCGGAAGGAGTATGTGTCGACGTGCATAGTTGGCGCACAGACCAGGGACAAGGTGATTGAGAACTGTGCGGCTGCCGAATGGTCCCTGAGCGAGGAAGATATGAGGAAGCTTGATGAGGCAGTCAGAATAACCGGCGCTACGCGGAAAGGAGAACAAGATGAGAAATTTCGCAATTCTGGGAGCAGGAGCTATCGCGCGCATAATGGCGCAGGCGGTCACGGTCATGAAGGGAGAAGTCAACGCCTACGCGGTTGCGTCAAGAAGTCTGGAGAAAGCTGAGAAGTTCGCGGCGGAATGCGGTTTTGAAAAAGCTTACGGAAGCTATGAGGAGATGCTTGCGGATCCGGCTGTAGACCTGGTGTACATCGCGGTTCCGCATTCACATCACTATGAGACGACGATGGCGTGCCTGAATGCCGGCAAACATGTGCTGTGTGAGAAGGCTTTCGCGGTAAATGAGAAGCAGGCGAGGGAGATGACAGACCTTGCCAGAAGCAGGGGACTGCTTCTTACGGAAGCGATTTGGACCCGCTATCAGCCGGCACGAAGAATGATCGACGATCTGATCACGGGAGGCGCGATCGGCACGCCGCAGGTCGTGTCCGCAAACCTTGACTACAACATCACGGACAAGGAGCGCCTGGTCAGGCCGGAGCTTGCGGGAGGCGCGCTGCTTGATGTGGGCGTGTATGTGTTGAATTTCGCTTCGATGGTCATGGGAAATGACATCAGCCGTATCGTGGCAAGCTGCGTGAAGTATGAGACGGGCGTCGACGCAAAGGATAATATATTTATCGAGTATAAGAACGGCGGTATGGCTTCGCTGTACGCGTCCATGACCGACGACGCGAACCGTACCGGGTGCATCAGCGGGCCGAAGGGATACATTGAGGTCAGCAACATCAACAATCCTCAGGAGATCAGGCTGTACGAGCAGGATGGGAACGGGAGCAGGCTGCTTAAGAAAATGCCGGTTCCTGAGCAGATCAACGGATACGAGTACGAGGTGCGCGCCGCGCTTGCGGCCATTGAGGCGGGACAGACAGAATGCGCTGACATGCCGCATGAGGAGACATTGGAGATTATGAGGCAGATGGATGAGTGCAGAAGGCAGTTCGGCCTCGTATATCCGGGAGAGTAACGGAGTGGCTGCTGTAAAATGTCCATGCGGCCCCGATAACAATCTGGCGCGGTATCATATGAGGGCAGACTGAATAATGACACAGTTTATAGATATGCACTGCGATACGCTGACACAGGCGAATCTTCACTTCCGGCATGATCTGTATACGCTTCCGATGGAGCAGCTGGATGTAAAACGGCTTCTGGAAGGAGGCGCTCTGGCTCAGTTTTTCGCTGTCTGCCTGCCTAAGATTACGACTGTCCAAAGGCTTGGACGCCTGTATGAGGGAGACTGGAAGCATATAAAACGGCTTGCCGGCATCCTGTATCACACCTGCGTCCTGCACGGAGACTCTGTCTCGATGTGCAGGAGCAGGAAAGAACTGGATGATAACATGTCTGCCGGCAGGATAAGCGCTGTCCTGACCATAGAGGACGGGCGTGACATCGGCGGAAGCATGGAGCGGCTTGGTTTATATCACCGTCTTGGCGTGCGCCTGATAACTCTGACCTGGAACTTTGCTAACTGCTTCGGATATCCGAATCTTCCGGGAGGAGCCGCGCCTTCCTCGTCAGATATGGAGAGAGGCCTGACGGATTTCGGGAAAGAGGCTGTCGGGGAGATGAACCGGCTCGGGATTCTGATAGATGTGAGCCATCTGTCGGACGGAGGCTTCCGGGATGTGGCTGAGCTTTCAAAGAAACCCTTCGTGGCCAGCCATTCCAACTGCAGACAGCTCTGCGACCATCCCAGGAATCTGACTGATGAGATGATCCGCGCGGTCGGCATGTCAGGCGGCGTTGTCGGCCTTAATCAGAACCCGCCTTTTCTGCGCCGCGGATCGAAAATCAGCGGCCTTGAGGACTGTGTGAGACATCTGCGCCATCTGTGTGATGTCGGAGGCGTCGGCTGTGCTGCTCTTGGATCAGACTTTGACGGGTGCGGAAGAAGTGTGAGGATGGGAGTCAGGGAACCGAAGGGTTATCAGGAGCTTGAAGGGCTTATGCTCAGAAGCGGATTCATGCCGGAAGAGATTGACAAGATATTCTATAAAAACGCGGAGCGGGTACTCAGGGAGACTCTTTCCTGAGACACCTGCCCCGATGAGTTTGCCGATTGGAATAATCTTTCCTTATATATACGGTGTGAATGACAGGGGGTCAGCCCTGCCGGGTTCACGTTTTTTTCGTATGTGAACGGACCCATTCATTGTATGCTGAAGGAATGGATGTAAACTGCAGCAGATATTCTCCATCCGCGTTATTTATCACCTTGCACAGAAGATGCCCGCCTGCTTCAATCCTGAGGTTGTCATAGTCGTTGAGCGGCAGTTCGGACCGGAGGAGGGCGGTGCCGCGTCCAAGAGCCGTCAGCCCGCCAAAATGTATCTCGTCTTCAGTGTGCTTGCCATTTATTATATGAAAGCAGACCGGGATCGGGCCGGAGAGCCTCTTTGGAGTATCATTACGCGTCTTAATGCTGACATTGTATGGTTCTCCGATACCGGTTACATGGGACAGCGTCACATCCTGTCCGACTCCTTTGGGTGATACTATGAGCTCACGCTCGATCTTCAGAGGGCTAGAGACGGCATCCCTTGTGTCCGGTGAGATCAGGATCTGGCCTCCGATAGTATAGCTCTCGATACGTCCGCACTTATTGACATGACTGCCGACGACACCATATTTCATACGCTTCTTCGAGCCGACATTTCCAACAATCACATCTCCGGTATTAACGCCGATCCCCATCTCGAGGCGTGGATAATCCCTCCTGGCGTTCCACTGGTTGACCCTGCTCATCGCGGCCTGCATCTCGATGGCGGCGCAGACTCCGTCAGCGGCGTGGGAATCAGAGCTGCCGGACGCGCCGAAGATAGCCATGATCCCGTCTCCGATAAACTCAATGATGATTCCGCCGCGTTTCTGGATTATCTCAGTCATGACGCCGAGGTAGTGGTTCAGCATGCTGATAAGATCCTCGGCTTCCATCTGCTCGCTCAGGGCGGTGAAGCCTCTCAGATCGCTCATCATTATGGTGATGTTCTTCTTGATACCGCCGAGAACGGGACCGCCCTGCTTATCCAGCATATCGCGCACTATCTCATCGGACAGGAACATTCCGAAGGTTTTCTGCAGCAGCTCATTGCGCATCGTCAGCTGCCGGTTAAGCCTGCTGATCTTCGCCATGTCCTGCGCGGCGTCCCTGAGTTCCATAAGCTCGCTCAGATCAGTGAATACGAGTATAAGCCCCTCTTTAAAACGCTCTGTCCGCGGATAATACGTCACATACATTCTGATGAGCTTCTTCTTCCCTTCCGTGTAGAAAGGAACTAACGACTCACTGAGCCCATCCTTGGAGTAGAGCGCGTCAAGGACAGTCTGGAAAAATGCGTCGTTCTCAGGACTGTCAAAAAAGACAGAAGCAAGCTTCTGTCCAACAGTATTATCCGGCGGAAGATTAAGAATATCATAGGATGAATGATTCGCGTAAAGAATCGTCCCGGTAGCATCCGTGACCAGGATTCCCTCAGTCAGATGGCTGATAACATTAAGCTTAAGATATTCCAGGGCTTCACTGCCGGATATACCTTTTGACTGATTGTTATTCATGACATTCTCCCCATCATCCGCCGGCATTATTTATATGTCCGGTATCATTGATCACGATCCGGTCTTCTCAGCGATCTTCTCACACAGCGCGAGATACTTCATAGTAAGGCTTCTCAGTCTGGATGACAGGTGTCTGAGAATCATGTCAACCTTAAACGGGTTCTTCTCAAAGAGCTCGCTGAAGTCCTGAGGATAGATGATCTCCACTGTTGTGTCATCATCGAGCGCTACGGCTGTTGCGCTGCGGGGCTCATTTGAAACCATGCCCATCTCGCCGAAGAACTCATCGGCGCCGAGAACGGTCAGTTCAACCTGCTCGGGAGTGCCGTAGTTTGAATATATTCCCACACGGCCCCAGTGGATGTCATACATGCATTCAACAAGATCGCCTTCCCTGCAGATCACGGTTCCCTTGGGATATGAGGTGACATTCTTCGAGAATCCTTCAGAGTGCTTCTTCTGCTCGCGGATGATCTCAGCGCTGGGCTCAATGACCTGATTTGGCTGGATCTTGTAGTAATAGGTGTACTTCTTGAGCTGACGGAGGAATTCCTCATCAGGATCCTGGCCTGTGATATTGAGCTTCTCCGCGACCTCCTCTGCCCTGTCATATTCTTTGGTGAGGTCGCGCAGGCGGGTGCTGAGCACCTTCATAAGCCCGGCGATACTGTCAGGGTCATGCTCAAAATACTCGTTAAGCTCTGATACGGAGATCTCGGCAACTCTTGTTCCGTCTTCAAGAGCAATGGCGCTGCCGCTCCTCGGGGCGGCGTCGATGACCGCCATCTCTCCGAAGAAACCGCCTGCCTTCAGCTCCGCGAGCTTAACATCCTCGGACTGGTCATAGTTGGCGAAGATACCGACCGAACCGGATATGATGCGATAGAATACGTTTCCTTCATCTCCCTGACGGAAGATTACATCCCCTTTATTGAACTGTTTTTCTGCCATAGCCATGCTCCTTTTGAAAAGTGTTATTATTACCGATGGGTTTATGTCTGATAAATATGCATAGAAACAGGATAATTATAGCAAAATGCCGGTGTCTTAACAACTCTGAAGACAGACCGGGATGCCGCCGGTGACATCACTCGGGAGGAAGTGATTATACCAGTGTTTACTTTGTGTGTGGCGGCGCGTCTCCATCAGGGTTTATATGTTTGTTTGCGGAAAAGTGTTTCCTCTGTACAGGGGTTCACGACATCATGGATAATATGATACTATGTTCCGGAAAGAGTTAGATATACAGAGGGCGGCAATAATATGACGGAGCAGTTGATGATATTGATATTTATTCTGGGAGGATATCTGTCAGGCAGCGTACTGTACGCGTTTCTGATTCCGTATCTTCTCAATGGCATCGACATACGTGTCATGAGCCCTGACAGGAATCCGGGTACGTCCAATGTGTTTCGGGTGTGCGGAGTGAAAACAGGTATTCTTGTGGCGGTTATGGAATTCTCAAAGGGATTCCTCCCGGTTGCCATGGGACTGATAGTCCTGGATATGGAAGCGGTCGGATACTGGTTTGTGGCTGTGATTCTCGCTCCTGTCATAGGCCATATGTTTTCGGCTCTCAATCTGTTCAGGGGAGGTGTAGGGATTGCCCCTGCTTTCGGCACGCTTATCGCTGTATTCCTGGAGACACGGCTTCTTATAATCATAGTCACGATCTACGCGGTGGGCAGATTCGGGATTCATTTTAAGAGCGACCGCAGCAGAACGGACTTTGTATTCATAACATTTATGCTGATCGTCCTTCTTCTTGAGAGCAATCCTGCATACAGGCTTGCCTATATTCTTGTGAGTCTGGCTGTTCTTTTAAAGAATCAGATTCTTAAAGCCGGGGCGGCAGCGGTGAATGACTGCGCCGGACAGAAGCTCAGCCGCGCGTCTTCGCAGCAGTGACATATTCTGATGACATAGATAACCTGAGTGACAAACAGTTTTTTTTACTCTATAATCAAAAAAACGGTTTCATATTTTCATGGACAGGAGGTAACACTATGAAGATTCTCGCGTGGCTTTTTGCAATGTTTCTTTCGTTCGGCGCCGGCGTGAATGCCGGAAAGGATTATCAGAAGGATACCGAGCTGGAGCAGAAGGTTCAGGCTCATATGGACGTGATTGTGGATGAAGCGGCAGGTATCGTGGACGATGTCGCGGCATCCGCGAAACAGCGCAGAGAGACTCTTGAGTCTGAACTGAAGGACACTGACGAATACAAGAAGGCCGAAGAGTTCGTGAACGATGTTCAGGAGATAGCGGACAATACGGCAGCGGATATCGACGCTCACTTCGGCAGCGGGGAGACCGAGACAGAGATGGAAACGACTGAGGAGACGGTTACCGCGTAATGTAAGGATTCATTTCCTGATCCGGCACGGATAAAGAAAAAACGCGCCGCGGGATTGAGTTGCAGCTGCAGTTTTCGGATATATTACGACTACGGCCAGATATATGCTTCAGATTAAAGACATTTATAAAGAATACAAGACGGGTACGCTGGTCCAGAAGGCTCTGGACGGCGTATCTTTGTCTTTCCGGGAAAATGAATTTGTGGCCATTCTCGGCCCCAGCGGTTCAGGAAAGACGACTCTGCTCAATATCATCGGCGGACTGGACCACTGTGACCGTGGAGACCTGATTATAGACGGCGTGCCTACAAAGAAGTACAAAAGCAGGGACTGGGACGCGTACCGCAATCACAGTGTCGGGTTCATTTTCCAGAGCTACAACCTTATCCCGCATCAGACACTTCGGAGCAATGTCGAGCTCGCGATGACTCTGGCAGGAGTCAGCCGGCCGGAAAGAAGGGAGAGGGCTGAGCAGGAGCTTGAGAGAGTGGGCCTTGGCGAGCAGGCGCACAAGAAGCCGGCGCAGTTGTCCGGCGGGCAGATGCAGAGAGTCGCGATTGCCAGAGCTCTCGTGAATCAGCCGACGATCGTACTCGCGGACGAGCCGACGGGAGCTCTTGACAGCGATACCGGAGAACAGGTGATGGAGCTTCTCAAGGAGGTGGCGCGGGATCATCTTGTCGTGATGGTCACGCACAACCCGGAGCTTGCGGAGCGCTATGCTACTAGGATTATAAAGCTGCGCGACGGCAAGGTGAAGTCTGACAGCAACCCGTATGATCCGGCGGACGCCGGCGCGGCGCGGCCTTCGTATGATAAGCCGGGCAGCGTGAGGAAGAGAAAGCCCTCCATGTCATTTCTGACTGCGCTGTCACTGTCTGTATCAAACCTTCTGTCGAAGAAGGCAAGAACGGTCCTGGTCGCTTTCGCGGCGTCTATAGGCATCACGGGGATAGCTCTTATTCTGTCCCTGTCAACCGGGGCGCACGACTACATCAACCGGATGGAGCAGAACGCGCTGAGTGAGTATCCGCTCCAGATAACATCGTCATCATTTTCGATGGAATCAACGATGAGCGCATTCTCCCAGATGGGAATGATGAACCAGGAGAAAGCGGATGACGGCTCCGGAAAGATTGCGGAGCAGCAGGTTCTCGGCAGCATGATCGCCGGAACCGGGACAAATGACCTCGCGTCGCTTAAGAGATGGTTTGACAGCGGATACAGCGGGATCGAGGATGTAACCAGATGCGTGAGCTATTCTTACGGCATCAGCCCTCAGGTTTACATCAGTGAGGCAGCCGGCTACCGTCAGGTCAACCCGGATCAGACCATGTCGGCCGTCGGAATATCCATGAATGAGAACCTGACCTCGGCGATGAGTGTATGGTATGGAAATGACACGTTCTGCATGCTGCCTGAGAAGGAGGAGATGTATCAGGACTCATACAAGGTGCTCGCGGGGCATTGGCCGAAGGAGAAGGAGGAGTGTGTTCTGGTGCTGATGCCGGGCGGCGGGGTTCCGGATTATCTGCTCTATTCCATGGGACTCAAGGACGCGTCCGAGAGGGACAGGATAATATCGAACGTGATGAACGGCGAGGCAGTGGATACGTCGATGAATGAATCACGGGAGTATGAGCCTGAGGAATTTCTGGGGATCTCGTTCCGTGTGCTCCCTGCCTTCATGTACTATACATATGATGAGAAGCTGGGCGTGTGGCTGAATATGTCGGATGACAGGGATAAGATGGCAGCGCTGCTTGACGACGCGCAGGAGCTTGTCATTTCCGGCGTCGTTATGCCCGAAGGGGACAAGTCGATCGGACTTCTCCAGCTCGGAATCGACTACAGGCCTGAGATGATGGACGAGCTTCTTCACGAAGCCGCTGAGAGTGACATCGTGAAGGCACAGCTTAAAAATCCTGACATTGACGTTCTGACCGGGGCGGAGTTTGGCAAGGACAACAATAACAATATGTTTGCCTCTTTGGCGGATATGATCGAGATTCATCCCGACAAGCTTCCCGACGCGGTATCGGTTGACTGGGAAGGGCTGGACAAGGTGCTTGAAGAGCACGGCACTCTCAGTACGCTCGAGACCGTCAGGATCATCCGTGAACTGTCGCGAACGGGAGAGTCGCCCACGCTTAAGAAGGTGTTCGATGATCTGGTTCCGGCTCTGATGTCACTGCTTCAGGTAGATGAAAACAAGATATCCGAGGCGGTTTCATTTCAGATAGATGAAGAGCGCATGCGGCAGATGTACATGTCGCAGTCCGCGGAGCAGGAGGCGAGCCTCAGGGGCAATCTGCTCAGGTTCGGCTATGCGGATCCTGAAGTTCCCGCGATGATCACCATATATCCGAATGATTTCGACAGCAAGGACAAGGTGATAGATATCCTCGAAGCCTACAATTCCACCATGGAGAAGGAGGGCTATGACGATAAGGTCATCTCATATACGGATTATGTAGGTTCGCTCATGAGTTCAGTCACCACTATCATCGATGTCATAACATATGTGCTGATCGCGTTTGTCGCGGTATCGCTTGTGGTGTCTTCCATCATGATAGGGATCATCACCTACATCTCGGTTCTGGAGAGGCGCAAGGAGATCGGTATACTGCGCGCCATGGGAGCGTCAAAGGGCAACATTACACAGGTGTTCAACGCGGAGACATTCATCATCGGCGTCCTGGCAGGGCTGTTCGGCATCGCCCTGACACTGCTCACATTGATACCTATCAATATGGCGATCCACTCGTACACGGATCAGCCTGTATCGGCATTCCTCCCGGTAAGAGGCGCGGTCATACTCGTGCTTCTGTGTATAGTCCTCAACCTTATCGGAGGGTTCATCCCGGCGAGGAAGGCGTCAAGGCAGGATCCGGTGGCCGCGCTCAGAAGCGAATGAACCAGCTGTTCGTGAAAAGCGGCAGGCTGTATATGCCCGGCTTCGTTCCTGCTGGAATTGTTTGCTTATGGAGAGAACAATTCCCTTCGACTGCGCTGAGAAGGATTAAGCGATTGCCCTGGTGCGGCGCAGCCGAGAATTGACTTTTGTCAGAATAAGGCTATGATGTTGTAAGAAAACAGGATACAGTAAGTGACCGGTGCCTCCCCGCGCGGGAGGAGAATAGGGAAGCAGGTGCAAGTCCTGCGCGATCTCGTCACTGTGAGAGCTATAAGGCAGTATGTATGTCACTGGTTTTTTGCCCGGGAAGGCGCTGCCGTCCGCCGCAATAGGCGGTATGCTTCAGCCAGGAGACCTGCCGGTCATAATCGTACAGGAGTAAGACTCCGGATCACGAGGCATTGATCGTACGGAAGGCTGCAGCTTCTTTGACCGCGCGCATATTTACCTGCTCAGCAGATGTTCCGCGGCTTATAAGCAAAGGCTTTCTTTCGATGCCCATCGCAGGATCTGTGGTGGGTTTTTCCATAATGCCTGCTGCGGCAGGCGTCAGGGTATCAAAACTTCTTCGCGGGCCTGCCCGGGGTGAGGCTTTGAATATCAGACACCATCGTTTATACAAAGAGGGAGGACTATCAATGAGAGCAAAGATTTTTACAGCGGCAGCAGTATTGTTATCAGCGTCAGTTATGATCGGAATGACTGCGTCATGCGCGGAAACCGAGGATGTGGCCGTGGCAGCGGAGACAGAGGAGGATGACTATACAACAGGCGACGCATCCCTGGATAATATACGCAATCAGGACGACATCGGAGACAAGGAGCTTCTTGTCGTCAGCTTCGGAACAAGCTTCAACGACAGCCGCAGAAAGACCATCGGAGGCATTGAGCAGGCTCTGGAGGACGCATTTGACGATTATTCGGTGAGAAGGGCGTTCACCTCGAACATCATCATCGATCATATCAACAGGCGGGACGGATATCTGATCGACGATGTTGACGCGGCGCTTGAGCGGGCCATCGAGAACGGTGTGAAGGAGCTGGTAGTCCAGCCGACCCACCTGATGAACGGCTTTGAGTATAATGATCTGGTCGACGAGCTTGTGCAGTACAGTGACGCTTTCGAGTCCGTAACTATCGGCGAGCCGCTGCTGTCGTCCGATGCTGATATGGCAGCGGTCCAGGATATTCTTGTGGACTGGACAAAAGAGTACGATGACGGGAAGACCGCGATCGTGTTCATGGGACACGGCACCGAGGCTGACTCCAACGGCGTCTACCAGAAGATGCAGGACCTTATGTCGGAAGACGGCTATGATAACTATTTCATAGGTACGGTTGAGGCGACTCCTTCTCTTGAAGATGTGCTTGCGAAGGTAGGGGAAGGAGATTATGAGAGAGTCATCCTTGAGCCGATGATGGTTGTCTCCGGCGACCACGCGAACAACGATATGGCCGGTGACGGCGAGGACTCCTGGAAGAGTGTGTTCGAGTCGGAGGGCTATGAGGTAGAGTGCCTGCTTCGCGGCCTCGGCGAGAATGAGGATATCCAGGCACTCTATGTGGAGCACGCTGAGGCTGCAATTGAAGGCTGATATATCAGGCCGAAATCAACTGTTGGGAATTAATCATGTGTTCAAGAAGCGGTATGCACATTGATTCCTGTATACGTAGATGAAGGAAGGCTGAAAAGTATAATGAAGAAGCAATATATAAAATATCTTGCTGCCGCAATTGTCGCCGCGTCTCTGATGCTGAGCGGCTGCGTGATGGCTGATGCTGAGACAAAGCGCACTGTCCCGCAAACGGAGATTGACGAGCGGGAGACTGAACACGATAAGGTCGCTTCCAGGTCGGAGATGATAGAGGCTGTGGATGTGACAGAGGAGTGGATGACTCCGGTGACAGCTGATGAGCTGAACGACGGGGAGTATGAGATCGACGTGAGATCAAGCTCCTCGATGTTCGATATCACCCAGTGTACCCTGACAGTGAAGGACGGGACCATGAGTGCCGCGATGTCGATGAGCGGCACAGGCTACATGTATGTCTACATGGGAACGCCTGAGGAGGCGGCAAGCGCTGATGAGAAGGACTTAATTCCTTACACGGAAACTGAGGACGGAACTAATGTGTTCACCGTTCCGGTCGAAGCGCTTGATAAGGCTGTCGACTGCGCGGCGTTCAGCAGGCGCAAGCAGAAATGGTATGGAAGGCAGCTGTGCTTCGTCGCCGGGTCTCTGAGCGATGACGCTTTCACAGAGAGCCGTGGGAACAGCACGCAGAACCTTGGCCTTGAGGACGGGAGCTATATGGCGGAGGTATCCCTCGAGGGCGGTTCCGGAAAGGCTTCGATAACTTCACCCGCTAAGATCGAGGTGAAGGACGGTGAGGCTGCTGCCACGATAGAGTGGAGCAGTTCAAAATATGACTACATGGTTGTGGACGGTGAGAAATACCTTCCCGTGAATACCGATGGAAATTCGGTATTTGAGATTCCCGTCAGGGCATTTGACAGCCCTGTCACGGTACTTGCCGACACGACGGCTATGAGCAGGCCTTATGAAATCGAGTATACGATTACATTTGACTCCGATACGCTGGAGAATGATGACAGCGCTGGCAGTGCGCAGTGATGAGGGAAATGCAATGACAGCTCGGGGTCATAAGCGGAATCATAATATGAAGAGCGGCGGATCGTTCCTGATCCGCGCTCTTTTGACAACTGCAGCCGCCCTGTGTTTGAGGAGCGGCTGCGGATGCATATTGCCTGTCCGCGCGGATGAGCCGGTTCATCTGCCCTCATCCATGGTCCGCACAGGAAGCATGCCGCTGTCCTACGCGGATCAGTTCAGTGTGGATTACTATGACGGCGGCTGTGCGCTGATTAAGATTCATTCGGAGTATGAGTATCTGCTGGTTGAGGAGGATGCTGAGATTCCTGACGGCCTTCCGGAGGAGATCACGGTTCTTAAGAAGCCGCTTGAACATATCTATGCCGCGTCATCGAGCTGTCCTGATTTCTTCAGGGAGCTTGGCGGGATGGATAAGGTAACCATGACAAGCACGAAGGCTGAAGACTGGACTATACCGGTGATCCGGGACGCTGTGTCACGGGAAGATATGATCTATGTCGGAAAGTATTCGGCGCCGGATTATGAGTATATCTGTGATGAGGGCTGTGATCTGGCGATAGAGAACACCATGATCTACCACGCTCCTGAGGTGTCCGAGATGCTTGAGCGTCTGGAAATTCCTGTGATGACTGAGTATTCAAGCTATGAGGAGGAGCCTCTGGGAAGGCTTGAATGGATCCGCCTGTACGGAGTGCTGACCGGCAGGGAGAAGGAGGCGGACGCCTTCTTCGAGGAACAGGTATCCGGGCTTAAGGATGTTCTGTCGCAAAGCAGGGATGATGGAGAAAGCCGGCCTGACGAAGAAACAGGGCAGACTGAAGGTTCAGGACAGATATCCGGCAGAGTACAGACAGGCGACACATCAGGTACTGATGTGGTATTCTTCTATATAGGTACGAACGGCACGGTAAACGTCCGGCGGGAAAATGACTATGTCACCCGCATGATCGAGATGGCCGGGGGCCGCTATATGCTCCATGATCTGGTTAGCTCGCTTCCTTCGTCAGAATCAGGCTCAGGATCGGTCAATCTTCAGATGGAGAGCTTCTATGCGGCCGCAAAGGACGCGGATGTCCTGATTTATAACGGAACACTCGGAGAATCTCTCGGGTGCCTTGAAGACCTGCTCGCGAAGAATCCGCTGCTGGCGGACTTCAAGGCCGTGAAAGACGGCCGTGTATACTGCAGCCGTGACAGCCTGTTCCAGGAGGTGACAGGTACATGCCGGATGGTTATGGATCTGAACCGTGTGATATGTATGGGTGATGGAGAAGATGATGAAGAACTCACCTACATTCAAAAACTCAGATAATAAACAGAGGAGCGGGGATAAGATTCGCCGCGCCGGCGTATTTTCCTCGCTGATTATGCTTGTCCTGCTCCTTGCCGCCTCTAATCTGGCGGTGGGGAGCGTTTCTATATCTATCGGGGAGATCATGAAGACGCTTGCCGGTAAGGGTGACGCCATGACAGCCCCGATACTCCTTGACCTCAGGCTTCCGAGACTTTTGAGCGCGCTGATTCTGGGCGGCGCTCTGTCGGTGTCCGGATATCTGCTGCAGACATTCTTCAACAATCCACTGGCAGGCCCATTTGTCCTGGGAGTCTCATCCGGCGCCAAGCTGATGGTCGCGATAGCGATGATACTCGCGCTGGACGGCGGGATGCTGATAAATTCATGGGGAATGATCGGCGCGGCTTTCCTGGGAGCCATGCTGTCGATGGCGTTCATCCTTCTGGTCTCAGGCTTCTCGTCAGGCTCCGCGGTACTGATCCTGAGCGGCGTTCTGATCGGGTACTTCTGCAATGCTGTTACGGAGATATTTATCAGCTTCGCGAAGGATTCCAACATCGTCAATCTGCACACATGGTCGCAGGGCAGCTTCTCCGGTGTGACCTGGCAGAATGTGATTGTCATGAGCATAGTGACGGCAGCGTCGCTTGCCGCCTGCGCGTGCCTGGCGAAGCCGATGATGGTCTGGCAGATGGGAGAGGCGTATGCTGTGAACCTCGGCGTGAATGTCCGGGCTCTGAGACTGTTCATGATTCTGATTTCCAGCCTTCTGTCCGCATGCGTGACAGCGTTCGCGGGTCCGGTGGCATTTGTCGGAATAGCTGTGCCGCATCTGATGCGGAGCATGCTCAGAACATCGAAGCCGTCTGTCCTTATTCCCGCATGCTTTCTCGGAGGGAGCGTATTCTGCCTGCTGGCGGATCTGATAGCGAGGAATCTCTTCGCGCCGACCGAGCTGAGCATCAGCGTTGTCACCTCAGTAATGGGGGCTCCGGTGGTAATCCTTATCATGCTGAAGAGGCAGGAGAGGAGGCGGCTGTGACGCAGGGCAAAGGGGCAGATACTAAAATACTCGTCAAGGCGGATGATCTGAAGGTTGGTTATGGAAAAAAGGTTGTGGCTCAGGGGATTCATTTCTCTCTTCACGAAGGTGAGATCATGGTTCTCATCGGTCCGAACGGGAGCGGGAAATCAACCCTGTTAAAAACAGTTTCCGGGTTCCTGGCTGTGCTCGGAGGACAGCTTATGCTGAACGGCGGGCGCGCGGAGCAGATGAACCGCCTTGAGCGCGCGAAGTATCTGTCCGTCGTGACAACACACAGGCCCGATGTGGAGTGGATGAAGGTCTGGGATGTGGCTGCATCCGGCAGGTACCCATACACCGGGTGGATGGGAATCCTGTCCGATGAAGACATAAGGATCGTCGAAAATGCGCTTGACAGGCTGCAGGCGTATGATCTGAGAGACAGATATTTCAGCCAGCTCAGCGACGGCCAGAAGCAGAGAGTCATGCTTGCAAAGTCGATAGCGCAGAGGCCGAAGGTCCTGATCCTGGACGAACCGACTTCATTTCTTGACCTGAGATACCAGCTGGAGTTCATTGAGATCGCCTCAGAGCTTGCACGTGAAGACGGCATCGCGCTGATGATGTCGCTGCATGAGCTTCATGCGGCGGTCTGTCTTGCGGACAGTGTGCTTACGCTCAAGGGCGGATACCAGGATAAGACCGGAACAAAAGACATACTGACCGACGGGTACATACGCAGGCTGTACGACATTCCGGACAGATATGAGATACCGGCGGAAATGACTTCTGGAGGCGGGGATGGCATTTGAACACTATATACGTTCAGACGGAAAGAATCTCAGGATGGGGTATACTACCGGTACATGCGCGGCGCTTGCAGCTGCCGGAGCGGCGGAGGCGCTTCTGACCGGGCATTTCCCGAAGGTGCTGAGCCTGATGACGCCGAAAGGGATCGAGGTCTTTGTCAGGCCGGAGGAGTGCTGCCTGTCAGGCGGGCAGAAAAACACAGGCAGAGCTGAATCACGGGCAGATGAGCGGAGGGTCACAGGTAAAGCTGACTCTCAGGCAGGTGGGCAAAAGTCTGAGTGGGCCAGATGCGGAGTGAGGAAGGACGCCGGAGACGACGCGGATGTGACGGACGGTCTGCTGATAATGGCACAGGCTGAGCGGTGTGATCTTACATCTGCTCCGGATGGAGCATGCCATGATCGGGGACACAGCGATCTTCATGGCGAAGCCGGCCGAGAGTTAAGAAGCAAAACATATAACTCAGAGCGTGTCAGGATTCTTGGCGGCGAGGGTATAGGCAGGGTGACAAAGCCGGGACTTGACCAGAAGGTGGGCGAAGCGGCGATCAACCGTGTCCCCAGGCAGCTGATACGCCGGGAGGTTCTTCGCGTGTGTGAGGAGCAGGGATACGAAGGAGGGATCACCATTACGATATATGCGCCTGACGGGGAAGCAGCCGCCAAAAAGACGCTGAATGAACGTCTGGGGATTGAGGGAGGAATATCCATCATCGGAACCAGCGGAATCGTGGAACCCATGAGCATGAAAGCGTATGCTGATTCTGTGCGGCTTGAGATCAGGCAGGCAGCGGCACAGGTCAGTGAGATATACAGTGAAACAGTCGGAACTCATGGTAAGAGCCAGGCAGCGGCAGAGCTACTTGGTAACCGGAAGGCAGCAGCGAGGATCAGGGAGATAGAGAAAAGCCGCAAAGGCACGATTATCCTGACACCCGGCAACTATGGGCTTTCATATCTTGAGCAGAATGGGAAGGATATTCCGGATGCCCCGGTTGTGGTCTGCTCGAACTTCATCGGGGACGCGGTTGATGAAGCGGTATCATGCGGATTCGGCAGGATCATTCTCGTCGGTCATGCGGGAAAGCTTGTGAAGCTTGCGGCAGGAATCATGAACACTCACAGCAGCGTGGCCGACGGAAGAACTGAGATCTTCACTGCTCACGCGGCTGTCAACGGAGCGTCAGAGGAGACATGCAGGAGGCTTATGGATGCAGTGACGACTGACGCGTGTATATCCATACTCATGGAGGAAGGCCTTGCGGAAAAGGTCCTTTGTTCTATACGGGATATGGCTCTTGACCACCTGCGCAGGAGATGTGCCGGAATCAGCTGTGATATAATCATGTTCTCAAATGAGTACGGAGAACTTGGAAGATAACTCAGGATGAGATACATCGGCAGAACGGAGACTACTATGGTGCATTTTGTTGGAGCGGGAAGCGGAGCTCCGGATCTGATTACGATACGGGGCAGGGAACTGCTTGAGAGAGCGGATATTGTTATCTATGCCGGCAGCCTGGTTAATCCGGCGCTTCTTGCATATACCAGGGATGGGATTCCACTGTATAACTCCGCCAGGATGACTCTGGAGGAGGTGACAGAGGTCATGCTCGCTCACCGTTCTGATGAAATAGTCCGTCTGCATACAGGTGATCCGAGCCTCTATGGCGCCGTCCGTGAGCAGATGGACGTTCTTGACAGAGAGAACATTTCATATGACGTGACCCCGGGAGTTTCGAGCTTTCTTGCCGCGGCGGCAGCGCTGAAAGAGGAATATACTCTGCCCGCTGTTTCACAGACTGTAATACTGACACGTATGGAGGGCAGGACGCCCGTGCCGGAGAGGGAGCGCCTTGCGTCTCTGGCGTCGCACGGAGCGTCGATGGTGATCTTTCTCTCGGCGGCGCTGACCGAGGTGGTTCAGGCGGCGCTTCTTGAAGGCGCGTATACAGATGACACCCCGGCGGCGATCGTGTATATGACGGGCTGGCCGCAGGAGAAGCTTATACGGTGCAGTGTCGGAGAGCTGCATGAAACAGCGCTTCGTGAGAATATTACACGGACGGCGCTGATTCTTGTCGGAGACTTTCTGCGGCAGGATCATGTACCGGAGAGAAGCCGGCTGTATGATCCGGCGTTCTCAACCGGATACAGGGCATCGTCCAAGGGCTGAAGCAGTATTCAGGGCGACCTGTGGTGTGTATAGTGAGACAAACCGGATATAGTATTTCTTCAGCTCCAGAGGGAAGGAAATCTAACCTGGCTTTTATATGGCCATGGGAGTACCATCAGGCAGGACCGCATGGGCGGCGAAGGAGCGTGTGTATAAATGAGAAGGATATGGGCTGCATGCTTCAGCGGCGCGGGAGAGAGGCTTGCCGGGAAGCTGCCAGGCGTGGAGATCACCAGGTTTCCGGGATCGTGTTCTCTGCGCAGCTGGACGGAGGCGGGCTTTAATGAGGCCGACGCGCTGATATTCGTTGGAGCCTGTCAGATCGCCGTGCGCGCGATAGCGCCATTTGTGAAGAGCAAGCTGACTGATCCCGCGGTGCTGGTTATTGATGAGACCGGAAACAGTATCATCCCGATACTGGGGGGACATATCGCCGGGGCGAATAAGCTGGCGTCTCTTCTTGCGGAGCGGACCGGGGCCCGGGCTGTCATCACAACGGCAACGGACAGCAGGAGCACATTTGCCGCAGACAGCTGGGCTGTGGAAAATGGATATGGCATCGTTAATCCTGAAGCTGTGAAGGAGATTTCCGCTTCGGTTCTTGACGGTGATGAGCTCGAACTTCGGATAGTGAGGCAGCATTCAGACGGGGACAGCAGAGCCAGCGGCAGAGATCCGTCTGCGGAAGACCAGCAGGGATACAGCAAGAACAGAGACAAAGATCCGTCCGCGGAAGACCAGCAGAAAGGCAGCAAGAACAGAGGAAGGGAGCCGTCTGCAGAAGATCTGCGGAAATACTGCAAGAACAGAGGCAGGGAGCCGGAGAATCAAAAAGATGGACAGGTTCTCAGACTCGTTCCAAGAACGGTGATAGTAGGTGCGGGCTGCAGGCGGGGGACTGATCCTGAGCATATGGAGGACTGCTTTCTTGACTTCTGCGCTTCGAACGGAATCGAGCCGGCATCGGTCGGCTGTATAGCTTCGATAAACCTTAAAAAAGATGAAGCTGCGCTTAGGCTGCTGGCATACAGAAGGAAGATACCATTCCTAACATTCAGCGCGGAAAAGCTGATGGATACGGAGGGCGAGTTCATTTCTTCGGAGTTTGTCAGAGAGACTACAGGCGCCGACAATGTATGTGAGAGAGCGGCAGTATGCGCGTTGAAAGAGCTTGACCCTGAAGCCGGCGTTGCATTATCAGTCAGAAAGACTGTATATGACGGAATTACATTTGCCGCGGTCAGAAGGCGAAGCCCTATAAGCTGGAGATGGCTTGATGACAAGGACTGATGCGAATTGCGGCAGCAAGAGAGACAGAGGAGGAATAGCTGTGAGATGCGGCAGCAAGAGAGGCAGAGAAGGAATTGCTGTTGAAATGCAGCAGTATGGGGACAGGAAAGGAATTGATTTGAAATGCGGCAGCATGAGGGTCAGAGAAGGAAAAGATCTGATATGAAAGCCGGGAAAGTATTTATAGTCGGTGCCGGCCCCGGCGGTATCGGGGATATGACCGGACGTGCCATCGCGGCAGTACGTGAGTGCGGGGTTCTGTGCGGATATACTGTATACATTGATCTGATCCGCGCGCAGATGCCGGAAGCAGCAGGGAAGAAAACAGTGACGACTCCGATGCGCCGTGAAATAGAGCGCTGTAAGGCTGCGCTGGATGAGGCTTCGGGGGGAAGGGATGTGGCTATAATCTGCAGCGGAGACGCCGGGATATATGGGATGGCAGGCCCGATTCTTCAGCTGCAGGAGAACTATCCTCATGTTGAGATTGAGATAATTCCAGGAATCACTGCCGCAGTCTCCGGGGCGGCCATACTCGGAGCGCCGCTTATGAACGACTTCTGCGTGGTCTCTCTCTCTGACCTTCTCACACCGTGGGACGTTATCGAGAAGCGGCTTCGTGCCGCTGCCGAGGGAGACTTCACCACGGTCATTTACAATCCCATGTCGAAGAAACGGACAGATCATCTGAGACGTGCCTGCGACATATTTCTTGAAATGAGGCCTGAGAATACGGTCTGCGGATGGGTCAGGAATATAGGACGCCCCGGCCAGGAGAAGAAGCTTATGACTCTGAGAGACCTTCGCGATGAGACGGTCGATATGTTTACAACGGTATATATCGGCAGCGAGGGCATACTGAATGTGAACGGTTGTATGGTCGTGCCAAGAGGATATAATTCTTTTGACCCCAATACCGGAAATATGCGCGGATGACCGGAAAAACCACTGACATATCTGCGAAGAGAGGAACTATAGTTAACGTCAAAAGAATTATGGCATATACTATAATTTCATTAACATCATAAGGCAGGAGCGATATATGACAGTAGAGAACAGCAGTCCGGGAAAAATCCTGCTCTTCGGGGGTACTACGGAAGGCAGGAGACTGGCGCAGAAGCTGTCAGAGAGAGGAAAATGTGTGACGGTATGCGTCGCGACTCAGACTGGCGCGGATTACCTCAAGGGGATAGCCGGACTTAAGGTTCTAACCGGCAGAATGGACACCGATGCGATGGTTCTGCTGATGGAGGAAGGGTACGACTTATGTATAGACGCGACCCATCCCTACGCCGTTGAGGCAAGCTCATCGATACGCCGTGCCTGCGGGAGAAACGGACTGCCATACTACAGACTCATACGAAGAGTAGCGACGCGTGACGAGGTGATTGAAACTGTCCGGGAGCTTGTCAGCAGGTATCTTCAGGATGAAGACCAGGCAGCTCTCAGACGTTTACGGCGCAGTTGCTCCATTCCACAGGATCGATTCGGTTCTCTTCCGCTTCGTGGCCGCGGGATGCACCGGGGCCAGTTCATCAGTGACGGACATTCTTCTGATGACGTATGCTGCGGCGCAGATGGAGCTGACTTCCCACGTATCCGCACATGTGTGAGTGCCGATGATGCATGCCGTATGCTGGCAGAGTATACTGAAAGCATGAGAGTGAGAGACAGCATGCAGAGCGCCTGCGCCGGAGGCGAATCATCTTCAGGCACCGCAGACTTAAGACGCGGTATCCTTCTGACATGCGGAGCGAAGGAGGCAGCACATTTCGCTCCTGTCGTGAAGGCGGCCCCGGAATCTGTATACGTGCGGGTGCTGCCGTATGAAGACAGTATCAGCAGGTGCATTGACGCCGGCTTCTCCAGGGATCATATACTCACAGGGAAAGGCCCGTTTACTGTTGAGGAGAATGTCAGGGCGATAGGGGAATATCACATCCGCATCATTGTAACGAAAGACAGCGGGATGGAGGGCGGTTATCCGCAGAAGCTTGCCGCGGCTGCACTGTGCGGCTGTGATGTTATAGTTATCAGCAGGCCTGCAGAGGAAGGATTCAGCGAAGAGGAGATTCTTCTTCAAGCTCGCAAACAGAATCCACAAAGGGGAGTATGATATTCAATACCTGGATTATAAAGTCTTGGTTCAGATATTGCCTGAAACAGA
>DFHY01000081.1 GCA_002371345.1 Lachnospiraceae bacterium UBA3711
ATAATGATTCTGCCTGTACTTCAAGGTCTGTCTTCCAGAGAACAGCGGCAGCTGCCGCTTACTGCTTATAGTCTTCGCTCTGTACCTTCTCCTCCAGTTCTTCCTTCAGGGTTCTGCTCTCAGACGGTGCCGGACTCTTTGTCTGTTTTTTTCTTCTTCCCTTAACAGCAGGCTTCTTAAGAGCGCGGCCGGATGTTTTCTCATCGTCGGAGGGTTCGACACGTATGCACCGGAACACACTGATACCGAGTGCCGGGACTGTCACACGTATCGAATTCGGCAGCTCGTCGCACTCGTCCTCCCTTGAATTCTTCACTCTCGGATTCACATGTCCGTCGCCGCCGAACACAGCCGCGTCGGAGTTGAGGATTTCCTTGTACTTTCCCGGGAAGGGCACTCCGATCTTGTGCTTCTCGTATGTAAGATTTGAGAAGTTCACGACAGCCAGAAGTGTCTGTTCCTCTATGGCTGAGCGCCTGAGAAACACAAGCATATTCTCATTGGCTGAGATGTTGTTGATCCATTCAAATCCCTCTGGCTCGTAGTCAAGCGCGTACAGCGCGGGGTTGTCGCGATAGAAGTTCAGCAGTGCCGAGCAGTAGGAATTGAACCTGCTCCTCTCATCATCGTCAAGGCAGGTCCAGTCGACGCCTGCGTCCGACGCCCCCTTCTGCGCAAGCTCGCAGCCCATCGCAAACAGCTTCTTGCCCGGGTGAAGCATCATATATCCATACATCGCCCGGAGGTTGGCCAGCTTCGTCTTCTGCCTGCCTGGAACCCTGCCGTACATCGATCCATGCTTCTTTGATACTTCCTCGATATCAAGCGCCGGCATGAAGTTCTCAGAATAATTATATACCATACTGAAGATCAGTTCTGAGTGATGCGGCCCCCTGAACAGAGGATCAAGCTGCATATATTCGATCAGGGAATCCATGAATCCCTTATTCCATTTATAGTCGAAACCGAGGCCGTCATCCTCAACACTTGACGTCACCATCGGCCACTGTGAGCTGTCCTGCGCTATCATGACGGCTCCGCCTGACTCCCTGTGGAATATTGAATTCAGGTGTTTGAAGAACTCGACCGCGTCAAGATTCTCATTTCCGCCGTACAGATTGGCGACCCACTGTCCGGGAGCCTTTCCGTAATCGAGATACAGCATGCGTGAGATGTCCTCAAGCCGCAGGCCGTCCGCATGATAGACTTTCGTCCAGAACAATGCGTTCGCGATCAGGAAGTTGGCCACCTCAGGTCTTGAGTAGTTGTATGTAAGGCTCCCGTCATATGCATAGAGAGACTGCCTCGGATCCATATGCTCATAGAGGTTGGTCCCGTCGAAGCCGATAAGCCCGCTGAGATCCCTGGAAAAATGACCCGGCACCCAGTCAAGAATAACGCCGATTCCGTTCCGGTGCATGTGATCGATAAAGTACATAAAATCCCGGCAGCTTCCGTACCGGCTCGTCGGCGCATAATATCCGGTGACTGAATATCCGAGACTGCTCTCATCCGAGTGCTCCATCACCGGCATCAGCTCGACATGGGTATAACCCATCTTCTTAACGTACGACGAGAGAGATCCGGCAAGCTCCCTGTAATTCAGGCACTGTCCGCCTTCCTCACCCGGGGTCTTCCACATGCCTGCGTGGATCTGATAGACACTGAGCGGCAGTGACTTCGTATCAAGCCTCTCCCTCTCCTCCATCCAGGCGTTATCCCCCCAGACATAAGACGACAGATCGGCAGTGACCGAGGCTGTGCCCGGATACGCCTCGCACTGGTATCCGTACGGATCACTTTTCAAAAATGTCAGGCCTGAGGGAGTCTTGATCTCATACTTGTAGATCGTGCCCTCTTCCATCTCCGGGATGAACAGCTCGTATATGCCGTATTCCTCCAGCTTCCTCATCGGCAGCACACGGCCGTCCCAGCTGTTGAAATCGCCAACCAGGCTCACACGCTGGGCGTTCGGGGCCCATACTGCAAAATACATGCCCCTGAAGCCGCCGATCTCAGCCGGGTGAGCGCCCAGATAACGATAGATGTCATAACATATACCGGCACGGAACTTCTTCAGAGCCTTCTCCGGAATCTGAGGTTCAAAATTATACGGATCTATGACGGTTCTTTTGTTTCCGTCAATATCCTCGATCTCAAGCCTGTAATCCGGGATACTGTCCCCGGGAATCAGCGCCGCGAAGAAACCGTTATCATCAACATTCTCCATCGGAACTGACAGCTTGTCGCCGACTACGGCAGCATTCTTTGCCAGTGGAAGGAATGCCTGAACAAGCACCCCGCTCTGAGTGACATTCGCGCCCAGAAAACTGTGAGGCTGATTATCATCCGAATAGACGATTCCCTCGATCCGGCCCCAGTCCATCAGATCATACAATTCCTTATTCATAGATGTCCCTCCGCTGAAAAAAGTCAGACAAACCTTCCGCTGCAAAGCAGGTTTTTACCTCACCACTCTCACCCTTACAACACCGCCCACGGCGCGAAGCCTGTCAACCGTCTCTGGTTCAAGGGCGTCGTCAATATCAATCATGGTATAAGCGTATTCGCCCCGGCTGGTGTTGGACATATTGTCAACATTAGTATAGGACAGAATATCCGCGAACTGCCTTATCATATTCTTGACATTTCTGTGATAGATCGCGATTCTGTGCTGGGCGCGGCACTCTCCCATGCTGCACGACGGGTAATTCACGCTGTTCCTGATATTGCCGTTCTCCAGGAAGTCTTTCAGCTGCTCGACCGCCATAACCGCGCAGTTTTCCTCGCTCTCCTGAGTGGAAGCGCCAAGATGCGGAGTAAGGATAACCCTCTCATGTCCGACTGTCTTCGGATTCGGGAAGTCGCATACATAGCATGCCAGACGTCCATCATCCAGCGCCTTGAGCACCGCTTCCTCATCGACCAGCTGATCCCTGGCGTAATTGACCAGTACAGCCGTCGGCTTCATAAGAGCGACTGCGTCAGCGCCGATCATCTTCCTGGTACTGTCAAGAAGCGGAACATGAATCGTGATATAATCGCACTCCCTGTATATTGTCTCCACGTCACTGATATGTCTGACGGAACGGCTGAGGTTCCACGCCCAGTTGACCGAAATGTACGGATCATACCCGTACACCTCCATGCCGAAATGCACAGCGGCGTTCGCGACAAGATTTCCTATCGCTCCGAGGCCGATGACACCCAGCTTCTTTCCTGACAGCTCGGTTCCCGCATACTCCTTTTTCTGCTTTTCCACATCCTTCTTGATGTTCTCGTCATCCGCGTTTGCCCTGACCCAGTTCACTCCTCCGACTATATCACGCGCGGCGAGCAGCATGCCGGCAAAAACCATCTCCTTGACGCCGTTCGCATTTGCTCCCGGAGTATTGAAGACCACTATTCCCTTCTCAGCGCACTTATCGAGAGGGATATTGTTGACACCGGCTCCCGCCCTTGCTATGGCGAGCACGGACTCGCCGGTCTCCATCTCGTGCATATTCGCGCTTCTCACCAGGATCGCGTCCGCGTTGTTGATGTCTTCAGTCTTCTGGTACTGGTCCGAAAACGCGCTCAGCCCATTCTCACTGATCGCGTTCAGGCACGCATACTTGTACATATCAGTTGCCTCCTAATTCTGCTGATAATATTGCTCTGATGTTACGCAGAACACTCTAACATCAGAGTAGATTCAATACAATGATAAATTGTAACTATTCAGCCCCCTGGAACACGAAGTGTTCTGAGCAATGGGGTAATGAAGAGTTACGATAAATTAGTGTCAGGAATACTTCTACTTATTCAGACTGTCTCTCCTTCAGGTCATTCTGGTCAAAGGCCTCGGAGATTGAATGCCCCGCCGGAACCATCGGAAATACATTGTCATTTTCATTGATAACGCACTCGATCACAACAGGACCGTCCGTCTCCACAGCCTTTCTGAACGCCGGCTCAAAGTCCTCCCGCTTCTCAACACGGACCGCTGTGCACCCGAGAGCCTCCGCCACCTTACAGTAGTCGACCTTGTCCTTCAGGATAGTCTGCGAATAGCGGCCTCCATAGAACAGCTCCTGCCACTGATGCACCATGCCAAGAACCGAATTGTTGAATACGACCTCGATGATGCCGATATTGTAGCGGCTCGCGGTGGCAAGCTCGTTCATATTCATCCTGAAGCAGCCGTCGCCGGCAATGTTTACGACAGTCTTTGCCGGCCACGCGGTCTTGACGCCAAGCGCCGCTCCCAGTCCGTATCCCATCGTACCCAGTCCGCCGGAAGTAAAGAGCTGCCTTGGTTCGCGGTAACGGTAATACTGCGCCGCCCACATCTGATGCTGACCGACCTCGGTCACTATCTTCGCGCTTCCTTCAGTCAGACGATAAATCTCCTGCATGATAAACGGCCCTGTAAGACGGTCGTCATCATAGCAAAGCGGGAACTTCTCCTTCAGCGCAAGGCTCTCCTCGACCCAGGCGCTGTGCTCAGTCGGGCAGATCAGAGGATTCAGGCGTTTCAGGACCTCGTTGCAGTCCCCCGTCACGCTGACATCAACCTTGATGTTCTTGTTAATCTCGGCAGGGTCGATATCGATCTGTACTATCTTCGCTCCCTTCGCGAATGACTTCGGATTGCCGATAACACGGTCGGAGAAGCGGCAGCCTACTGCCAGAAGCAGATCACAGTGCGAGACTGTAAGATTTGCCGCCTTGGTGCCGTGCATTCCGAGCATACCCAGGTACAGAGTGTCATTTCCGTCAAATGCGCCCTTGCCCATAAGAGAGTCGCATACCGGCGCCTGGAGGATTCCGGCAAGCTTCTTCAGCTCCTTCGAGCAGTTGGATATGACCGCTCCCCCTCCGGCAAAGATGGCAGGGCGTTTCGACCTGTTGATCAGTGCCGCAGCCTCCTCAAGATCATGGACGCGGATATATTCGCTCTGAGGTATGATCTCCTCAGGGGCGGCAGGCTCATAATCCGTATAGTCAGAGGTTACGTTCTTAGTCAGGTCGACAAGCACAGGTCCCGGCCTTCCCTCTCTCGCGATGCGGAATGCCTTGCGGATAGTAAAAGCCAGCGACTCGACATCCTTCACTATGCAGTTATACTTTGTGATCGGTATCGAGATACCGGCAATGTCGATCTCCTGGAAGGAATCCTTGCCGAGAAGCGAGATCCCCACGTTGCAGGTGATAGCCACAAGAGGCACGGAATCCATGTTGGCCGTCGCGATCCCCGTCACAAGGTTCGTTGCACCCGGTCCGGACGTGGCAAGACATACCCCGACTGTTCCGGTTGCCCTTGCGTATCCGTCCGCCGCGTGAGCGGCTCCCTGCTCATGGGATGTCAGGATGTGGCGGATCTCCCTGCTGTGCTTGTACAGTTCATCGTATACGTTCAGTATCGCGCCGCCCGGATATCCGAATACGGTGTCTACACCCTGCTCCTTAAGGCACTCGATCAGTATCTGGGATCCATTCAGCTTCATGTATCTTCCTCCCCGGGTACACGAAGAACAGCTCCTCTGTTCCCGCTTGTCACAAGAGCGGCATACCGCGCGAGGTACCCTTCAGTAATCTTCGGTTTTCTTGCCTTCCAGGCCTTTCTTCTCTTCTCAAGCTCCTCGTCGGAGACCTTTAGCTCCAGCTTGTACTCCGGAATGTTTATCAGGATCATGTCGCCCTCTTCCACCAGGGCTATCGGTCCGCCTACGGCGGCCTCAGGTGAGACATGTCCGATAGAAGCGCCTCTTGAAGCGCCCGAGAATCTGCCGTCGGTGATCAGGGCAACTGTGCTGCCGAGTCCCATTCCCGCGATAGCGCTTGTGGGATTGAGCATCTCCCTCATGCCGGGGCCTCCCTTCGGACCCTCATACCTGATCACGACCACATCTCCCTCATTGATCTTTCCTCCGAGGATGGCTTCAATAGCGTCCTCCTCACAGTCAAAGACCCGGGCCGGGCCTTCATGCACCATCATCTCCGGCGCGACCGCTGAGCGCTTCACGATACCGGAATCAGGAGCAAGATTGCCCTTCAGTGCGGCCAGCCCGCCGGTTTCGGAGTACGGGTTCTCAACCGGACGGATGACCTCCGGATTGAGGTTCTCGGACGCGGAAATGTTCTCGCCGACCGTCTTCCCCGTGCAGGTGAGGCAGTCGAGGTTCAGAAGGTTCTTCTTCGTCAGCTCCTTCATGACAGCGTATACGCCCCCCGCCTCATTCAGATCTTCCATATACGTCGGTCCGGCCGGAGCCAGATGGCACAGATTAGGCGTGCGCTCCGACACCTCGTTCGCGATGTCGACATTGATCTCAACACCCGCTTCATGCGCTATGGCAGGCAGATGAAGCATGGAGTTCGTCGAGCACCCGAGCGCCATATCGACGGTAAGAGCGTTCATGAACGCCTCGCGCGTCATGATATCACGCGGCCGGATATTACGGCGCAGCAGCTCCATGATCTGCATGCCGGCTCTCTTCGCGAGACGCAGACGGTCGGAGTATACCGCCGGAATCGTTCCGTTTCCGGACAATCCCATGCCGAGCGCCTCTGTCAGGCAGTTCATACTGTTGGCGGTGTACATACCGCTGCAGCTTCCGCAGGTCGGACATACCTTGCGCTCATATTCGGCAAGCTGCTCCTGCGTGATGCGGTGAGCCGTATATTCGCCTACCGCTTCAAATATAGAACTCAGCGAACGCTTGCGCCCGTACACATGCCCTGCCATCATCGGGCCGCCCGAGACAAATATCGTCGGAACATTGATACGCGCCGCGGCCATCAGAAGCCCGGGAACATTCTTGTCGCAGTTCGGAACCATGACAAGCGCGTCAAACTGGTGCGCCTTCGCCATGCATTCCGTCGAATCCGCGATCAGGTCGCGGGTAACGAGGGAATACTTCATCCCCTCATGGCCCATGGCGATTCCGTCGCATACAGCTATCGCCGGGAATACTCTCGGCACTCCCCCTGCCATAGCCACTCCCATCCTGACAGCTTCCACGATCTTGTCGATATTCATATGGCCCGGCACGATCTCGTTATAGGAGCTCACAATGCCTATAAGAGGCTTATCCAGCTCCTCCTGTGTGAATCCAAGTGCGTTAAACAGCGACCTGTGGGGAGCCTGCGTGACTCCGGCCTTTACTTTATCACTCTTCATAATAATCCATATCCTCCGAAAACAACGCTATAATACCGGTCTCAGCTGGCTTACTTCTGATTTCTGACTGCCTCTGCAACGCACTCTCCCATGCGTGCCGTACCGACGACAGCAGTATTGTCATTCTCTGATTTAAGATCGGGAGTACGGAATAGCTTCAGCACATCCATAACCGCTCTCTCAACAGCACAGGCGGCTTCCTCCTCGCCGAGAGAATAGCGCAGCATGCAGGCGGCGGACAGGATCGTGGCGAGAGGATTCGCCCTGTCCTGACCCGCGATATCGGGAGCGCTGCCGTGGCTTGGCTCATACAGTCCGAAAGATCCCTCAGCAAGTGAAGCACTCGGCTGCATTCCTATCGATCCGACAACCATGGACGCCTCATCCGACAGAATGTCGCCGAACATGTTCTCCGTCAGAACAACATCAAACTGCGACGGCCGGCGCACAAGCTGCATGGCTGCGTTGTCAACGTACATATAGTCGACGTCAACCTCCGGATAATCCTTCGCCATCTCCCCGACAACCTTTCTCCAGAGCCTCGAGCTCTCAAGAACATTTGCCTTGTCGACAAGGGTCAGCTTCTTCCTCCTCAGCATCGCGCTGTCGAAAGCCTTCACCGCTATTCTCCTGATCTCAGACTCGGAATACGACAGCACGTCGGTCGCGACCTCCTCTCCGCCGACGGTCTCGGTTTTCTTCTCACCAAAGTACAGGCCGCCGGTAAGCTCTCTCAGGATGACAAAGTCTATTCCCTCACGCGCTATATCTTCTCTCAGCGGGCAGGCATCCATCAGATCGTCATAGAGAACGGAGAAGCGAAGGTTTGCGAACAGGCCCAGCGCCTTGCGGATCCCGAGGAGTCCCGCTTCCGGCCTTTTCTTCGGGTCAAGCCGGTACCACGGACTCGTCTTCGGGTCGCCGCCGATAGAACCCATAAGGACGGCGTCGCAAGTCTTTGCCTGCGCGATGGTATCATCCGTCAGCGGAACTCCGTACTTATCAATCGAGCACCCGCCCAGATCCATCGGGACGTAATTCATGGTAAACCCGAACTTCCCGGCCGTGCAGTCGAGGACCCTGACTGCCTGTTCTATGATCTCCGGGCCAATCCCGTCTCCCTTGATCAAACCTATCCGGTAACTTCTATCTCCTGTAGCCATAGACATCGAAACCTTTCTTGAAGCTGACAACACTGCACTGCTAATCTTAGAATATATTTTTTACTAATTCAACCACAATCGAAATATTTATGTTATAATGCCGGGGAGAAAACAAAATCTTATGACACGCGAGGTAATACTGGTATGGATAACCTGGATTTTCAGATTCTCACCCAACTTAAGGAGAACGCGCGGCAGACCGCGTCTGACATCAGCAAGACGATCCACCTTTCAGTATCCACTGTAATCGAGAGGATAAAGAAGATGGAAAAGTCCGGGGTAATTCAGTCATACACCGTGATCTGCGATGACATCAAGCTCGGAAATGACATCACGGTTCTGATGGAGATCGGCATGGAGCATCCTCGGTTTAATGACGAATTTATCCGCCATGTTGACATGGACCCGAACATCATCGCCTGCTACTACCTGACGGGAGAATTTGATTTCATGCTGAAGATCTGCTGCAGGTCAAGCGATCATCTCGAACAGATCCACAACAGGATCAAGGACTATCCCGGAGTCAGGCTGACCCGGACACACTACGTGCTGAGAACCGTCAAAAACATTCACTCCTCAGGCTTTGACATAACACCGGCGAAGCGCTGAATGTTACCAAAAGGGCCGCCGCGTTAAAAGTGGATTGCATAACCTTTTAACGCGGCAGCCCCTTATATCATCACCCCAAGCCAGGCCTCCGGCATCCCGGATGTAATCACTTCTTCTCCGCAGCCTGTTCGGCAACTCCGTCAGAAGCCTTCTCTATCTCGGCAATCGCGCTCTTGCGCATAGGGATGCGGCAGTTTCTGTTGTTTCCGAACTCAACTATGCAGTCTTCCTCGGAAACCTGGATAACTGTGCCGTAGAAACCGCTGTTCGTGACAACAGTATCTCCTACCTCCATCGAACTGAGAAGCGCAGCCATTCTTTTCTGCTCCTTCTTCTGGGGACGGATGGCCAGGAAGTACATTACTCCGAAGATGATCGCCATATATACGATCATCATGATCATACCGGATCCACCGGCTCCGGAAGCCGCTAACAGTGCTGGATTCATCTGATATTTTCCTCCTGATTCTTTATTTCAGCGCGCCTCACGCAGACGCTATGTGTCATTGTACACAACTTTGATGATCTGTTCAAGAAAAGATTTCAAGTCTGTCCGCTCTCATACTCCGATATCCAGTCGGACCGGAACTTCTCATAGCGGTGTTCTTCGATCGCCAGGCGTATCTCCTCCATCAGATGATTGTAGAAATACAGGTTGTGGAGCACAAGAAGACGCATGCCGAGCATCTCCTTCGCCTTGAACAGATGGTGGATATATGCCCTGGTATAGCTCCTGCACGCCGGACATCCGCATCCCTCCTCAATCGGAGCTTCGTCAAATGAGAACCTCGCATTATTCAGATTGATCTTGCCCCTGTGTGTGTAGGCGTGGCCGTGCCGGCCGTTTCTTGACGGATATACGCAGTCAAAGAAGTCAACTCCGCGGTATACTCCTTCCACGATATTAACAGGCGTCCCCACGCCCATCAGATATACGGGCTTGTCCTGGGGAAGATACGGAACCGTCGAATCAAGGACACGGTACATCTCCTCGTGCGTCTCGCCGACGGCAAGTCCGCCCACAGCGTATCCGTCAAGATCAAGCTCCGCGATCTTCTTCGCATGCTCGATTCTGATATCGTCGAACACGGCTCCCTGATTGATGCCGAACAGCATCTGCTGTCTGTTGATAGTGTCGGGCAGGGAGTTCAGTCTGTCCATCTCCTTCCTGCATCTGACGAGCCAGCGGTACGTCCTGTCGACGGAATCCTGTACATAGGAGCGCTCCGCCCTGGACGAGGGACATTCATCAAACGCCATGGCGATAGTGGAAGCCAGATTGGACTGTATACGCATGCTCTCCTCAGGTCCCATGAATATCCTGTGCCCGTCAATGTGTGACTGGAATGAGACTCCTTCCTCCCTGATCTTTCGAAGCGAGGCAAGCGAAAAAACCTGGAAGCCTCCTGAATCCGTCAGAATCGGCCTGTCCCAGTTCATGAACCGGTGAAGGCCTCCCAGCTTCTTTATGGCTTCATCGCCGGTCCTGACGTGAAGATGGTATGTATTGCTCAGCTCAACCTGGGTTCCGATCGACCGAAGATCATCGGTCGATACCGCCCCCTTTATCGCCGCGACAGTACCGACGTTCATGAAAACCGGAGTCTCTATCGTTCCGTGCACCGTCTTCAGCTGGCCGCGCTTTGCGCGCCCATCCAGAGTAATCAGCCTGTATGTTCCGCTCACGTTGTATTCTCCTGTACTATAATCCCGCCAAAGCTCCCTGACATTTAAAAGTGTAACAGCATGAGCCGTCATTTGTAAAGCTGTGTTAACTGTTCAGTACCTGTTGATGCTCTGCCGACGGGCGAGCCTGAAGCCTCTCAGATCCACCGGATAAGCAGGTTTATCCGCCCGTATCATGCCCGGTTCCGGGGGCTGCCGAATGGTTATAAGCTGCGTTTATCTCTATACACTTTAAATACATTGTATAAAATCTTAACGGGCTAAATGTTTGATTTCGCAAACCATTAAGGGTATACTACCACATAGCGCTTACAGAAAATACAGGAAATATATATGGAATCAAAGGAATTAAAGAATACTTATTCTCTGGGAATTGATATCGGATCTACCACGGTTAAGGTCGCAGTCCTCAGCCCTGAGCATGATCTTCTGTTTGCCGATTACCGCAGACATTTTGCCGACATCCAGGGCACACTGGCTGATCTTGTCGAGGAAGCCGAGGAAAAGCTTCATGATCTCGACGTCAGCGCGGTGATTACCGGATCGGGCGGTCTGACTCTGGCCGGCAATATGGATATACCTTTTATTCAGGAGGTCGTCGCCGTATCGTCCAGCCTGAAGGCGTACGCACCCCAGACCGATGTGGCTATAGAGCTTGGCGGCGAGGACGCAAAGATCATCTACTTTGACGCCTCAGGTATCGACCAGCGCATGAACGGAACCTGCGCGGGAGGAACAGGGTCATTTATCGACCAGATGGCTTCCCTCCTTCAGACCGATGTCTCAGGTCTTAACGAGTACGCTAAGAGTTATAAGTCGCTGTATACGATCGCGGCCAGGTGCGGAGTCTTCGCGAAGTCCGACATACAGCCCCTCATCAATGAAGGAGCAACCAAGGAAGACCTTGCCGCCTCTATATTCCAGGCAGTCGTAAACCAGACCATTTCTGGTCTTGCCTGCGGCCGTCCGATCAGAGGACATGTGGCCTTTCTGGGCGGCCCGCTTCATTTTCTCAGCGAGCTTCGGTACGCGTTTATCCGCACACTGAATCTGGACGATGAACACGCGATCATTCCCGACAACTCTCATCTGTTTGCCGCGATAGGTTCAGCGATGAACGCGTCCGGTACAGGACTTCGTAAGCTGTCGCAGATTGCCGGGACGCTTCGCGACGGAGTTCAGATACGCTTCGAAGTTCCAAGGATGGAGCCGCTGTTTTCAGACGACGAGGAGTACAGGTCATTTACCGGCAGGCAGGAGCGGTACAATGTTAAGACCGCTGACCTTGAGACATATTCCGGGAACTGCTACCTCGGAATCGACGCAGGCTCGACAACCACGAAGGCTGCCCTGGTCTCAGAGAACGGTGAGCTTCTGTACTCATTCTATTCAAACAACAACGGAAGCCCTCTCAAGACAGCCATAGGCGCGGTCAGGGAGATATATGATCTGATGCCGGAGGACGCTCATATAGCTTATTCCTGCTCGACAGGATACGGCGAGGCGCTCATCAAGGCCGCTCTCATGCTTGACGAGGGAGAGGTCGAGACAATCGCGCACTATTACGCGGCCTCTTTCTTTGATCCCGAGGTCGACTGTATCCTTGACATAGGCGGTCAGGACATGAAGTGCATCAAGATCAAGGATCACGCCGTGGACTCAGTCCAGCTCAACGAAGCCTGCTCTTCAGGCTGCGGCTCATTCATTGAAACATTCGCCAAGTCGCTGAACTATTCGATAAAGGACTTCGCGAAGGCTGCCCTGTTCGCAAAGAACCCCTTTGACCTTGGAACACGCTGCACAGTGTTCATGAATTCCAAGGTCAAGCAGGCCCAGAAAGAAGGCGCTCTCGTCGAGGACATATCCGCGGGTCTTTCATATTCTGTTATCAAAAATGCGCTGTACAAGGTTATCAAGGTCTCTGACGCGAAAGAGCTTGGAAAGCACATCGTCGTCCAGGGCGGAACCTTCTACAACGACGGCGTTCTGCGCGCTTTTGAGAAGATCGCGCAGTGTGAGGCGATCCGCCCGGATATAGCGGGAATCATGGGGGCATTCGGAGCCGGACTGATCGCGAGAGAACGCTTCCACGAAGACAGGGACGGAGAAAAGACAACAACCATGCTCCCGATCGAGCAGATCGAAGCGCTGAAGTTTACTACACATAACGCGAAGTGCCAGGGCTGCACGAACCACTGCCGCCTGACTATCAACCGCTTCTCAGGCGGACGCCAGTTCATCTCCGGAAACCGCTGCGAGCGGGGGCTCGGCCGCAAGAAGAACAAGGATAATCTGCCGAATCTGTATGATTTCAAGGAGAAGCTTCTGTTTCACAGGCAGTCGCTTCCTCTCGATGAGGCGGAGCGCGGTGAGATCGGCATACCACGTGTGCTTAATATGTATGAACTCTATCCGTTCTGGCACACTTTCTTTACTAAGCTGAAGTACCGCGTTGTGCTCTCCCCCCCGGGCTCATACAGAATCTATGAGCTGGGCATCGAGTCCATACCGTCAGAATCGGAATGCTACCCGGCAAAAATAGCCCATGGCCATGTTGAATGGCTCATCGCGCAGGGTCTTAAGAAGATATTCTATCCGTGCATTCCTTACGAGCGCAAGGAGTTCAAGGACGCAGGCAATCATTTCGACTGCCCGATCGTGACTTCTTATCCGATGAATATCAAGAACAACGTCGAGAATCTGCGTGATCTTGACGTGGAATTCCTGTGCCCGTTTATCGCGTTCACAAACAAGGATACCGTATCACGCCAGTTGGTCGACGTATTTAAGGATATCTCCGGAAATGAGATCATGGAGGCCGTGTCCGCCGGATGGGATGAGCTCGAACGCTGCCGGCAGGCGGTCTATGATGAAGGCGAGAAGGTCATCCGCTATCTGGAAGAGACCGGCAGGCACGGAATCGTGCTGGCCGGCAGACCATATCATATCGATCCTGAGATCAATCATGGTATACCTGAACTGATCAATTCCTTCGGCATGGCCGTTCTCACAGAGGACAGCGTATCCAACCTGGCGCCTATCGAGCGGCCTCTCACGGTCCTTGACCAGTGGATGTACCACTCCAGGCTCTATGCCGCCGCCGAGTTTGTCAAGACGCGCGACGACCTTGATATGATCCAGCTCAACTCATTCGGCTGCGGCGTCGACGCCGTCACCACGGACCAGGTTCAGGACATTCTGTCCGGATCAGGAAAGATATACACCTGCCTGAAGATCGACGAGGTAAACAACCTTGGAGCGGCACGTATCAGGATCCGCTCTCTCATCGCGGCCATCCGGATCAAGTCCGCGCATCCCGAGATGCGCGAGATGCATTCGGCAGCGATTGATCCGGTCGTCTTCACTAAGGAGATGCGCAAGAACTATACGATACTGTGCCCGCAGATGAGTCCGATACATTTTAATATGCTTGAAGCCGGACTTCAGGCCAGCGGGTATAATCTGGTCTGTGTGGATCCTCCGGAGAAGTACGCGGTTGACCTTGGGCTTAAATACGTCAATAATGACGCCTGCTATCCCTCCATCATAGTAGTCGGCCAGATGATGGCGGAGCTTACCAGCGGTAAGTATGATCTGAACAAAACCGCCATTATCATGTCCCAGACCGGCGGCGGATGCCGTGCGTCCAATTATGTTGGATTTTTCCGCAGAGCCCTGAAAAAAGCCGGGCTCGACAAGATCCCGGTCATATCGGCCTCGGTGCAGGGGCTTGAGTCCAATCCCGGATTCAAGGCCAATCTCTCCATGGCCAAGAGATGCCTGTTCGCGGTAGAGTTCGGCGACCTGTTCATGAAGTGTCTGTATCATGTGCGGCCATATGAAGTCGAAAAAGGCAGTGCCGACAGGCTTCACGACGCGCTCGAGGAGGAATGCCGTGCGTTCCTTCTGTCCGGAAGCACCTCCATGAACCGCTTCCGCGCGCTGTGCCGCAAGATCGTATCATCCTTCGACACCCTTCCCATCAGGGATGAGAAGAAGCCGCGTGTCGGTATCGTCGGCGAGATTCTTGTCAAGTATCTGCCTGCCGCCAACAATCATCTTGTTGAGCTGCTCGAGAAGGAAGGCGCGGAGGCTGTTCAGCCTGAGATGATAGATTTCTTCCTGTACAGCTTCTACAACGCGAATTTCCGCGCTCAGAACCATTATGCGTCCAAATGGACAGCGCGTGTGTGCAACTGGGTTATCACCTATCTTGAGTATGTCAGAAGGGCCGGAAATGAAGCTCTCGCCGCGTCAGCCAGGTTCGAGCCGCCGCGCAGGATCCAGGAGCTCGGCGATATGGCGGAGGGTGTCGTTTCCCTCGGAAACCAGACCGGCGAGGGATGGTTCCTCACAGCTGAGATGCTTGAGCTGATCGAGGACGGAACTCCCAATATAGTCTGCATACAGCCCTTCGGCTGTCTGCCGAACCATGTCGTCGGCAAGGGTGTAGTGAAAGAAGTAAGAAGACGTCATCCTGAGGCGAATATCGCCGCGATTGATTTCGACCCGGGCGCTTCCGAGGTCAATCAGCTTAACAGGATCAAGCTGATGCTGTCGACGGCTAATAAGAACTTATAATTCTTGTCTCATCTTTACAGCGGCCTCTTATGGCGGATGGCATCCCGCAAACACGTCG
>DFHY01000056.1 GCA_002371345.1 Lachnospiraceae bacterium UBA3711
AACGTCCGGTGTAGATACCGGTCATGACGTTGACCGCGCCAAGCTCGGTAAGCTGCCCCTTGTCATATCCGGTCAGTTCCGGCTTCATCTCCTCCTCATACAGAAACTCAAATGACGGATTGTGAATGATTTCCGACACGTTTGTGATGCCATACTGGCTAAGATCAATATTTGCCATAGCGTTTGGACCTCTTTCCTTTTGTATTGTAGGTTGACATAACTAACTTTTCACCAAAAAAGCACTCTTTCGGGCTTTTTCACGGTCTGTATTATAGCGGATGGGCCTGTAAAAATCAACTGTTCTCAGTCTCTACCCATATGGGTCTGCATAATAGTCCGCACCTCGTCCTCGGCATGAACGAACGCGTCCACGATGTTCGGGTCAAAATGCGTTCCCCGCTCCTCTACAATGATAGCCATCGCTTTCTCGAACGGGAATCCATCCTTGTAGCTTCGCTTGGACACCAGGGCGTCGAACACATCCGCTACAGCCATGATTCTCGCTGACAGAGGTATGTTCTCTCCTGAAAGGCCGTCCGGATATCCTCTTCCGTCCCATCTCTCATGATGGAAATGCGCCAGATTCCTGGCCTCCTGCAGGTATCCCGAATTATCCTCAGACACCATGTCGATCGCGCTTGTGATAATGTCGCTTCCGGCAGTCGTATGAGTCTTCATGATGGCGAACTCTTCATCGGTAAGCTTGCCCGGCTTGTTCAGGATCGCGTCCGGAACCTGGATCTTGCCGACATCATGAAGAGGAGCGGAGTTGACTACGTCCTCTATGAACTCATCCGTAAGCTGATCCTCATAAACATGATCCCTTCTCAGCTGGCGCATGATCACGCCCGTGTACGCCGCGGTCTTGCGCACATGCTCTCCCGTGTTCTGGTCACGGCTCTCAACCATATCGGCCAGCACCATGATCATACCGTTCTGCAGCTTCCCGATCTGCTCGCTCTGCCTCTGCATCTGAGCGATAAACAAGGCCATGCTCTCGGCAGTGCTGGACATGTCATTTGTATTCTTGACGATGGTCTTGTACAGGTTCTCGATCTCATCGTCAGTATGGATATCCAGCTCCTCGATCTGCCTTACAGCTTCCGCCCTGGCCTCTTCACTGTCGAAGCTGCTCTGTCCGGTCACCAGGGCCATACTGTTGATCGGAAGGATCACATAGTACTCCGCCAGCCAGATAGCTATTGTGACGATGATCACAAAGAACGCGAAGAACAGGGAAATGACACGTGCCAGGAACTGATAGCCATTCTTCGCTATATGTCCCATGTCAATATCGACCGCGGCATATGCCTGGCACTTGCCGCTGCTGTCATATATCGGATCGTATATCGTCAGCAGCCATCCATAGGTTTCATTGGAGGTGACCGGCGGGATCTTCTCCCCGTTGAAGAGCTGCGGAAGGTACTTTTCGAACGCGTCGTCAAACGGTATGACGGTACCCGGATCCTCTCCGGGAAGATCGTCCGTATCCGGATCGAACACTACGTGGCATCCGTCCTCCTTGATGCGGTAAACATAGCAGTAGCTGATATATTCAGAGCTGTCCATCAGGCTCTTCAGCACAGCCTCAGTCTCCGCATAACCGGGAGCGCTGTCCCCCTTCTCCAGATACTCATTGATCCGGTCCGCATCGACCGCATCCTTAACCACCTTCACGACGCCCTGCGCAAAGGTCTCCTGCTCCTCGATAGACGCATTTCTGAAATGCACGAAGCTTATGGTCGTAACCACGACTGCTGTGATAAGCATCGCTCCCGTAACCACGAAAACAACCTTCCATCTCAGCGACTTACGGCTTCTGCTCTTCAGCTTCCGCGTCATATCCTTGATGGACAGCGGCTTCTGCTGCCATCCGCTGAACTCAAACACGTGCTTGACAGAATCCGGAAGAAGCCTGATGACAAGTGCCACTATCGCGACGGTAATGGTCTTGTCAAGCAGGTCTATCAGCATATCTGCTGTAAACTGCGACCAGAACATACTGAATACGCCGCCGCTGTAGATAGAACGGGCCAGCCCGGCTGAGATTCCCGTCCCGAAGTCGAAGCCGTAGAGAACCCAGGTCAGGAGCGAGCCAAGCCCTCCTCCTATCATCGCAAATACAATGATAATGATCGGGAGCGTGCGAAGCCTCTTATAGAATCCCCTCCCCGCGAAATACGCTGAACAGATGGCGATCAGCACTGTCAGCGATCCGTAGTATGTTGTTGTATAGTCTCCGATTCCATTGATAAGATTAGTGAAGAAGCCAACGATGATGCCGGGTATGAACCCGCCAAGAGCCGCCGCAAGAGCACTGCCTATATTGTCAAGATACAGCGGCAGGTCAAATGCCAGCGCGATCTTGACGCCCAGGATGTTAATCAGCAGCCCGATGCAGCTGAGCAGCAAAAGATATGTTTTGCTCGACGCATCCGCCTGTTTTTTTACCATAGTTTTGTTCCTCTGTTAACCGCTTTCTACTCTCTTTTTTATATCTGATATCCTACCACATAACGCAGTAGAAAACCATTTTTATGACATATTCCGTTGAAGCTTTTTTTGCATGCATTTATAATCTTGGTTAAGGTGTCAAAAGTCGATTACGGATTACGCTGTACGCTATTCCACTAAGGCTCGTAAACTCGCCAAGTGGAATATGTGTGTTCCGCGCTTCGCTGCGGTCGGCGCTGAACGAGCGCCCACCGGACGCGGTGCGTGCGCGACGGGCTTTTGACACTGTAATCATACATTACAGGAGAAATACTATGTCTACATTATCAGAAAATGTCCGCCGTATGAAAGAGATATCCCCGTCCACCGCCGCGCTCGATCCGGCGGTACGCACCGGAATCCTTCAAAGCGTCAGGGATGCTCTCATAGAGCATAAGGATGAGATCTTCTCAGCGAACCGGACAGATATGGACCGCGCGCGCATGGATAATATTGCCCCGGCGGTCATGAAGCGGCTTCTGTTTGACGGGCACAAGCTCGATGACTGCATCAAAGGGATCGAGAGCCTTATCACTCTTCCTGATCCCGCCGGACGGGTAACCCTCAGGCGGCAGCTTGACGAGGGACTGATACTCGAACGCGTATCGGTGCCGATCGGCGTTATCGGAATCATCTTCGAGGCGCGTCCCGACGCTCTCGTGCAGATCAGCTGCCTGTGCATCAAGAGCGGCAACTGCGCTGTCCTGAAGGGCGGAAGGGAGACCGCGTCCACCAATAAAGTCCTGTTCGATATTATCGCTCAGGCGGCTTACGCGGCCGGGCTTCCTGACGGCAGTCTTCTTCAGGTCTCAGCGCACAGTGAGGTCGATGAACTGCTTGGGCTGGACGGCTGCGTAGACCTGCTGATTCCGCGCGGGTCAAATGCATTTGTCCGCTATATCATGGAACACACGAGGATCCCTGTGATGGGTCACTCGGACGGTATCTGCCACACCTACGTCGACAAGGCGGCGGACTTTGATATGGCCATCCCCATCCTGATTGACGCGAAGACCCAGTACACAGCGGCCTGCAACGCTACCGAGACGCTGCTGGTGCACAGGGACATAGCAGGCGCATTTCTGCCGAAGGCAGCAAGGGCGCTGAGCGAGGCTGGTGTAAGGCTGCGCGGAAGCATGGAGGCCGCCGCTATCCTGAACCATGAAAGCGTATCCGCTGGAGCCGGATTCAGCAGCGCTTCAGCACATAAGGACAACGCAG
>DFHY01000036.1:0-16948 GCA_002371345.1 Lachnospiraceae bacterium UBA3711
GCTTTTTTTCACACCTGTCCTCGCCGTATATGATACAATACAACACAGCCGGCACATTTATTGTTTTTATAAACAGGACATTGAGGAGCAGCTTGCCATCCATACCGTTTCGGCAGATGTGCCTGAGAACTGATTATCAGGGAGGAATCGGCAATAAAGGCAGTTGTTGCTCAGGGACAGGATTATGAATGTTGAATCTATATATGGGAACTGTGCGCAGATACTTCCGAAAGTGCTTGAGAGATTCTGCGCTGAACTGGAAAGCATGGACAGAAGGGTTAAGAGTGAGACCGGAGAGGGGATATATGAGCACCTGATCGCACGCGTGAAGAGTGAAGAGAGCATGCGCGAGAAGTGCACCCGAAAAGGTTTGCCTCAGACAAAGAGCTGTGCTCTTCGTGACATAACCGACGCGGTGGGAGTCCGCGTGATCACGCGCTTCAGGGACGATATCTTTAAGATAGTAGAATACATCCGCGCTATTCCGGATGTTGAGGTAGTCTCTGAGAAAGACTATATCAGAAACGCGAAGCCGAACGGATACCGCAGTTATCATATGATTCTGTCATATACGGTTCCGTGGGAGGATGCAGACGGCAGCGTGCCGGGGCATTATTATGTTGAAGTTCAGCTTAGAACCATTGCCATGGATACATGGGCGAGCCTCGAGCACCAGCTGAAGTACAAAAAGGATATCGGGAATCAGAAGCTGATCGTGTCAGAGCTCAAGCGCTGCGCGGACGAACTTGCGGGCTGTGATCTGTCTATGCAGACAATAAGGGGACTGATCCGGTCGGAATAATCCGCAGCCGGTTTCAGGCGGTTTATCATTGGTTTATTATAGTTTCGGGTGAAGGATCTTTACCCTGGCGTTGTTGAATTGCGGAAAGAAGATAGTATGAAAATATTGATTGCTGAAGATGAGGAACAGCTGTCCAGGGCTGTAGCGGCCGTGCTGAGGCACAGCGGCTATGAGGTCGACGTCGCGGCGAACGGCGAGGAGGCGGTCAGGCTTGCCGGCGGGAATGTCTATGACTGCATGGTTTTTGATATTATGATGCCTGTGATGGACGGGATAGAAGCCCTGACAAGGATCCGCGGTATGGGATTGGTGACTCCGGTTATTCTCCTGACCGCAAAGTCTGAGGTTGAGGACAGGATCAGCGGACTTGACGCGGGCGCGGACGATTATCTTACGAAGCCGTTCGCTATGGGTGAGCTGGCGGCCAGGATACGGTCCGCCACAAGACGCAGAGAGAGCCTTATACCTAAGGTGCTGAAGATGGGAAATTTCAGCCTGAATACCGAGCAGCAGGAACTGAAGGCGGTGAATTCGATCCGCCTGTCGAAGAAAGAGAGCGAGCTGCTGGAATACTTTATTCTGAACAGAGATAAGGCGCTTGCTCCCGATGAAATCTTTTCCCGTATATGGGCTGATGATCCCGAGACAGATCATGATGTTGTATGGGTGTATGTATCATATCTTCGCAGCAAGCTGGACGCGGTTTCGGCGAATGTCCTGATAGAGGGTGAAAAGACAGGGCCATACCGGCTGAAAGAAAACACATGATCAAGAAGCTTCAGAGAAAGTTCATAATGATAGCAGGGCTGGCCGTCGTGGTGATGATGGTATGCTTTCTGCTGCCTGTAAATCTGATCAACCGCTACAGGGTCGGAAGTGAGCTGAGGAAAACCATCAGGTTTATTCTCGATTCGGGCGGAAGCATTTCCGATGTCGCCCAGACTGAAGACGATGGGGAGCGCATGCCCGATGTGCTGAGCCTGCTTACCGGACGGAATGCAGAACTGAATCTGACTCCGGAGAGCCGCTATCAGCTCAGGTTCTTTATAGTAACGCTGGACAGTGACGGTTCGGTGAAGGAGATGAGCCTGTCACACATCGCGGCGGTGGATGAGGATGAAGCAGCTGCCATGGCTCATCAGGCTGAGGAGAGGATCGCTTCGCATGGCTTCCTGCACTCGTCTATGAACAGCTACTATTATCTGCGGGACAAAACAGGAAATGACCGGGAACAGATCGGTTTTCTTGAATGTACCAGGGAGGTAAACAGCCTGAGGGTGTTTTATTACAGTTCGATGGGCTTTTCTCTGATCCTGATTGTGATCTATCTGCTTATCATCGCGATTCTGTCAAAGAGGGCAATGAAACCTTATATTGACAATATAGAAAGCCAGAGGGAGTTTATCACAAACGCCGGTCATGAGATGAAGACGCCGCTTGCGATCATTTCCGCGAACACGGAGGTGATTGAAATGATCCACGGCAAGAGCGAGTGGACTGACAGTATTCTTACCCAGGTAAAACGCGGCACAAGCCTGATAAATGACCTGATCACGCTGTCCCGCGCCGAGGAGGCTGAACAGATTGTATTGACAGATATCGATATGTCGAAGACCGTGAGGGAATCCTCGGAATCATTCCGCCCCTTGCTCGAGAAGGACGGGAAGAAGCTTGTGATACAGGTTCAGGACGACATACATGTCAAGGCGGAATCGAAGATGCTGACGGAGCTGTGCAACATACTGGTGGACAACGCCGCAAAGTACTGCGACGACGGCGGGACAGTGAGAGTTGAGCTTAAGAAGAGAGGGCGATCAGGCGCGCAGCTGCAGGTATCCAACGATTACAGGGACGGGTCTTCAAAGGATTATTCCAGGTTCTTCCACAGATTCTACCGGGGAGACCAGTCGCATAACAGCAAGAAGTCAGGGTATGGTATAGGACTGTCAATGGCGCAGACAATTACCGGAAAGCTGAAGGGAAACATAACAGCTCACTGGAAGGACGGCATCATCACATTTACTGTGACACTGTAAGCAAGGAGGAAGAGTATGAATAACCGCTGGAACAGACTTCGCTACACTCCGGTGCTGCCGCTCGGCAGGGACGGGAGACGGGCAACCGCGTCGAAGGAGCATCTTGAGCTGTCGCGCGCGGCGGCCAGCGAAGGGATGGTGCTTCTGAAAAATGATGATCATGTGCTGCCGCTTAAAAAAGGCGCAAAGGTTGCCCTGTTCGGAAAAGCGACCGCTGATTATGTGAAGGGCGGCGGGGGAAGCGGCGATGTGACCGTTCCGTATCTCAGGAATCTGCATCAGGGTATGCAGGTCAAGCAGAAGGAGGGAAAGGTCGAGGTACTTGAGTCCCTTGCCGAGTACTATGAGAATTATGTGGCTCAGCAGTACAGGGACGGAGCCGAGCCGGGAATGACAGTTGAGCCTGGGGTTCCCGCTAAGCTGCTGGAAGAGGCAAAGGCGTTCACGGATACGGCAGTCATCTCCATCTGCCGGTTCTCAGGCGAGGGCTGGGACCGGAAGACGGTTCTGACCGGCAAGTACAGGCTTTCGGAGGGTGAGCAGAAAATGTTCGACCTCTCTTCGAAACTCTTTGAAAACGGAGACTTCTGTCTTACAGAGGCTGAGCGTTCTATGATTGACCTTGTAAAGGAAAACTTCGCGAAGGTCATCGTGGTTCTGAATATCGGCGGCGTCATGGAGACGGAATGGTTTAAGGAAGATGACAGAATCCAGGGCGCGCTGCTTGCGTGGCAGGGAGGCGTTGAGGGCGGACTTGCCGCTGCGGACATTCTGGTCGGGGATGTCAACCCGTCGGGCCATCTTGCCGATACTTTCGCCAAAACTCTTGAGGACTATCCTTCGACCGCGGGCTTTCACGAATCGGCTGATTATGTGGACTACACCGAGGACATTTACGTCGGGTATCGTTACTTCGAGACCGTTCCGGGGGCGAAGGACAGGGTCAGCTATCCGTTCGGTTACGGGCTGTCGTATTCGGAATTTCTGATAAAACCCGTATTCTGCTCCAGGGCGGGTAACGATATAGTCCTGTCGGTCAAGGTGACTAATCTGTCTGAGATGCCGGGAAAGGCTGTGGTTCAGGTTTATGCCAGGTGTCCGCAGGGAAAGCTTGGAAAGAGCACGCTGACACTGGTGTCATTTGCCAAGACGGGGATGCTCGGGTGCGGCGTATCGCAGACTGTCGATATGACATTTCCGATAAGATGCATGGCTTCCTACGATGATACCGGAAAAGTGAAAAAGTCCGCGTGGATACTTGAGAAGGGTGATTATGAGTTCTATGCCGGCGGCAGTGTAAGGGATGTGACAAGAGTTCTGTATACCTGGACTCTTGAGGATGACATGATTCTGGAGCAGCTGAGCGAGAGATGCGCGCCGAAGAAGCTCTCCCGCAGAATGCTTCCTGACGGCAGCTTCGAGAGTCTTGAGACAGGGGAGTATCCTGAGCGCTTTCTCGGTCTTGAGCCGATCGATGATCTGATGAATGATTATCCGACGCCGGGCAGGGAGGCCGTTATGCCCGGCCAGGCGCCGTGGTCACCGAAGGCTGAAGACGCCGGAGGCAGGATACTCCTGGATGATGTGGCGGACGGAAAGCATACTCTGGGTGAGTTCATGGAGCAGCTGAGCGTCGATGAATTGATCTCACTCACGGGAGGCCAGCCCAATACGGGCGTTGCCAATACTTACGGATGGGGCAACCTTGAAAAATGGGGGGTTCCGAACGCTATGACTGCTGACGGAGGCGCAGGGCTCCGTGTTGAAGCCGGGACGGGCGTGACGGCAACCGCGTGGCCGTGCGCTACAATGCTTGCCTGTACCTGGGATCAGGATCTGCTTGAGCGGATAGGCGGAGCCGCCGGACTTGAGGTGAAGGAAAACAATCTGTGTGTGTGGCTGGCGCCTGCCATCAACATTCACAGAAGCCCTCTGTGCGGAAGAAACTTCGAGTATTACTCAGAGGATCCGCTTCTCGCGGGACTGTGCGCGGGAGCTGTGGTCAGAGGCGTGCAGAGGCAGGGGGTCGGCGCCTGCGTCAAGCATTTCTGCGCGAATAACAAGGAGACCAACCGCAGAGGAAGCGATTCAAGAGTCAGTGAGAGGGCGCTTCGCGAGATATATCTGCGCGCGTTTGAACTGATCGTGAAGAGGGAAAGACCCTGGTCGATCATGTCTTCCTACAATCTTCTGAACGGCAGGCAGACTTCTGAGAACATGGAGCTTCTGACCGGGATCCTCAGAGAGGACTGGGGCTTTGACGGCGTCGTCACGACAGACTGGTGGACCTGCGGAGAACATTATCTCGAGCTGAAGGCAGGAAATGATATAAAGATGGGCGCGGGCCATCCGGAGAGAGTTAAGGAGGCGTATGATAAGGGATATATCAGCAGGGAAGAGATCGCACAGAACGCGGCGCGCGTCCTTGAACTGATACTGAAACTGTAAATTCTTGACCGACTACCGACTAAGGAGAAAGACATGGCGAGAGCCAAGACAATAGAACAGATACTTGCCGAAAACGGCCTGGCATTCGCGCCGAATATGGAACAGCACTACATGGCTGAGCTCGAGAGCATCTGGAATGAGGCATGCGAGGAGAGCGGCGGGGAGATAACGGACGCCAGGATCGACGAGTATCTGGATGTTCTCAGAAAGATGGGCCTGGCAATCCCGGTCCACAGTGAGACGATGGAGCGTGAGAGTTCCAGAATAAGGACTGCCGTGCCGGATCCTGAGGTTGTCAGGATGCGGCAGCTGATCCATGAGGAAAATGCCCGTGAGAGATCAAGGAAGTCCCCCAGACCATCCCGAAAGAGTGAAGGGAAGAAGCCTGATCTGTCGCGCAAGGCGCACGGGAAGCTGACCGGCCCCGGAATCTCGGGCTGCGGCCCGGCGCTGTCATGGGAGGACCCGGAAGCGTCAGCGGACCGCGGAGCGGGTCCTGATCCCGATGAGGTTTACCGGATCTTCCCGGCGCAGAATAAGACTGATCTGGGGCATAAGGTGTTTCTCATCCTTGACGTTCCGGCCGGGAGAGACGTTCCGCACAGAATCGCGGGAGGCTTCACCAATCCGGACAGAAGGCTGGCGTTCGAATATTATGACGGCAAAGAGCATTATCATATGTCGCGTCTTGACATGAGCGGGGCTGACATACGTTTCAGGAAGCTGTTCTCCTGGCTGGGAACCCATCATATCTCGGTCAGGCTGAGCGGGACGCGCGACGGCAATTCGTTCTATGTGTACCGCATCAAGGCGGTTGAGCCGCCTCTGGACGGCGGGAGCCTGCAGGCTTTTGAGGATCAGTTTCTGCAGTATATGATAGAGCGTATCCGTACCTCCATACTTCAGGCCAGTGAGGAAGAGATCCCTGAGCAGATGTCTATGTCGACGCTGCCGGAGATTATAAACTATATGGACTGCTGTGCCGACACTCTGCCTGCCAACATCCGTCAGTGGGCCAGAAAAAACATCATTACCGCAGGCCAGGACGGCGGCAATGCGGACGAGAAGCGCCATGCGCAGAGAGCGCTCTCAATGATGCTTCAGGTCCGCTGGAGGAGCTCGTACTTTGATCCGATCGATCCGGTGGAGGCGAGAAAGATTCTGGATGAAGAACTGTACGGGCTTGAGAAGGTGAAGCAGAGGGTCATCGAGACGATCATTCAGATAAACAGGACACATACCCTGCCGAGCTACGGACTGCTTATGGCGGGACCGGCCGGAACAGGAAAGAGCCAGATCGCCTATGCTGTCGCCCGTATACTGAAGATTCCGTCAGCTATATTTGACATGAGCACGGTGCGAGACCCTGAGGCTCTTACAGGAACCCCGCGCATATACACTAACGCCCGCCCGGGGAGAATCATGGAGGCGTTCTCGCTTACGGGGAGCTCCAATATTGTCTTTGTGATAAATGAGCTCGACAAGGCGGATCACGAGGGGCAGAACGGAAACCCTGCTGACACTCTGCTTACCCTGCTGGACAATCTCGGATTCACTGATAACTATATGGAATGCCAGATACCGACACAGGGCGTATATCCTATCGCAACGGCAAATGACAAGGACAGGATATCAGAGCCTTTGATTACGAGATTCGCGGTTATCGACATCCCTGATTATACGCCGGAGGAAAAGAGAATTATCTTCCGCGACTATTCACTTCCCAAGGTGCTGAGACGGATGGGCATGAGCCAGGAGGAATGCCGCATCACTCCGGACGCGGTGGAATCTATCGTTGAACTGTACCGCGGCAGACCCGGGTGCCGTGACCTGGAGCAGGCGGCAGAGCACCTTGCGGCTCATGCTCTGTACGAGATCGAGACGGGCGGCGCGGCGCATGTTGAATATGACGCCGCGAAGGCGAGAGAACTTCTTGAGCGGTAGTTTTGTTATATTTATGAAGAATACTCACCGGGGCGCGGAGAATACATTCTGCGGAATTCCGACGGCGTGCAGCCTTTCATGATCTTGAACATACGGATGAAGGCCGACATGCTCGTGAAGCCGCTGGCCATAGCCACATCAGTTACAGAAAGCGTCATATCAGACAGGGATCGCTCGGCGCGGGTGATCCTTTTCTGGTTCAGGTACTTATAGAAGGTGGATCCGGTGAACTGCTTGAACAGTCTTGTGAAATGGTACTTTGAGAAGCCGGAATATGACGCTATGTCATCGAGCGTAAGGCTCTCTGTGCAGTGTTCATCGATATAGCTGCAGACAGCCATGAACTTATCTACATATTTCTTCTGCCGCACTTCGTCAGACGCGAAACGCTGCGCTGCCTGAGTGTGGTTTCTGCCTATAAGCACGAACATTTCCGTCAGCATCGCGTAGATGGATGCTTCGAAAAATGAATCAGCTCTCTTATATTCCTTCTCTATCATCTCGACAAGGTCACGGATCCGGCTGTAAACCTCCGGGAACCGCTTCTTTGTGACGAGGAGGGCGGGCTGGATGATGGTCAGTATTGAATCCACCTCTCTGAGATTCAGGACGGAAGAAATCTCTGCCTGGATGATATAACGCTCTCCCTCACAGGCGTAATAGTGGTGGAGCACGCCGGGACATACGATCAGGATCTCTCCCTCGTTCAGCGTTACGGTACTGTCAGCATACTCAACGCGGTATTCATTTCTGATCGGCATGACAATCTCCACAGGAGAGTGCCAGTGCATGGGATAATCCTCATACTGGACATTGTCATAGATTCTCAGATTCGTGTTCTCGCGGTAATTGACGGTTTCGTGAGTTCCTTCCAGATGCTCTATCATAACGGTCCCACGGCCTTTCTGTAGTAGAATCATTCGATTTGCAGTGCTGCTTGCTTAAAACCTTTTCTCTGTTATGCCGGAAAGGATGTTCAGGCTGTTAATCTGATGGCACTGATACAAATCAATAAATACCTGTTAATTATTAAAATAAAATAATTGCGGTTTGCTGTCAATAAGGGAAGCTGAAGAAAGCATGAAATTTGATATTATTTGTACAATACACGAATGAAATGTTGACAAAAATATAATAATGCACAAAAACAGGCTCTTAAACTTGTATATAATATACAAAACGACGCAATTAAAAAAGAGCATAAAGCAAGAATTAAAAAATAGATGACAACAATTATGAAGAGTGTGAGGGCATAATCTGATATGTTGGACTCATCAAAAAGTGAACTATGTGTTCCGGGAAGAAGGAGCACGGGTTTTCCGGCAGGATCTGCCGGAGATTTCCGAAAAGGAGGAAGCTATGAAGAGAAAAGTTATGTCAGTCATGCTGTCCGTATCTATGGCAGCCGGCCTGCTGGCGTCAGTCCCGATGACTGCCGGCGCTGAGGAAGTACAGGAGATCACCTGGATGTTCTGGGACGATCTGGAAGCTTCGGAAGATAACATCACCAAGGGCTTCAAGGAAGTGATCGACCGCTTCAACGAGGATTATGACGGAGTGTACCATGTGACCCCGATCACCACCACGCTGGAGGAGTATTATACACAGCTGAATGCTCTGGTAGACGCGGACGAGACCCCGGATGTGTTCATCGTCAGCCCCGGCCCGAACCTGACAGACTATGTGGCGCCCGGCGTCGCGGCTCCGCTGGATGAGTATCTTGAGGAAGACGGCTGGAAGGATACCTTCTCGAGTGACGCGGTATTCGCGCAGCAGACCTACGACGGACAGATCTACGCGGTTCCGCTGAACATCGCGGCTGCCTGCGTGTTCTACAACAAGGAGATCTTCGAGGAGGCAGGAGTAGAGGTTCCGGAGACTTACGACGAGCTGCTCGAGGTCTGCGCGGCGATTAAGGATGCCGGTTACACGCCGATTACCATCAGCGCCGGTACCGCATGGTGCCTGTCAATGCTTGCCGGTTACCTCTGCGACAGAGAGGGTGTTGACCTTGACGCCATCAACTCCGGCGAAGAGAGCTGGGTCAATGACAAGACGATCGCGGCAGGCGAGAAGCTTCTTGAGCTGAGCCAGTACTTCCAGGAGACCGCTGCCGGCGATTCCAACGATGACGCGACAGCTGCCCTGTACTTCGAGGAAGCTGCTATCCTGATTCAGGGTTCCTGGGCTATCGGCCAGATGAACGGCGCGAACCCCGACTTTGAAGAGAAGTGCGGCGTGTTCCAGTTCCCGGCAATCGAGGGAGGAAATGATCCTAACAGAGTCATCGCGAAGTCTGATTCCCTGGCTATGAGCTCCAGCACCGAGTCTCCGGAAGCTTGCATCGCTCTGATGAAGTACTTCACCGATGATGAGGCGCAGAGATATACCGCGGAAGTCGGCGGCAAGATTCCGGTTACCAATGTTGAGTATGATGTTTCTGTAGCTCCGGCACAGCTGGCGGATGTCATGGATATCTTCTCGAACGCTACAGGTACCTTCGGATTCTACAATGAGTCGCTGGTTTCCTCTGACGCGGGCGCGGAGTTCGACAACGAGATGGTTGCTATCTTCCAGCAGGAGAAGACTCCGGAAGAAGCCTTCCAGGCTGTGGAAGACTGGTATGTTGAGGAAGGATACAGGTAAGATTACCTGATGCATATCTTTTGATAAATAGATTGGTCCAAAGGTGGGACTGCCTTCGGGCAGTCCCCTTCTTTATCCCAAAACGGGGTAAGTATCAGGAGAAAGATGTTATGGATAAACTCTTAAGAGATAAAAAAGCCATTATCCTGTTTGTCGCGCCGGCGCTGATTCTGTTTACGGTGGTGCTGTTCATCCCGATCGGTACATCGTTCTATTACGCTCTGTGCGATTACGACAAAACGACGCGCAGCTATTCCTTTATCGGTTTTGGTAATTTCATAAAGCTGGCAAAGGATCCTACGATGCGCATAGCATTGAAGAACTCGCTGTTCTTCCTGGTATTCTCCTGCGTATCGCAGCTGATTATGGGTCTGCTGCTCGCGGCACTTCTGACGAATATTACGAAGGGAAGAAACGTGTTCAAGAATGTCATTTACCTTCCCTGCGTTCTGTCCTCTGCGGCTCTCGGCCTTCTGTGGGCGTTCCTGTTCCATGCGAAGGTAGGTATCAACAACCTGCTTGCAAACTTCGGGATTCAGGGCCCGGCATGGCTGTATTCGACCTCGGGGTTTATTACCCTGCCGATGTGGGTTATCGCGTTTGTATCCCTGTGGCAGTATGTCGGCCAGTCAATGATGCTCTACATGGCGCAGATATCCGGCATCAATAAGTCTCTCTACGAGGCTTCATACATTGACGGCGCCAGCAAGGTGAAGGCGTTTCGCTATATTACACTTCCGCTCGTCAAGCCGATGATCGGAACGGCGATGAGCCTGAACGCGATCGGTTCCCTTAAGTTTTTTGATCTGATCTATTCGATGCTCGGTGATAAGACCGAGAACCTGAAGATGGATGTTCTGGCTACTTATCTGTACAGAACAGGTTTCTCAAGCAAGGGAGGGAACCATTACGGGAAGGCGAGCGCCATCGGAGTTATCCTTGTTGTTCTGTGTCTGCTGGCAACGGGCATTATCAACAAGTTGTTCAAGACAGAGAATTATGAGATGTAAGGGGGAGGAGAGGAAAGATGAATAGAACGGCTGAAAATGAAAAACCGATAAAAATCTCCACCATACTGATCTACGTTTTCTTCTGCTTTATGATGGTGCTTTACCTGGCACCGCTGTTCTGGATCGGCATGACTTCACTGAAAACAAGGGCAGAGATCTACAAGTCTCCGTTTGGATGGCCTGAGGCCTTTCAGTGGGGAAACTATGCTGTGGCGTGGAAAGCCGGCAAGCTTGGCATTGCCATGCTGAACTCGCTGTTTGTGTGTGTTGTCACACTGATCCTGACCATGATCATAGGCTCTATGGCTGCATTCGCCATAGCAAGACTGAAGTGGAAGCTTTCAGGAGCCGCGATGATCTACATCATGATAGGCATGATGATTCCGGTCCACTGCGTCCTGATTCCGCTGTTTGTGCGTTTCGCGGGTATCGGACTTAACAATAACCTGTGGGGACTGATCCTTCCGTACCTGACATTTTCCCTGCCAACCTGTGTGTTCATCATGTCAGGCTTCTTCCGAAGTATACCTAATGAGCTTCTGGAATCCGCCTGCATGGACGGCTGCACGATCTATCAGATCTTCTTCAGGATCTGTTTTCCGCTGGCGAGAACAGGACTCTTTGTCACCGGCCTGATGACCTTTATCGGAAACTGGAATGAACTGCTGCTGGCTCTGGTATTTGTCTCTGATGATATGAAGAAGACGCTGCCGGTTGCACTGACGAAGTTCGTTACTCCATATCAGACCAATTATGACAAGATGTTTCCCGCGATAATGATAGCGATCATTCCGACCATTGTCGTGTACTGCCTCTTCAGCAATCAGATCGTTGACGGTCTGACAACTGGCGCGGTTAAGGGATAATACTGGAATTAATACAGATGCGCAGAGGTGAGTATATGAATAGAGAGCAAGCAAGAATACGCGCCGAAGAGCTCGTCTCAAAGATGACCGTGGCGGAAAAAATGAGCCAGCTGCGGTATGATTCTCCAGAGATTGCCAGGCTGGGAATACCTGCATATAACTGGTGGAACGAGGGCCTGCACGGTGTCGCCAGGGCGGGAAGCGCGACCAGCTTTCCTCAGGCGATCGGCATGGGAGCGACATTTGACGAAGAACTGATCGGACAGATCGGTGATGTGATCGCGACTGAAGGAAGAGCGAAGTACAATGCCTACAGCGCATTTGGAGACAGGGACATATACAAAGGACTGACGTTCTGGTCCCCGAATGTCAATATCTTCAGGGATCCCAGATGGGGAAGGGGCCAGGAAACATACGGAGAGGATCCGTATCTGACCGGGACTCTGGGAGTGGCGTTCGTAAAAGGGCTTCAGGGTGACGGAGAATATCTCAAGGCCGCCGCGTGCGCGAAACACTTCGCGGTCCACTCAGGTCCGGAGGCTATACGCCACAGCTTTGACGCGAAGGCGGACAGAAAGGACATGGCGGAGACCTATCTCCCGGCTTTCCGCAGGCTTGTCGAGGAAGCGGACGTCGAGGCGGTGATGGGATGCTACAACAGAGTCAATGGAGAACCGGCGTGCGGAAGCAGGACCCTGCTCGGGGATATCCTGCGGGGGACATGGAAGTTCAAGGGGCATGTGGTATCTGACTGCTGGGCGATCGCGGACTTCCACCTTCATCACCATGTGACGCAGGATGCCGAGCACAGCGCGGCACTGGCTATCAATGAAGGGTGTGACCTGAACTGCGGCAGCACATATCAGGTTCTTCCGGATGCATTCAGCGAGGGGCTGATATCAGAGGAACGTATCACAGAAGCCGCGGTGAGGCTGTTCACTACCAGGTTCCTGCTCGGTCTCTTCGATGAGACTGAATATGACGATATTCCATACAGCGTTGTCGAGTGCGCGGAACATCTCGCTCTTGCGCAGCGCTGCGCGGAGGAATCGATAGTCCTTCTGAAAAATGACGGAGTCCTTCCTCTTGACCTGAGTGCAGTCCGCACCCTCGGAGTGGTCGGGCCGAACGCGGATTCAAGAGCTGCCCTCATAGGAAACTACCACGGAACCAGCAGTGAGTACATCACGGTTCTGGAAGGTCTTCGCCGTGTGCTCCCTGATGATGTCCGGATACTGTATTCAGAAGGATGTGCGCTTAACGCTGACAGGGTAGAGCATCTTGCCTATGAAAATGACCGTCTGAGTGAGGCGATGATCGTGACCAGCCAGTCTGACGTGACGATCGTGGTTGTCGGGCTTAACGAGACTCTGGAAGGAGAGGAGGGCGACACCGGAAACAGTGCCGCGTCCGGTGACAAGACAGATCTGTCCCTCCCGGGATCGCAGCAGGCGCTTCTGGCCGCTGTCGCGCAGCAGGCAAGAGAGGATGGAAAGAAGACGGTTCTGTGCCTGATGGCAGGCAGTGATCTCGACCTGTCATATGCGGCTGAGAACTATGATGCGGTCCTGATGCTCTGGTATCCCGGGGCGAGAGGCGGCCTTGCGGCGGCAAGAGTACTGGCAGGAGAGGCATCGCCGTCCGGAAAACTGGATGTAACTTTCTATGATCCGGGCCGTCCGCTCCCCGAATTCACTGATTATTCGATGAAGGACCGTACCTACAGATATCTTGGTGGAAAGCCGCAGTACCCGTTCGGGTATGGTCTGACATACGCGGATGTGGAAGTGAAAGAGGCTGAGATAGTGAGCGAACTGAAGACACCGGAGGATAGGAAGCTGTCGATGCGGGTGACGTACGCCAACGGCAGCCCTGTCGGGACTCTGGACGTCATACAGGTATATGTTGATGCCGCGGATTCACCTTACAGAACACCGAATCCAAGGCTGTGCGGCTTCCTGAAGGTAAACGCTCCCGCGCACTGCGTGGAGGAGTGCGTGATCCGGCTGGACGAGGATACACTGAAGGTTGTAGATGATGAAGGAGAGCGGGTATCAGGCGGAGGAAGGTATGTGTTCTACGTATCTACATCCGGCCCGGATGCGAGAAGCCGTGAACTGACCGGAAAGGAACCGGTAAAAATCGAACTTGTTCAGTAAAAAAACGATCAGTACAGATAACATATCTGCAAATAGAATAATTTTCGTGAAATAGTTTCGTAAAATTTAGTTGATAATTGCGGGATTGCTGTTATAATGACTTTGGGTGGGATAAAAACACAGACAGCCGCCTGAAGCAATGCTTCGAGTGCCGATTTGATGTAGGGGTGCAGCAAATAGAAACGTGGATTCCACCTGCGGTCCGGCGAGGGACGACAAGTCCCCGCCGGGCCGTTTTTTCTCACTCATGAAGCCACGGCAACCGGCAGTTACAATCAACGTCAAAAGAATTTTGACGTTGACAATAAAGCCTCCAATTTACTGCCCGCCCCCGCTGATGGGCACCTGTGGGAGTGTGCGGGACGCTGGGCAGTGAACAGCAGCAAACAGTATGACAGAGTTTTGAATTTCACTTGAGATAGTGTAAAAATGCCCGGCGGATGGTATGATAACAGTATCAGGTTTGTGCTCGGTTATTACACGGCATTCTGCTTTGGAAGGAGTTTACTGCATGGCATTCGGAGGAAAGATATCTTTCGGAAAGGATGATATCAGAAGAATCATTCTGTGCGTGGCATCAGGTGCGGTTATATCGTTGAATCTTCAGCTGCTGGTAAGGTCCGGCGGCCTTTATCCTGGCGGGCTATCCGGACTTACGATCCTGCTTCAGGACATTTTCCAAAAGTTCCATGGGATCAGCCTCCCATATGGACGTCTGTACCTGCTTCTCAATCTTCCGCCGATCTGGCTCGGGTTCAAAAAGATAGGGATGAAGTTTACCCTGTACACTTTCATTACGATCGGCACGGTTACTCTCCTCACAGAAGTGATTCCTCAGGCTACGATCACTGCCGATCCTCTGCTGATCAGCGTGTTCGGAGGCATCATAAACGGTGCTTCAATTGCAATCGCGCTTGCGGCCGGGGCAACGACAGGAGGTACGGATTTCATCTCGATATTCCTGACGGAGAATACACCTGTAGACGGATTCACCGTTATTCTGGGATTTAACGCTGTTATGCTAAGCGTGGCAGGTTTTCTGTTCGGCTGGGACAGGGCTCTGTATTCGATCATATTCCAGTATGCGACGACACAGATGGTCCATCTGCTGAATAACCGTTATAAGAAAGACACGGTTTTCGTTGTAACTGATCATCCGGATGAGATCGTAGCATGTCTGAACCGCTGCGTCAGGCACGGTATTACAGAGATGAAGGTTATGGGGGCATACCAGGGAAAACAGAGAACCATGATCTATACGGTTATTTCGTCACCTGAGCTTAAGAGGGTGCTGAGAACGCTGAGAGAGACAGATCCGCAGGCATTTGTGAATGTAATCCGGACAGAAAGGGTCACCGGCAGATTCTATATCAAGCCAAATGACTGAGACTCTGACAAGATAGCACGAAGACAGTAATATCGGAATAGGAGGCATCTGATGCTTCAGGATATTAAGCCTCATGTTTTTCACGGCGAATATGCGATAAAAAAGCCAGCTGACAAGGATATCATGATTCTGCAGAAGGGTAATAAGATTCTTCTTATTATGGAAGCGGAGCATTCATCAGAACGGATGAAGGGCATGCTGGGGAAAACATCTTCCGCGTCATATTCGCTTCCTACCGCAGCTCAGATCAGAACCTTATGTCCTGAGTCTGTCAGGGAGGCATTCTATCTGTTTTCTGTCGATGAGCAGGGATATTACTCATCACCGGTTGTTCCGGAGGTTCCGGAGGATGCGGCAGTGTCATGGCAGAGTGTCATGGTTCTGAGAGAGTCTGAGAACGATCACCATGCCTTTGGCGGCGCCGTGGGATGGCAGCTTGCCAGCTGGTATAATCTGCACAGATTCTGCGGACAGTGCGGCAGCAGAACAGTTCATGGTGAAAATGAGCGATCGATAGTCTGTCCTGAATGCGGACATATTTATTATCCGAGGATATCGCCGGTAGTGATAATCGCGATCACGGATGGAGACAGGATATTACTGACCAGGTACAACCGTAACGGATACCGGAGGCATGCACTGGTTGCGGGGTTTGTTGAGGTTGGTGAGACGCTGGAGGACGCGGTTCGCAGAGAGGTGATGGAGGAGGTAGGCCTCAAAGTAAAGAATATAAGATACATAGAATCACAGCCATGGCCGTTCTCTTCTTCGCTTATATCGGGGTTCAGCGCAGAAGCTGACGGTGAGACGACAGTCCATCTGAATACAGACGGGGGAGAGGAGCTTGCCGAGGCTGTGTGGGTTGACAGAGATGAACTGGAGATTGAAGACAGCAGTGTGTCCCTGACATGGGACATGATCCGCAAGTTCAGGGACAAGACGTTATAATAGTACAATTGCACCAAAAGCCTGATCTCACGAATATCACCTGACCTGAATCTTGATCTTGATCTTCTTTTTACCGCACCGGACTGTGATCGATGCCCTGCCGGCTTTCCTGGCGGTTACAGTACCGTCGGATGACACTGTGGCGACGGATTTCTTTGAGGAAGTATACTTCAGATGACCGTCTGCAGTCACCGGATACAGCTGAGCCTGCAGGCTGCAGGTCTGCCCGACGCTGAGATCAATCTTTTTCGTCGGCACCTTTATTCCCTTTAGGGAAACCTTTTTCTTCCGGACATGAATTCGGAAGGAAACTGTGCTGCCGCTTGCGGTTACCGCGTTGATAACAGCTTTTTTGCGTTTCCTGCCGGCTGTCACTATGCATGTGCCGTCTGCGCTGCCTTGCACACTGGCAGCATCCGGATCGGTGGATGTCCATGACACAACATAATCGTTGACGCCCATTCCAAGCACCTGCAAGGAGCGTATCTTCTGGCCGCGCTTAGCCGGAACCACATAATCAACATTGGCATAAGGATGAGTGTCCGCGTTCACGAGATCAGGAGCTGCATTCTGTCCGGCTGTGTTCTTGCCTGACGTCTCATCCGCATGGCTATTGCCGGCGTTATTATTTGCCGTGTCCCCTGAGGCCTTGCCGCTGGCATTTGCGGCGGCTTTCCTGGCAGCCTCTTCGGCAGCTTTCTT
>DFHY01000036.1:17116-20588 GCA_002371345.1 Lachnospiraceae bacterium UBA3711
TCTTCGGCAGCTTTCTTAGCAGCTTCCTCGGCGGCTTTTCTTGCAGCCTCCTCCTGAGCAGCCTTTTCCGCCTTCTTAGCGGCGACATATTCAGAAGCCTGCACAAGGAGACTGTCGTTTTCATTTACCAGAAGACTTAGATTGATAAGTCCGTAGCCGTAGCTTTCATCCCATCCTGGTGCGCCAAGATCAGTCGCGCTCAGCTGCAGGATGCGTTCAACTTCCTCAGGTCCGGCCGAAGGATACGCAAGCTGAACAAGCGCAGCCGCTCCGGCGGCGTGCGGACATGCCATAGAAGTGCCGCTCATGGCACGATACCAGTCACGGCCATGCTCATCTCCGACATAGATGTGGTAATTACTGAAAACGGAGACGCCGGGCGCCATGACGTCAAGCGTCGTTCCGTAATTGCTGAAGTATGCTTTGCTGTTAGCTTTATCAACCGCGCCGACGACAATACATTCATCTATCTTTGAAGGGTTGTAGTTAATCGTTGGGCTGTTTTCATTTCCGGCCGCGACAACCACTGAAGAGCCGAGACCGATCGCATAATCAACTGCTTCTTTTATCACATTGCTGGTGCCCGCAGACCCGGCGAGGCTAAGATTGAGAACCTTCGCGCCTCTCTGAGCAGCATAACGGATTCCTCTTGAAACATCCGATGTATAACCGCTTCCTGTATTGTCAAGCACGCGGACGGGCATGATCCTGACCTTGTCAGCGACTTCTTCCGTGCACTGGGCGATGATTCCGGCAACGTGGGTCCCATGACCTGAACCCGAATAGGAGCACTGTGAGTCGCTCTCCATGCTCTGATCGGGACTGCAGTAAGAGACAAAGCTCGTAGCGTTATTCCTGTCTATTCTCCCGCTCAGCTCTTTAGCTGTATAGGATATGCCTGTATCCAGAACTGCTACGGTAACGGAGCCGTCTCGTGTCTTCAGAGAAGAAGCCAGTTCATCAGCGCCGATCGAGCGAGCGCCGGCTCCCCAGGATTCTTCCTTATCGTAATAGAGAGTGATCATCTCCTGGGCAAACACGCACATATCAGGTTCGACATATACCGTACTGTCATCTCTCTGAAGCCTGGCCTCGGCGCTGCGGGTGTCCTTCGCGGAGTCAAACTGCAGAATATACATTCCCGTGCGGTCCTTGATGGCGTCAACAGCTCCATAATCATCAGGATCGACTCCCGGGTCAGTGCTGCGAAGAATCAGACGCTCGGTGATATAGGGATTCCTGGCTGCGGCCTCCTGCGTGACCCCATCCTTCTCATACTGATTCACCATCTCAGACAGGGCAGCATTGAAACTGTTCTCGGACAGAGCGGGAAGCGGCTGATCTGCGTACGCCTGCGCTGAGGTGTTGAAGGCATGAGGAAATGGCACAGCCATGATAAGGCTGATCCCGAGACACACGGTCTTCTTACTGAAGCGCCCCCTGATAGTCATCCCGTCACCATTAACCCGAATTCTCCACCGTATATACATCCGCCTGTATCAGCATCCGCTGTATCAAACAGCCTGCTCCGCATAAACTTCATCAAACAGCCTGAACAATACCGGCTTCGCCGGAAAGCTGTCTTTACATCCGCATCGGCAGAGGTCTGATTCTGTGCCATTATCAAAAAAACGGCAGGAGTGCTTTATAAGCAGACATGCCGGAGAACCAGAAAAGAAGTTATATAAACAAATGTACGTTTATCTTTTTCTACCATGTTTTTCTTTGGCGCGCAAGAGGAAACATAAAATATGATGTATATTAATCAGGCAGAACTGGTGAATAATCACAGGTCATGACCTTGTTCTGTTTTTATCTGAAGTGTGGTAAACTGTCTGTGCCTGCGGCGGGTGCGGATTTCCTGGAGAGGAAAAGACGAGGATCGGCGGGCTGCCATATGGATATCGTGTCCGTATGGTCTGATTCAGGAAGTGCAGAATTACAGGAGGATATGCAGCATGGATAATAACCACAGGCCCGATTCTATGGAACGGATTACAACACAGCAGCAGGCGGTATCATTTATTGACGAGCAGGTTCAGGCGATTCAGAAGCAGGTCGGGGACAGGAAGGTTCTTCTGGCGCTTTCAGGCGGCGTGGATTCATCTGTGGTTGCGGCGCTCCTGATTAAGGCGATCGGGAAACAGCTTGTCTGTGTACATGTTAACCATGGCCTTCTGCGTAAGGGAGAGCCGGAGCAGGTTATAAAGGTTTTCCGCGACGAGATGAACGCCAATCTGATATATGTTGACGCGGCTGACCGTTTCCTGGACCTGCTTGCGGGAGTGAGCGACCCGGAGCAGAAGCGCCATATCATCGGCGAGGAATTTATCAAGGTGTTCGCTGAAGAGGCTGCAAAGCAGGAGGGTATAGCATTCCTTGCTCAGGGAACCATCTATCCTGATATTCTTGAGAGTGAGCAGGGTATCAAGGCTCATCACAATGTCGGCGGGCTTCCTGAGGAGCTTAACTTCGAACTGGTTGAGCCGGTGAAGCTTCTGTATAAGGATGAGGTCCGAGTGGTTGGAGAGGCGCTGGGACTCCCTGCGGGCATGGTGTACCGTCAGCCGTTCCCGGGGCCGGGACTCGGAGTGCGCTGCCCGGGAGCAATTACACGCGACAGGCTCGAAGCGGTCCGCGAATCCGACGCGATCCTGAGAGAGGAGTTCGAGAAAAACGGGCTTGCCGGGAAGGTATGGCAGTACTTCACGGTTGTGCCTGACTTCAAGTCAACAGGCGTGAAGAACGGCAAGAGAACATTTGACTGGCCGTGCATTATCCGTGCTATTAACACGACCGACGTTATGGAGGTGACGGTTGAGCACCTTCCGGATGAACTGATTGACCATCTGGTACAGCGCATACTGGCGGAGGTTCCCGGAATCAACCGTGTACTGTATGACTTCACTCCGAAGCCGCCCGCAACGGTGGAGTATGAATAATCGCGAAGCACACGAGCCGGCAAGGACGGTGGAAGCAAGCCGTCGGGAGCTTGCTCACGAAAGGCTTGATTTCATCGGACTTATGCGGCGACAGCCGCGTTGAGATTGCCTCGAAGAGGCAATCGAACGGCTCGGGTGCGGGATGTCCAAGGTTGTTTTGATAGCATTTTGATAGCACTTTATCCTGTTGCCATTATTCTGAAGGAACATCTACTATGTGACCTTCGGGGTTAACGGCTCTATAAGATCTTAAAAAACGACCCTGCCGAACTGATGTAAAAAAACAGTTCGGCAGGGTTTTCTGTGTCTTGAGAAGAATCATTTCATCTCATTCTTTTTTCTCATTTCAGATCCGGCGGAGCCCGCATAAAAAGAGGCTTTAAAACAGCAAAACAGGGGTGGGCGGTAAATAATATCGTCTGCCCATGATTTTGCGGTCAAGAAAGCGGACGGGATCATGTGTTTTGGGACATTGACATTACGACTCTGCATGTCTGACCAAAAATCATTGGCATCGTACCACAGCTGAT
>DFHY01000036.1:20648-20837 GCA_002371345.1 Lachnospiraceae bacterium UBA3711
CCATATGGCGGGTTCATATGTATGTTCGCATTTTGAAGCTTTAGAAGCCGCATGAATACTGGCTCCAGAAGCGCGAAACCTAGGAATGCGACAAATTATTCGATACCCTTTGGTTTTGCAGTTCTAAATGCGAACATTTTTATTCCCCAACTTATTCCCCATGTGTTATAATGCAAATATGGGGATTAA
>DFHY01000054.1:0-1009 GCA_002371345.1 Lachnospiraceae bacterium UBA3711
ATCGGGATATCTGTGCGTATCCTCCACAGGTCAACCTGTACCTCGACAGTATGGTTAGTCAGAACATTGCCGCTCTCGTCCTTAAACTCAAGGCTTGCGAGCTGCGCGTCAGTAAAGGTATCCCCGTTCTTGTCATAGATCTTCAGAGTGCTTGATAAGCGCGTATCCTCCTTCATGCCTTCCACGTTAACCGGGGCGACAACCTGATTGATAATATTTATCAGAGAGCCGGGACCGGCGATAACGATGTTCTTGCCTTCGATAATCGTACTTGTTCCCACCTCAAAGCCGCTGGAAGGCGCACCCTCCGCGGAGACAGACGCCACATAAGTCTGTTCGACCTTATCCTCCAGCGTCACCTTCAGGCTTGACGGAGAGATATCTATCTCATCCCAGGTCACCGCCTGGTTGCTGCATGTAACCGAGAGCGGAACCGTATTCATATCAGTGATATTATTCATGTCGGCTTCCACATAGAAGTCCGAACCGGTTCTGTTAAGCTGATCGAGAACAGACTTCTTCTCGGTAACTCTCAGCGTCACTGTACCGCTTCCCTGCGCTTCAATCACCTTGCCGATATCAGCGACTGAATCCTGATTGACGATCGTAATCGGAACGTTTGGAAATAAAGTAGTCCGCGTAGGGTTGTTGGCGTTTGACACCATAAACCAGATTACTATAGCAATCAGAAGAGACAGAAGCTTAATCCACAGGTTGCCCAGAAGAGCCTTACGGATCTTATGTCCCATTATCTTGCCCTCCTGAACACATGATTCTTGCGGCGCGCAGCTGCCGACTTGTTCTGCGCTTCTATGAGACGGTCGCGGAGAATCATCTCCGTAACGCTGCGCTGAAGCACGCCTCTGTATGCCAGCGATATACCGCCGGTCTCCTCTGAGACTATTATAGTCAGAGAATCTGTCGCCTCAGACACGCCGACTCCGGCACGATGCCTGGTTCCAAGCGCTTTCGACAGTGACTTGTTGTCGGACAGCGGAAGATAACAGGT
>DFHY01000054.1:1085-8733 GCA_002371345.1 Lachnospiraceae bacterium UBA3711
GCGGCAGTGACACGGTCTCCGCGTATAATAACGGCGCCGTCGTGCAGCGGTGTATTATGCTCGAATATATTAATAAGCAGCTGGCTGGTGACCAGCGCGTCTATCTCTATACCGGTTCTCTCGTATTCTCTGAGGTTCTCATTCTGCTCGATAACGATCAGCGCTCCTGTGCGCTCGGACGACATCTCTATAGATGCCCTTACAAGCTCTTCCAGAGTCCTGTCCGAGAACCTGCTTGTATAATTGCGCGATGACCCGAACAGAAAGGAATGATTAAGCAGCTCCCGCTCTCCGAGAGACTCCAGAACCTTCCTCAGCTCCGGCTGAAATACTACAACCAGCGTAATGATCGCTATACTCAGCCCCTGATTGATTATGTATATGAGCGTATCCATCTGAAGCAGATAGATAACCGCAAGCGCCGCCGCGATCACCATGATGCCCCGAAGCAATGTCCACGCATGCGAACTCTGTATCCAGTTAAGCAGTCTGTACACAAGCCACGCCAGAATCAGTATCTCAAGAATATCTATCAGAGTCAGAGTCACGTTGGGCAGATTAAGCCTGGCAAGATATGTGTTGATCCTTGTTATGAAGGCATTTACCCAGGAGATCATCCGCGCCTACCTCCCCTTTTCGGCACCGCTTCCACGTAATAGCAATAATCGTCATCCTCAAACTCAAGAACCTGCATGTTCCTGTAGTCGAGGTCCTCCTCATGTCCTCTTCTACGCCTGTGTCCGGGAGCGCCGCCGGAAGGCTCATCCCAAAGCACATCCTCATCAGATGAGGAGTCCATACTCCTGTTATTTCTGTCAGACATGGCAGCGCTCCTTTCAAGCTGCCCGAGCATCTGGCGATACTGTATCACAAGTCCGCTCAGCCTGCGCTCCCTGGCAACCGACAATACAGATGATATCACGACCGTAACCGCCAGAGTGCTCAGCCACGCAATCAGAACCGTCATGATGAGATTCCTGGTCTGATCCCTCGCCGCAGAGTCCAGCACCATGTCAATATTGAACGCGGCCAATACTCCCGCGGCTGCGAAAAAGAGCAGTGTGACAATAAAGCCCCATCTCCATACAGGGTTTGTGATCAGGTCGATCCGGCTGGTGTTCTCTGCCTTGCGGATCATCCTGCCGTATTTCTCCTCAAACAGTGCCAGTCTTGTCATAAGACGAACCTTGTCCCTGTCAGGCATCACCGGTCATCCCTCCTGAATCTTTGACGGATGTTAAGATGTTGGGGTCAAAAGTACCTTTTGCCCCCAACTATGATGTACGGATCGCTTCGTTGCTTCGCAACTTCCCCACAGTATTAGATACAATTATACCACAACTTGCATGGCGAGTCATCTGACATGGATTCCGTTCACAATCACCTCATCAGTGACAGGTATTACTATGCACTTTCTCCCGTCGATTATCCGTGTCTCCACCAGATCGGTCCTGTCAGGACTAACCGTGATCGTCACATCCGGCGTATGCACCTCGAATTTTGTCTTTGAGCGCACATTCGCCGCCATAAGCCTGCTGTCCCTTCCGATGTTTTCCTCATAGACGTCATCCAGTGACTCAAGATCTTCATCCGGTATTCCCGCTTTGCTGAGGATCACCCTCACATCACCTATGCCCAGAGTATCGCTCTCCTGGTCCTCCTCATGCTCCTCCTGCCTTGCCATGAGAGCCTCATGGATCTCCTTGACAGTCTCAAAGTCACATTTATCTCCCAGAGACTGCTCAACTACCTGGTCGAAGGCTTCCTTCTGAAGTCCTGCCGGCATCGGGGCCTGGCAGCCGAGAAGGGTTTCTGTAAGGTCAAAATGCAGGTCCTCCGCGTTTTTAGAATAATACAGGCAGCTGTGTATGTCATTTCCTCTGTCCGTAAACGCGGGAAAAAGCAGTCCGACAGCAGGCATTCCGACAACCCAGTCCCGGATCCTGCTTCGGAAAGAGGCGCTTGTGTTATCATATGACAAAGCCGGTTTCGCGAGATCAACCGGACAGACAACTGCCTGGAAATAATCATATACTTCCTCCGAGGCGTCAAACATTTCCAGATGGTCCGTCCCCCTTCCCGGAACATCATACGCGTTTGTGACAATAAGGATCAGATAGTTCTCGCTCGTAACATACCCCTCGATAATCCTGTCGTAGAACCGGTCCAGAAGCTCATCATCCTCGAGATGGCTCTGACGAAGCTCATATAAAAAACGCTGTTTTCCCCCTTCTTCCTCCTCATCGTTCGGGAACTCCATATCAAGGAGATTCTTTCCGATGGTTCCTGATAAACTCTTCCTGAAGATCTCAAGATATTTGAAAACCTCCTCTTCCTCCAGGAGAGCGAAACTCTGGGAAAAAGTCGTGATCTTCTCCTTCTCCGCGCTGACATAGCAGCCCGCGATCCGCCCCAGGGTCTGCCGGGTCGGCATCAGGAGTTTACGTATCTCCGCAATCTCTTTTTTGTTCATATTCTAATATCTCCTATCACTCATCTTTTGAGACAAAGACTTGAATAATACTGTATATCAGTTATCCTGTATATGAGAGCACATAAGGTACTGACCCATGAAACAATCCAAACCGCTTGTGTACCGGCCTGTATTCCCCCGTCTTCAGTCTGCCGGTTCGAAGATTCTTGATATTCTCTATCCGCCGCGCTGCCCTGTATGTGAGGTTGTTCTTCTTCCCGGCGAGGGATCTGTCTGCCGCCGGTGTGTTAAGCATCTGCCTTATGTAAGGGAGCCCTACTGTATGCGCTGCGGCAAGCCGCTTCTCAGGCATGAGGCAGAGCTGTGCGCTGACTGTGAGACACATCCGCATATGTTCGACGAAGGGCGGGCAGTGTTCATGTACGAAAAAGGCATCCGTCTGTCCGTCAACCGTCTTAAGTTCATGAACCGGCGTGAGTACATCCCCTTCTTCGGAGAATGCCTGCGTGAAGTGTTCCTCCGGATGCAGAAAACATGGATGGCTGAATGTATCGCCCCGGTTCCGATGCACCCCGCAAAACGCGCGGTGCGCGGCTTCGACCAGGCTGTCCTGCTCGCCCGCGCACTGAGTTCAGCCTGCAGTATCCCTCTTTCTGAAAGCCTTCTTGAACGGACCAGATTCACGGAATCCTCCAAAAAGCTGGGCCGGACGGAGCGCAGAAAAAATCTCCGGGGTGCCTTCCGGGTGCGTCCCGGAGCAGTCGTCCCGAGGTCGGTGATCCTGATCGATGATATCTATACCACCGGCACCACCATGGATGAGGCGGCCTCAGCCCTCAGGCGCGCGGGTGCTGATAGGATATACTATCTCACTCTATGCATCGGACGGGGAGATCTGTAAGTATGAGTTGATAAAGCAGTGCTTTCCCGGAAACCTGTCACCCTGTCAGAGCGCGGGCGCCGCCTGCAAGGAGCGGAATCGTAACCATGCTCAGCAACGTGCATACAACAAAGACCTGTGAAGCGTATTCGTAGTCTTTATCATAGCGCATAGCCATCATGGTGCCGGTCACCGCGCAGGGGCATGCCGCAGGAATCAGTATAGCGTAGAAGAGCTCATCGGAGATAGGAACTATCTTCCCGAAGATCAGCAGTATGACAAATGTCACTGCCGGCGCTGCCACAAGCTTCAGTGCCGTAACCAGGAACAGCCGCGGCCTTTTAACGACTCCGGACAGCCCTGTCTCTGCCAGCGCTCCTCCGGCGACGATCATCCCCAGCGGAGTGTTCATCGACCCGATATAGCTGACCGCTTTCAGTACGTGGGATTCGATCCTTATCCTGAGTACGAAAACAACGATGCCGATCAGCGTACATATCACCGTCGGGGACATCATGCCCCTGGCCGCCTGCCTGAATGAAGTCTCACCGGTGATTTCTATCAGTCCGTGGGTCCATGTCAGTATGTTGAAAGCTATCATGTACCCTGTCATATAGAGCACGGCCTCGCCGCCGAACACGGCAGAGACAAGCGGTATACCCATGAACCCGCAGTTGCTGTATACCGCAAGATACCTCTCCAGCCCTATGTCCGGATTGGAACTGCCCCTCCCCAGCAGAAGACCGGTCAGAAGTATGACGGCAAAGTGTGACAGAAACCCAAGAATAATCGCGATCAGAAATCCCTGGAGGATCTTATGGCTGTACTCCATGTTGAACAGCACATCCATAAGCATGGCGGGTGTAACTACCAGCAGCAGTATATTGGATATCGACCTGGTCCCCTCGTGGTCAGCAAGATGAGTCTTGAATATTACATAGCCGGCCATGATCATAAGAAACATAATGACCGTCTGCCCGGCCAGAATCTGAAGCATCACATGATCTCCTTTGTCCTGTAATACGCCATCACATGCACCGGCTGCTCAAAAGCGTCTCTCCTGATCATATCAGCCAGATCATCCTCCTCTATAAGCTCAACATCCACAAACTCCGTCACGTCAAGCTTCTGAGATGATGCCCTCCGGCAGTTTCCCGCGTAGAAAATGTACGCGTAGTTGTCGGCCATCGTCGGGTTGGACGGTATCCTGGAGACGAACCTCCACTCATCACTGATGTATCCGGTCTCCTCCTCAAGCTCTCTTTTAGCCGCGGCCAGAGGTTCTTCATCTCTCTCGATCCCGCCAGCCGGATACTCGCGCGTCACATGCTCTATTCCCTGACGGAACTGTCTCACCGTCAGATATCTTCCATCCTTATCCCTGGCGGCGATTACCACATAGTCCTGCCTGCTGAAGGTATAGAAAGGGCCTATCTTCATCCCGTCTGGAAATCTCCACACACTTTCCCTGAAGTCGATCCAGCGGTTGTTGACCAGGTGCTTCTCTTCAGTTTTTTCCCATATCAGGCCGTCATCCCGCCGGGATGCTTTTTCTGAATCATATGTTTCCATCTTTTCATGCATTTCCAAATCACATCTTCTCCGGTGCAGAGAATCCAAGCATGTCAATACCGCACTCAAGCACGCGCAGGGTCAGTGACAGCTGGGCTATATAGGATTCCTTCTGCGCCTCCTTCTCCTGAGTCAGGATCTTTGTCTCATGGTAGAAATGGTTGAACTGGTTTGCCAGCTCGTATATATATCCGCAGATCTTGTGCGGAGCAAGCTCACCCGCTGCCTGGAGAACAGCCGGCGCAAACGCGGTCAGAGTAAGACCGAGGGACTTCTCACACTCATCAGCTGCCGGCAGGATCACGAGAGAGTCAAGTTCATCCCGTCCAAGCCCGCTCTCTTCCATGAACCTTCGCAGTATCGACTTGATGCGGACCATTGTGTACAGAATGTATGGTCCGGTATTTCCCTCGAAAGAGGTGAACTTATCGGTGTCAAATATGTAGTCCTTTGATGCCTGGTTCGACAGATCTCCGTACTTTATCGCTGACAGTGCCACAGTCTTCGCTGTATCCCTGGCCTCATTCTGATCAGTCTCGTGATTCTCCAGAATCTTGCGCAGCATCTCCTCGTTGATGTCAGATATCAGCATCTCAAGACGCATCACTCCGCCGTCGCGTGTCTTGAAGGGCTTGCCGTCCCTGCCGTTCATAGTTCCGAAGCCCAGGAATGTCAGCTCAGTGGAATCGCCTACAAGCTTCGTCTTGCGCGCGCAGCGGAATACCTGCGTAAAATACAGGTCCTGTCTCTTGTCCACGACATAGATGATATGGTCGGGGTTCCAGTTCTCCATACGCATGACAATAGTCGCGAGATCGGTAGTGTTGTACAGAGACGCTCCGTCCGACTTGAGAATCATGCACGGCGGAATCTTCTTGGTATCAGACTCCTCGGCGACGTCAACCACAAGAGCCCCCTGATCAAGGTGAGCGTATCCTTCCTTCTTCAGGTACTCAACCAGCCCGGGAATGTAAGGCTGGGCATCAGATTCCTTCTTCCACAGTTCAAATGAAACATCAAGGCTGTCGTAGTTCTTCTTCAGATCCTCGACCGATACATCAAGAATATGCTGCCAGACCGCGCGGTATCCCCTGTTTCCGTGCTGAAGCTGCTCCGTCGCCTTCAGAGCCTCCGCGCGGAACGCCTCATCCTCCTTGGATCTCCTGCTTGCCTCCGGATAGATCTGCTCAAGCTCAGAGATCGTAAACGGGGCTTCTTCCGGATACTCCCCGTCATAGCTCTCATCGAAGTATACAAGGTCAGGCTTCTGAGAGCGCAGCTGCGCTATGATCAGTCCCATCTGAAGGCCCCAATCGCCCAGATGAACATCGCCTATTGTTTCATGCCCCATATAGCGGAGTATCCGTTTGATGCTCTCGCCTATAACCGCGGACCTCAGATGGCCGACGTGGAGAGGCTTGGCAACATTGGCGCCGCCGTAATCGATGATGATCTTCTTCCTGACTTCCGCTTCAGGCACTCCGAGGCGCGTATCGTCCTTCATCTCATTCAGGAAGCCTGACAAAAGTTCTCCTGACAGAGTCAGATTGAGGAATCCGGGCTTCACCGCCTCAACACTGTCAAAAGCGTCACACCCTTCCAGATGCTCCGCGACCTCCTGCGCGATCTGAAGCGGAGCCTTGTGATATCGCTTCGCTCCGGCCATCGCCCCGTTGCACTGATACTCGCACAGATCAGGCCTGTTAGACACCGTAACCCTGCCGAGTTCCCTGTCATATCCTGCCATCTCAAATGCTTCCGACACATAATTACCGATCAGATCCAGAATCTGTTCCATAGCTGTAGGTTTCCTCCGATCTCTTAATCTTCTTCATGAATCCAGTCCAGATAGTTCTGAACCTCTCTCTCAAATCCGTTCCCCGAAGGTTTATAGAACTTTGTGTCCCCAAGCTCAAACGGCAGATATCTCTGCCTGGAGAAATGCTTCGGGAAATCGTGCGCATACTCATAACCGATGCCGCGCCCAAGCTTCTCACTGCCTTTATAATGCGCATCCTGCAGATACGGCGGTATGGTATATGTTCCTGACCTGACGGCTTCTTCCGCCGCGAAGATCGCCTCGGTGCAGGCGTTGCTCTTCGGGCTGACAGCCACACACACCGCCGCGTGCGCAAGTATAAGCTGCGATTCGGGAAGACCGATCCGCTCCACGGCCTGCGCGGCAGATACCGCCACCACCAGTGCCTGGGGATTGGCCATCCCTACATCCTCCGATGCGCAGATCATGATCCTCCGCGCGATAAAACGGATATCCTCACCTGCCTCAAGCATACGCGCCAGATAAAACACTGCCGCATCCGGATCTGATCCTCTCATACTCTTTATAAACGCGGAGATGGTATCATAGTGCTGATCCCCGTCCTTATCATAGCGGGTCACCCTCTTCTGAATACATTCCTCGGCCACCTCAAGTGTGATATGTATCTTCCCGTCCGAAGAGCGCTCCGTCGTGAGGACGCCAAGTTCAAGGGCATTCAGTGCGCTTCTCGCGTCGCCCCCCGACACATCGGAGAGAAATGAAACCGCCGCGTCGTCAATCTCCGCTTCGAAAGATCCCATTCCTCTCTCCTTATCGGACACAGCCCTGCGCAGAAGGACCGCAACGTCATCCCGCTCAAGCCTCTTCAGTTCAAAGATGAGAGACCTTGACAGCAGAGCGCCGTTTACTTCAAAGTACGGATTCTCGGTCGTCGCGCCTATCAGAACGATCGTCCCATCCTCAACAAAAGGCAGCAGATAAT
>DFHY01000054.1:8784-16841 GCA_002371345.1 Lachnospiraceae bacterium UBA3711
AGCAGATAATCCTGCTGCGCCTTGTTAAAACGATGAATCTCATCAATAAAAAGAATCGTTCTCTTACCGTACATGCCAAGCGTTTCCTTGGCCTGGCGTACAACATCCTCCATATCCTTCTTGCCGGATGAAGTCGCGTTGATCTGACAGAATCTTGCCGATGTCGAATTTGCTATAACCTGCGCAAGAGTAGTCTTGCCTGTTCCGGGTGGACCGTAGAATATGATGGAGCTGAGCTTATCCGCGCGGATCGCTCTCTCAAGCATCCTTCCCTTTCCGATGATGTGTTCCTGGCCTACGACCTCATCCAGTGTCCTGGGACGCATTCTCGACGCCAGCGGAGCAGACGATTCCTGTTCCTTCCTTGCAGCGTACTCAAACAGATCCATCTTCAGGCTCCTTCTCTTCCCTGAGCAGTCTGTCAGCCGCGGACGGCAGGCTGTCAGGAACCATTGCTGCGCTCTGATCCCCCTCTTTTTCAGACACATCCGTAACCCCAGCTTCTCCTGAAGACGGGCTGCCTGGTTCGGTGTCCTGCTCATCCTCCTTACCGGCGGTACCGTAATATATCTCCTTCTGCTTCCGGGCAGCTGTCACGCCGATCATATAGATCACCGCTCCGAAGATCGCGTTCCCGTTCATGGCAAGAAGAAACCAGCCCAGTCCGGCATATGCGGCAAGCTCGAATCCGGCCGCTTTAAGATAGGCTGACACCTGCTCGTCCGTACGTCCTGCCAGCGAGTGCTTGAGAATAGCAGAGAGCACATACTGTACGAACCAGACAATGGCGATCAGAATAATAATCGTCGCGTAATACAGCTTTCCGAAAGTCCTGTGCTGAAACGCGCCCCAGAGGATAATACATATAACAGCGCCAAGTACTGACAGAATGCATATCCGGATAATCTTCTCAATCCGGTTTTCCTCCTCCGCGCTGAGCCTTTCCTGATTCCTTAGTTTCTCAATCATATGGATGCCACCCTCCAATCATCGAGTTTTGACGTTGACTATAACAGCTTTATGTATCGTTGACAAGCGCCTGAATTCATGCCTATAATCACTGCGATATCGGGAAAAAACGAATACAGCGTTTCCCTGAAAAGTGATTAAAGGAGTGCGTTATGGCCAGTCTGCTTCCCAACAACCCGATGATGCTGCTCAGTGTCGTCAACACACAGCTTCGGGATGAATTTTCTACGCTGGATGAGCTGTGTGCTTTCTTTCAGCAGGATCGGGACGAACTGGAAGAGAAGCTTGCCGCAATCGATTATGAGTATGATCCTGCGCTGAACCGCTTCGTATGAGGCCGTGCTTCCTCACTCTCTCTCTATTGTGTTCTCACGCGACGACTCTGTTGCCGCCTCACCGTCAGTCAGCATATCGACATATTCCTGCGGCACTCCGGCAGAGGCCAGCTTCTCAAACATCCTGATCGCTGACGCGTCTCTCATGTACTTGAAAAACGCCTTCCGCGAATCTACCCTGAACGCTTCGGAGAGGTCAAGTTCATCAAGGCCGGCACTATCAGTCTTCTTCAGGTCCGCCGTCAGGGCGAACCACTCATCACCGTTCACCGAGAAGATCATGGTGCGCATGCCGTTATCATCCGTATGGAAATCGCAGCTGTACTCACTGTTCTTCCACATGACGTCAAAGATTCCGGACATCCAGATATTCCTGAATTCCAGAAGATCCAGACCGCGGATACGGAACACCGGAACTGCCTCCCCGTTCGAAGTTATGCTCACAGTCTCGCGCAGAATATCATCCTTCAGGTTTCCCTGTGCCAGCAGTCCCACCGACTTGTTCATCTTCTTAAAGCCTGCAAGGCGCCCCAGCGCCGGCCCTATCTTGATCTCAAAGGCGTGATCTCCTCCGTCTATGATCACGTCAGCTTCAAACATCTCAACATTCATGCCGCCCTGCTTAACCGATGCTGACAGATGGATGGGCGTCTGATCGCGGTCAAGAGCAAGTGTCACGGAAAACTCCCGGTTCCAGGAATAATCTCTGTCAGCAGCCTGGATGAGAGCCTGCTTCGCCAGATTCCACAAGGCTCCGTCAGGCAGAAGCTTGAGAGCCTTGTTCCTGACGAAGAGGCGGAACACATGCCCCGCAAACGGGCTCTCGAGAATCTTCTGAAGAAGCGCGTCCTCGGACAAAAGCTTCAGAAGCTCCGGAATCATATCATGAATCGCCTCTTCCGAGACCGAGACCGTGGTTGTATGTCCTTCCTTTGAGAGACTGCCCGCCGTTATGGTCATGATGCCGGTACTGATAACTACATATTTCATAATGACGGGAGCATACTTCTCCCATTCACTCTGCACCTCCTCCAGTGATATGGAGCTGATCAAGTCGTTCAGTTCCCTGAACACGGACATATAGTCGGCTATCATCTCCGGCGTGACCTTCCTGCCTGTTATTGTCTGGGCATCAGCCGAGAAATCTCCCACCGGGAACAGCAGTACCTCGTCCTTGAGTTCAGGGCAGACTATGTAGAGATCGTTCTGCTGTCTGTCATAACTCACATTGAGATGATACAGTTCCGTATCATTGAAGCACAGGACAGCCTGAAGGTCGATTCCACCGGAATCATTCTGTGATCCCCTGAGGACAATATCAGCCCCCTCAATCCATGACATGTCGTCCTCAGACCGGTAGTGCTCAGCGACAGCGCCGCGCATTCCATCAGAAGCCGCAACATGCACGGTTCCTTCAAAGTCAGGTATCTCTATACTGTCCGCAGCCTTGGCTGCCTCGTCCATGATATCCTGTACTATCTTTCCCGGATCGACAGTCCGGCTATCTTCCGCAGTCCCGGCGCCGAATACGGGACAGGCGGTCAGCGACGCGGAAAGAATCCACGCAGAAGCTGTCCTCAGAATATGCTTTACGTTCATATTACTCTCCATTCTGCCGCATCTGGATGGCGGCACAGATAGCCATGAAAGCGCTGCTTTCACGCTATTTTCTTCTGTTCAGCATAACACTGCATTTTGTCGGATAAGTTACTATAACAAAAACATCTCTTTCACGCAATCTGAGAATATGATAAAGTGGTACTGCCCGCTGCCGCTGAAGATGCGCTCCCGCGTCAGCGGAGTCACATATTATTCTATAGAAAGACTCTTTTTTCAACTATGAAGATAACCATCAGCGACATCAGAAAAAGATACCGGTCGTCACAGATCCTCAACGGAGTTGTAATGGAAGCCGAGGAGGGATCGATGACCTGTATCCTTGGCAAAAACGGATGCGGAAAGTCCACTCTCCTCTCGATACTTGCGGGAGTCGTAAGAGCGGATTCCGGAGCATTTCTCTACCAGCAGGCAACAGAGCCTCCCATCGATTTATTCCGGCGCCGTCAGGACGCTTCCAGGCTTATAGGCTACGTTCCACAGTCAACGCCTCTGCTTGAGGAGCTGTCCGCGCTTGACAATCTGCGCCTGTGGTACACCGGCGGAAACAAGGTGCTGCGGCAGGAGCTGGAAGAAGGAGTACTGAAGGATCTTGACATTGACAGCTTTCTGTATAAGAATGTCCGTACTCTGTCAGGCGGTATGAAGAAGCGCCTGTCGATCGGATGCGCCCTCGCTCACCATCCAAGGATACTTCTTCTGGACGAGCCAGGAGCTGCCCTCGACCTGATAGCCAAGGAACAGATAGTCACATGGCTCAGGAAGTTCTGCAGCCGCGGCGGGATCGTCCTTCTTGCATCTCACGAACTCGGAGAGATAGAGAACTGCAGCAGAGCCTATGTCCTAAAGAACGGCGTTGCCGAGGCTCTTGACCACAAGGTCGACGGAGCTGCTCTGGCTTCTCTCCTGTAATATCGACAGCTTATAGTGACTGATTTCCGGAAGGATATCCATGAAACGTTTCTTCATTTATGCCAGACTGCGCCTGAAAGCGGTGCTGAAGATATTCCCGTCCATGTGTGCCATGACACTGCTTCTGTGCCTGTCCCTCGGGGGCATGCTGTACCTGCAGTCAGCACGGACACTCGATCTTGCCGAGGGCGATGAGGACGCTACAGTTTTCATCGGGATTTCAGGAGTCAGCGACTCCGGCGCGTTCAGTGCCGCGTTTCCCGCTCTTCTCAAGCTGGACTCCTCACGTTCAGAGGTAAGCTTCATACTGTATGACACAAAGAAAGAGGCTGTCAGCGCAATCAGGAGAAACGAGATTATCGCAGCCATCGACATTCCCGACGGTGTCATAGGCACCCTTCTCGAGGGCGGACTCGACAAGATGACTCTAATCGTACCGGCGTCCTCCGCAGGAATCGAAGCGCTCGTGATGAGAGAGCTCGCCAAGTCGGTCTCTGTCATCCTGGGATCAATGAACAGCGCAAGCAATGTCCTCGCTGACTATTACAGAGCGTCAGGAACAGACGACCCCGAAGTGATATCCAGCGCCCAGACCGACCTGCTTCTTACCTCTATGCAGGACATGCTCCACCGTAAGCATATGTTCCAGGTCAGGTACATACGCTCTGAGCAGCAGCTGTCAGTCGAAAGCTTCTATCTTGTGTCCATGGTACTGCTTCTGTTCCTGCTGACAGGCGTAATGTGCGCGGGTAACTTTATCCGTTCAGACTATTCTCTGTCAAGGCTGCTTAATCTGAGACGTCTTGGCGCGGCAGGACAGATTATCGCGGAATATCTGAGCCTTGTTGCGCTCCTGGTTCTCCTGAGCGCTCTGTTTCTGCCGCTCATAGGAGCGGCTCTGTCACATATGCCGATCACATTTTCAGCTTTCGGATTAACTCCCGGAAGCTTCATGAAGGGTTTCATGCTGTTCAGTCTGCGCAGCATCCCGGTAATACTTCTGGCGGCAGCTATGGACCTGTTTCTATATGAGCTGTCTGAGACACTGATTACCGGTGTTCTCCTGCAGTTCCTGTTTATGATCTCACTCGCCTATCTGTCCGGAGTATTCTACACCACTCAGACGATGCCCGAATCGCTGAAGGCACTGCAGAAGTTTCTCCCCACAGGCCAGGCGCTCCTGTACCTTCAGTACTCCGCCAAGAAAGGAAGCTCCGTCACCCTCAGCCTTATCCTTGTACTGATCTGGGTTCTTGTGTTCCTTGCAGGCTCTGTCCTGCTTCGCAAAAACAAAGTAACCGGAAAGCGAGGTGCGAGATGAAGAAGATCAGACTGGTCCTGCGCTGGATGTTTCTGCTCAACAAACGTATTCTGAAGCAGCCTCTGTTCCTGATTCTGATTGCCATGGTTCCGCTTCTGGTATTCGGGGTAGGCTCACTTTCACAGGAGTCATCAAGCCTTATTACAGCCGCGGTGGCACCTTCGTCAGAAGATGACGAGGCATCCGCTGAGCTGATCCATTCACTGGTCAGAAGCAGCTCATCCGCGGTAAGATATATTTCCTGCAATGATGAGGAAGAGCTTATGCAGATGGTATCTTCAGGGCAGGCCCGGATAGGATTCCTGCTCCCAAAGAACCTCGGAGCCCTGTTCGACGCCTATGGATCCCAGAAGACGAAGAACCTGTCAGCAGGCGCTCTTGCGATGCTCGGCTCACTCCTTGGAGGCGGCTCGGCGTCGGATGAGATGAAGGAGAATTCCATCCAGAGCTTCGCGGCCACCAATGATATCATCTCCAAGGTTACCCGTGAGCAGCTGTTCGGAAAGATGTATCCGTCTCTTGAAAGAGGAGTTCTTAAAACCTGGCTGAAGATCCATCCTGAAGTCGGAAGTATGAATGACGCTGAGAGAGAGCAGTTTGTAGAAGAGACCATGTCTTCCTATGAGACAGATTATGACTTCTTTGACCTCGAGTATCTTGACGGCACAAAGGTTGAGGATGACGAGATCGACCGCTTCATCGCGTCACCGATGCGCGGTCTTCTTGCAGTGCTTCTCACACTTACTGGGCTGGCCGCGATACTATACCTGACACAGGACTGCCGCAGAGAGCGTTTCGTATGGATCCCGTCTCATATCAGGCCGGCGTTTCACTATATGTATCTTCTTATCCCGCTGGTCGATGTTGCCGCGGCAGTTCTCGCGGCACTGTACCTGGGAGGAAGCTTTACACGCGCCGGTATGGAGATCTCCGCCCTGTTGCTGCTTGTCCTTCAGATTGCCGGGTTCTCCAATCTGCTTCGTGTTCTGCTCAGAAGAAAGGATTTTATGGCGTCATCGATCCCGATCCTGATCTGCGCCTGCCTGTTCTTAACGCCTGTCTTCGTGGATCTTACGATCCTGGAGCCGGTTCAGATGCTGCTTCCGCCCTATCTCTACCTCAAGGCGATCCACGGGAATCTTCCGCTGTGGTACATGGCAGTGTACGCTGCTGCCTTCTGCGCGGCCTCGGTTCTTGCGGACAGGACATAATCTGATTGCAGTGTGAATCAGTCCGCAGTCAGCGTAACAGGTTCTTATCAGATTTAATCCGAAAAGCATTATTCAAAAAGATGCGTAAAACAGTTTCCGGACAGCTTTCCATGAAACTGTTTTACGCATCTGATGTTATTATGATGTAAAGGTCAAAGTCCTGAGGCCGCGGCAGTCATATCGCTCCCTCTGGATTATATTCTGCGGCGATACTCTAATTGTAATCCCAATGCTTTATGAATCACTCGATTTCCCGAATATCCTTAGCAGAGTCAGGAACAGATTGATGATATCAAGATAGATATCAACCGCGCAGTCTATAGCGTTGTCCACCGTGCGCGGAAACTGCTGAGAGCGGTATACATCATAACCGATATACAGAGAAAACATACCCGCTGATATAACAGTGATCGCGAGATTCACTCCCGGTATAAAAATCGAAATCACGTATCCCAGAAGAACGCCGAGCAGTCCGAAGAACAGAATCGACCCGACCTTCGCGAAGAACTGCGGAAACAGCAGTCCGGCAGCTATCATGATCACTGTAACTCCCGCGGTGGTGACGAAAGCATGCCACACGACCGAAGGACTGAAGCCTCCCATCATGACCGCCCCGGCGACTACCAGCCCTACAGGTACCACAACCAGATTGTAGCCCAGGAAGCTTACGGCAGGTTTGTCCGACTTGTTAGAAATGACGACTCCGGCTATCACACACACGAAGTACGCTATGAGAAATACGACCGGATTCACCTTAGTAAATACAAAGTTGACTATCGATTCCCTGCACAGCAGAACATTGAAAAGCAGACCGTACAGGACAGTTCCGGTCAGTATCAGATTGTAAGCGCGCAGTGAGATAACACGGTTAGGGTCCACAAGCGCGTTCAGACGTCTCTGTCTTGCTTCTGAAGATAAACTATTCACAGCAGAACACCTCCTTCTTTAGTTTCAGTGCTACCGGTCAATTATACTCATGACTGGACCTGTTAGCAAGTTATACGAACTCAGAATCAGTCAGGGACATCTGTATTATTAAACTGACTGACATTTTCGATTATTCCTGATATACTGAATACTGCAGTACGTATCAGGCCGGAAATGACCTGAATGAATGTCCGGTAATAAGGGGAGGAGTATCCAAGTGAACAAGGTAAAAAGAATTCTGTTATGTGCATTCGCAGCCATCATGCTTGCGGCGTTTCCCTTAACGCTGTCGGGGATGAAGACTGTGTCAGCCGCAGAGGCAGCGTCAGGATGGGTAACCCGCGGGGGAAAAACCTACTACTATGACGCGTCAGGAACAATGCTCGTGGGAAAGAAGAGCATTAACGGCAAGGTCTTTTATTTCAGCAAGAAAAAGGCCAGCCGCGGAGCGCTCAGAACCGGTATTGTCAAGATCGGTAAAGCGGAGTATTACTTCAAAAAGAAAGGCGGTACCGGCATCGTCGGAAGCGGAGCCAACGGATGGGTCAACATCAGCAAGCGCGGTTACTGCTACTGCGTCAACGGCAAGATTCAGAAGAAGTCCTGTATTGACGACTATTATCTTAAGTCCAACGGCGCAATGACCACGGCCTCAAAAAAGCTGTACAAGCTGGTCAAATCAACCGTCGCGCAGCATACTACGGCAGCTATGACGCCGGAGCAGAAGCTGCGTTCCTGCTATGATTATCTGTGCAGCAGCACTTT
>DFHY01000002.1:0-5903 GCA_002371345.1 Lachnospiraceae bacterium UBA3711
CTCACTCTTTCTGTTCAGCTCTGCCATCTGTTTCATCTGCACGGCAGTCGTAAGGCAGTATTCCCCGCCCGGAGAGCGCCTCATCCAGCTGCTGGAATGTATTCTCAAGGTTTTCTGATGAATTGTCAATTGTCAGATCACATAAAGAGCGGAAGCTTTCATCAGATCTCTGGCTCCTGAATATGTCATCAATCTTCTCATCCGTATATCCACGGCTTTTCTTCAGACGGGCACGGCGCGACTCTTCATCGGCGTATATATACCATATCTCATCGCAGATCTCACCGTAGCCGTCATCAAGAAGAAGAGCCGCCTCGATCACTGTCAGCATGCGGCGGCTCAGTGATGAGCCGCGCCCGCACCGCGCGCGATATGATGAGATCAGCTCTATGACCCTCTTTTTAACCTCAGGATGAACGATATGATTGAGTTCTGTCAGAAGCTCTCTGTCAGAGAAGACCAGTGCCGCAACAGCCCTGCGGTTGAAGCTTCCGTCCTCATTCAGAAGTGTTGAGCCACCTTCCGGATCCCTCCTGCCACAGAGGAGCTTCAGCATCGGCTCATAGCATGCCTCGCCCGGCGTCTGCAGCTGCCGGGCAACTTCATCACATTCAATCAGGAATGCGCCGTACCGGTTCCTGAGATATTCAAGGACCGTGCTTTTTCCGCATCCGACGCCTCCGGTTATACCAAGTATCATATCAGTGGGCCTCATACCAGCTTGCTCCGTCATGCATATCGATCTCGAGGCGCACCTTCATATCCGCGGCGCCTTCCATCTCCTCGCGCAGGATCCTCTTAACTTCATCGACCTCGTCCCGGTCAGCCTCAACCAGCAGCTCGTCATGGATCTGCAGGACAAGACGCGACTTCAGACCTTCCTCTCTCAGCCTGCGGTCAACGCCGATCATAGCGATCTTGATGATGTCGGCGGCCGTTCCCTGGATCGGCGCGTTCATGGCGACCCTCTCTCCGAAGGAGCGTCTCATGAAGTTGGACTCCTTTAGCTCCGGAACCGGACGTCTTCTTCCGAACATGGTGCTGCACCAGCCTCTCTCCTTCGCTCCTCTCACCTCCTCATCAAGGAAAGCCTTGATTCCCGGGAAGGTATGGAAGTACTGCTCAATGAACCGGGCCGCCTCCCTGCGCGTGATGGACAGCCCCTGGCTCAAGCCGAATGAGCTTATCCCGTACACAATTCCGAAGTTTACGGCCTTCGCGTTCCTTCTGAGCTGTGGGGTCACTTCTTCCAGCGGAACATGGAAAACCGAGCTGGCGGTTATGGCGTGAATATCCTCAGCGGAATTGTAGGCTTCGATCAGCGCCTGGTCCTGCGACATATGGGCAAGTATCCTGAGCTCAATCTGCGAATAATCCGCATCGACAAATCTCGATCCGTCCTTGGGGACAAATACCTTCCGAAGCTCCCGTCCAAGCTCTGTCCTCACCGGAATATTCTGCAGGTTAGGGTCAGTGGAGCTTATACGTCCCGTCGCCGTAATTGTCTGGTTGAACTTCCCGTGAATCCTGCCGTCCTGAGCAATATACTCCGACAGTCCCTCGGCATAGGTCGACTTAAGCTTGGTTAACTGGCGGTACTCCAGGATATCGGCGACGATACTGTTATCCTCCGCGAGCTTCTCAAGAACATCCGCGGCAGTGGAATAACCTGTCTTCGTCTTCTTGCCGCTCGGAAGATGCAGATCCTCGAACAGCACCGTCCCCAGCTGTTTCGGGGAGTTTATATTGAACTCTTTCCCCGCCTCTTCATATATCTGTCTCTCAAGGCCGGCGATTCTCTCCGACAGCCTCACACCGTAATCATGCAGCTCCTGCGCCTTAACAAGAATACCTTCCCGCTGCATGCGGTACAGGACGAAGACCAGAGGCATCTCGATATCGTCAAACAGCTTCCCCATGCCCTGCTCATCAAGCAGGCTTCGGATCCTCTTCGAAGACTCAAGCGCCGACCTGGCTTTGAGGCAGGTTATCTTCATCCAGTCATCCTGCGTGAGATCTTTGTCTTTCTTCTTGCCGAACAGCTCGGTCCGTGAAGGAACCATGGCTCCCGCGTATGCCCCCGAGAGATAATCATAGCTGTACTCTCCCTGCAGCGGATTCAGCAGATACGCGCCGACCGCGCAGTCGAAGAACTTCCTCTCGTCAAGCCCGCCATCCAGGAATGCAAGCTGCTCCTTCAGACCGATGGCGCATACAAGATCCGCCCTGCCGATAACGCTCTTCAGGGCGCCGGCGTCCTCACCTGTGACATATCCGCATCTGCCGTCAAAAGCCACGGCATATCCGGTCATACGGTCGTCAATATACGCGATCTGTATACCCACTCTTCCTGACTCAGCCGCGGCGTCAAGAAACGCTCCGGTATCGTCAACCATCTCAAAAACAGCTTCAGCTTCGCCGGGCCGATCCGCGCCCTCCGTGCCCGCTGCGGAGATAATTCCGTTCATCCCGTCCAGCATACGTGTGATCATGGTCCTGAGCTCAAGCTTCTTGCACAGCTCAAGCGCCTTCGGCGTGTACAGCGCGGCGTGCTCCGGATCAAGCCTTGCCGCCTCCAGATCCAGTTCAAACGGAGCATCACGGTCGATCGTCGCCAGCCACAGAGACAGTCTGGCATCCTCCCAGTAATCCCGCAGTGAATTCTGAGCCCTTGCGGGCCTGATCTCATCAATATGCTCATGCGCATTTTCAATGGAATGGTACTCGGAGATGATCTTTACCGCCGTCTTCTCACCGACGCCCGGAATTCCGGGAATATTGTCCGAAGCATCGCCCATCAGGGCTTTCACATGAATGAACTCTTCCGGCGTAACCTGATACTTCTCAAGGACATCCGAGGCAAAATAATTTTCCACCTCTGTTCCGCCCTTCTTCGTCTTTGGAATCCGTATCTGGGTCCTGTCAGAGGCAAGCTGAAGAAGATCCCTGTCTCCAGAAATAACCCGGACATCAAGACCATTTTCCTCCGCCCTCTTGGAGGCTGTTCCGATCAGGTCGTCCGCTTCGTATCCCTCGAGCATCATCAGCGGAACGCCCATGGCTCCGAGCATCTCCTTGATCACCGGAATCTGCTCCCTGAGTTCGTCGGGCATCGCGTGGCGCGTTCCCTTATAAGCGGAATATTCCTTGTGCCTGAAGGTAGGCGCGCTCAGGTCAAACGCGACAGCGAGATACTGCGCTTTCTCCTCCTCCAGTACCTTGAACATAATATTCAGAAAACCGTACACAGCGTTAGTATGGAGACCTGCGCTGCTTGTGAGGAGCGGGATCCCGTAGTACGCCCGGTTCATAATGCTGTGTCCGTCTATCAGGACGATCTTTTCACTCATCTGCTGTACCTCCCGTGACCTTGCGCAGGCCACATCTGCTGCGAAGATGCTACTGTCCGCTGTCAGAGGATTCGTATGGCGCTGCTGCCGGCATGCCGTAATCCTGCGGGCTTTCCGTATCGACCACAGGTATGATCTCTGTGCGGTGGCGGCTGATATATCCGCCCGGCATCCTTATCAGAGAATAAAATGCTCCGGCCAGGGCAATTTCCGCCGCGATTATCAGACTCACCTTCACGATCTTGTTTCTGCGCCTGACCTGAAGATACTCACGGGATTTTCTCAGTCTCCCCCTGAGCTTTCTGGCGTAGTTATAATCACCCTTCTCATCCTCATTGTTCAAAGTGCGGTATATCGAGAAATAAACCTCCAGCTCGCCGAAGCAGCTCTGGCAGGTCTGGACATGATCAAGAAAGTCTTCCAGCTCCCGGTCAGACAGAACGCCGTCAAGATAAGGCCTTATCATCTGCTGTGCCTTAACACAATCCATAGGTCTTCCGCCTCCTACAGGTCTGCCGTAAGTTCCACCGGACAATGGTCCGAGCCTGTTATCTGAGTATGTATCTTCGAGCCGGTCAGCCGCTCATCCACCCGGCTCGACGTGATGAAGTAGTCTATACGCCAACCTGCGTTCTTTTCTCTGGCGCGGAAACGGTAGCTCCACCATGAGTACACTCCTGTCGTATCAGGATAAAAATATCTGAAGGTATCCGTGAATCCCGAGTCGAGCAGCTGTGTCATCTTCGCACGCTCCTCGTCCGTGAATCCGGCGTTCCTCCTGTTTGTCTTAGGATTCTTCAGATCTATCTCCTCGTGGGCTACGTTGAGATCTCCGCACAGCACCACAGGCTTCTCACTGTCAAGAGACATGAGATATGAGCGGAAATCATCCTCCCACTTCATCCGGTATTCAAGTCTCTTCAGCTCGTTCTGGGAGTTCGGCGTATAGCACGTCACAAAGAAGAAGCCCGGATACTCCAGCGTGATAACTCTTCCCTCCTGATCATGCTCATCGATGCCGATACCGTACCTCACACTCACAGGCTCCTTCTTCGCGAATACCGCAGTTCCCGAATACCCCTTCTTCAGAGCATAGTTCCAGTACTGATGGTACCCCGGAGTCTCAAGATCAATCTGTCCCTCCTGCAGCTTCGTCTCCTGCAGCGCGAAGATATCGGCGTCAAGTTCTCTGAATACCTCCTCAAAGCCCTTACCGACACATGCCCGGAGCCCGTTAACGTTCCAGCTTATGGCTTTCATGATTATATCTCCTTTAATACTGTGATTGATTCTCAATTGTTCACCGTACACTCAGTAATTGACCCAGGTCCCGGTCACCCAGGGACTCTGGCTGTACGGCTTCAGGAAATCGTACCGCGTGCTTACGCAGAAGTTGTAAGGCTTATTCCTGCTGTCTTTCCGCCAGAACGCGGAATCCGAAACCATGAAATTCAGATAATTATATGGATACATCGGATTATCCGTGTCAATGCCCGTCACATCGATGTTGTACCATTGTCCGTCGATCAGCACCTGGTTCCACGCGTGCGCTTTTGTACTGATATAGTCGCATGGTATAGATGTCCCGTCCATCAGGAAATCATATGTCCTAGCGTAATGATAGCACTGCCCGATATGAGTCTGAAGGAGCGAATAGTCAGGGCCGTTTGTGACCGCGTAGGACGCGTAGTCGCACAGCCACTTCGCAAGTGCCAGACATATCTCCTGATCTGACATCCCGGGCCGTACCAGCTGTGAGATGACCTGGGTTCTCATCTGGGTATATACCGTGTCCAGGCCTGACGGACGCACAACCAGCTTATAGTGAAGCGTCTTCGACCCGCTTCTTGCCGTGATATTCGCGATTCCGCTCCTGCCCATGTATGTCTCCACAAGCTGGCAGTGTTTACCCGGGAGCACTGTGGAGGAAAGAATGTCCCCGTTGGAGTACAGGCCGGCAATCTGAGTATTGTCAACCGTCCAGGTCCATGTCCGGTTGTATCCGTTCATGACTCCCAGATTGTATGAGCTGCCGGTCTCTATCGTCTTGCCCTCACGGTCCGTCTCATAGCAGAAAATATACGGCTTCTCCTTCTTCTTTCCCCTGACTGTCACCCTGCACTGCAGTGTGGTTTCCCCGGCCTGAACCGAGATAACCGTATATCCCATATGCTTAGCCTTGACAATCCCCTTGCCCGAGACCTTCGCCACATATGGATTGCTGGACTTCCACTTAGCCTTCTTCCTGTAGTTTTTAAGCTTCAGCTTATAGTTCTTCCCTGCATTCAGAGTAATCTTCGACTTGTTCAGCCTGGGAGCCGAAGCCGCGTAGGAAGATCCAGGCATAAAAGCCAGGCACAGCATCATGTACACGAGGATCGGCCATACTCCTCGAAAAGGCCGCTTATTCATTGTTTCTCTGTAATACTTCACGCACTCTTTCATAGCTTAGCCGCTCCCATCACTGATTCCGTTCACATAACCGCGCATATCCCATGACCTTATACAGGCTCAGGAACGCATTGAAAGCATAATTGACACTCAGCGCTCCGC
>DFHY01000002.1:6003-8017 GCA_002371345.1 Lachnospiraceae bacterium UBA3711
ACAGCATTATAACATCCTCTCTGATCACCGGAAAGAATTAAATCCACATGCAGCTTAAACCGTAACGCGATGTTGTGGACATGACATCGTCAGGCATGCCGGCTTAAACTGTCCATAGCATACCGGCTTAAACTGTCCAGGACGGTTGTGAATTTCTCCCGGCGTGTGGTATAACAGACTCGGTGTGAGTTTCAGTTTTAATATATGGAGGTAACTGACAATGAAGATTGCATTGATTAATGAGAACAGCCAGGCTGCAAAAAATCCGGTTATTGAGAAGGCGCTCCGCAAGGTCGCAGAGCCCATGGGACATGAGGTGTTCAATTACGGCATGTACTCTGCTGATGACAATGAGCAGCTCACATATGTTCAGAACGGAATCCTCGCCGCAGTGCTTCTGAACTCAAAGGCGGCTGATTATGTAATCACAGGCTGCGGAACCGGAGAGGGCGCCATGCTCGCTCTCAACTCCTTCCCCGGAGTGATCTGCGGACATGTCGAGGACGCTCTCGACGCATACACATTCGCACAGATCAACGACGGCAACGCCATCTCTCTTCCATTCGCGAAAGGCTTCGGATGGGGCGGAGACCTGAACCTCGAGTACATCTTTGAGAAGCTCTGGTGCGAAGAGAGCGGCGGCGGATATCCGAAGGAAAGAGCCGTCCCCGAGAAGGCCAACAAGAAGATTCTGGATGAAGTCAAGGAAAAAACCTATCAGGATATGGCAGTCATTCTAAGAAATCTGAACGAAAGCCACCATGACCTTGTCAAGGGCGCTCTCTCAACCGCCGGATTCAGGAAGTACTTCTTCGACAACTGCCAGTGTGACAGGATCCGTGAAGCAGTCAATGAGATCCTGAACGGCTGACAGTACGCCGGCACGCCGGAGTCAGCAGGCTGAAACAGCGGGCTGACCCCGGTGTTATCATTGTTCCATGAATCCCAGTATCGCCTGTTCTGCTTTATCGTGGTCCTTCTCATTGAGAATCTCGTGGCGCATATTATCGAGTGTCACGACTTCAATATTCTCAAAACCGGAATCCCTTAGAGCCTTCAGGGATGTCTGTCTCCCGCTCTCTCCGCCCGTACACGGATCGTCTTCTCCCGAGATCAGCAGCATCGGCAGATCATTCCTGACATTGCGGCACAGATCGGGATTCGCGATGTCCCGGACCAGTCTGAACAGAGCGTCATAGCTGCCAAGGGTGAATTTCCTGCCGCACAGAGGGTCATTCTGATACTTTCTGACGTTCTCATCATTGTAGGACAGCCAGTCAAGCGGTGTCTTCGCGTCCTTCACTGCCTTTGAAAAGCCGCCCATCGCCATGTTCGTCACCATGGCTGAGCGTCCTTTTTTTCCTTCTCTGCACAGCATGGACACTACGCCGCTCAGCAATATGCCGGCCGCTGCCGCCTTCTGCGGAACGGGGTATCCCGACAGTATAACCTTGTCATAGTACCGGCTGTCTGACTGAAGAACTCTTCTCGCGATGATCGTACCCATCGAATGCGCGAACAGATACTGCAGGGTTCCGGGATAACGTTTCCTGAGCCAGGCAGACAGGCATCTCACGTCCTCAACCAGAAGTCTGTCGCCCCCCTTGTCGGCGATATGGCTGAGATGAGGCGCGTCTTTCCCATGGCCTCTCATGTCGCATGTAAGCACAGCGAATCCATTTTCCTGAAGGATTGAAGCGAATCTGTCATAGCGCTCCTTGTGCTCCTCCATACCGTGCAGGACATTGACGACTGCTTTGGGACTGCCTGTATCGAACAGCCTTGCGCTGAGCCTGTAAAGGTCCCTTGAGGTGATCGTTATATCCTCATAATTCATACCGGTATCCTCTCGTTTCATGGCAGTCTGAAGCCTCAGGCTGCATCCTCCCCAGTCTTATGACGAGGCCTTCTCAGTTCCATTACCGATGTCTTCAGCCGCTGAAACAGTTTTCTGTTCCGTATTGCCAAATGCTGAGAGCTCGCTGCTGAGCTGGTCGAAGTCGACATTGTCAGA
>DFHY01000093.1:0-2057 GCA_002371345.1 Lachnospiraceae bacterium UBA3711
TGCGTCATTCATAGCCTGAGTGCGCACCTCGTTTCTTTCTCCTGTATATCGATGCTCCTCCACAGATATCTCGCCTCTGTAGAAGCATCCGAGAAAGACTTGCCCAACTGATGTATCGTCAGGGCCTGACGGCGGTCCGGCATAACCTGTAGCACTGACACATGCCTGCGCCCCGGCTTTCTTAGCACCGCCCTTCGCCATCTGTTTAGCGCACTGACGGCTAACTGCAGTCCACTTCTTCAGAGTCTTTTTCTTCACATTCACCATCTCGTGCTTGGCTTCATCGCAGTAGGTGACAAAAGCCCGTTCAAGAACATCCGAGCATCCCGGAATATCAGCAAGCCTGGCGCTTATCATGCCTGCCGTCAGTGATTCCACCGTGGTGACAGATTCTCCACGCTCCCTGAGAGTATTTAAGACTCTTGCGATCTCTTTGTCTGTGACGGCATTGTTCTCGGCACTTTCTTCCGCGGCTCTTTTTTTCACAGTTTTTTTATCCGTTACAGCTTTGTTTTCCTTCTTCATCTATTCACCTTCTTTGACTTGTTCCATGCCGGCATAGGGTTTCCCGGCCAGCAAGATTCCCTATGCCGACACCTGACTTGACTTGTCCCCTGCCGGCATAGATTATTCCGGCCCGTATTATTCTATATGCCGACTACTTACTTGACTTGTAGTCTGACTCAAAAATCCCCGGGACGAATATATGTCCCGGGGATCCAACTTCATATTGTCAGCTATCAATTACTCCTCAGCCTCAACCGGACTTACCAGAATGATATGCGGCTGCGGTCCCTCATACCAGTACATGAAACCTTCCATATCGACCTTATCGCCGACCTTCAGCTCCTTGACTGCCTTATAGACATCGCTGTCCTTGTCACGCAGAGTAGACTCAATGACGAAGGTGTAGGTCTTGCCGTCAACAGAAGCGTTGAAGTACAGGTCATCTCCCTCAGAGCCTGATCCGTCCCATCCATACTTATATGCAGGCGCATCACTGGCCGGAGCAGCTTCTGTCTCATCCGCCGCAGTCTTGCCGGACTTTGCTTTGATGATAGAAGCAACCTTGCCAAGCTTCTCATCCTCAGTCTCAGCTGCCGTTTCCACAGTCTCGGCCGCCTCTGCTGATTCATCAGCATTGGCCGGTTCAATCGTCATTCCCTTGAACGCAACTCTCTGATTCATGTAAGTCGCCAGCTCATCTTCATCACCGAGGGCGTCTGTTACATCAGCAGCCTTCGAGATATAGATATCACCTCTCACGACCTCGACAGGATCAATGCTGTCAGCAACAGTCTCAACCTCTCCTGCCCACTCGCTCTTATAACCGGTATAGCGAATCTTCGTTCCTTCCTTCAGCTTGTTGTAATCAGACTCTGAGCAAGGTACGTTGTAAAGGAAGTAACCGCCGTCTCTGTCCTGCGCATAGATAGTAACAGTTGATACACCGCCCATATCCTTATTGCTCTCAATCCATGCCTGCTTCGCCTGTGCATACGCCTCGATCGTTACAAGCGTATCGGTGTCAGCTGCAGCATATTCTTCATAAGTCATGGCGCCGGAAGCTTCCGTCTCGGTCTCTTCTTCAGTCTCAACTGCTTCCTCAGTCTCCTCAACTGCCGCTTCAGTCTCTTCTGCCGCTTCCTCAGTCTCCTCAACTGCCGCTTCAGTCTCTACTGCCGCTTCCTCGGTCTCCTCAACCGCTGCTTCAGTTTCCTCAACTACCGCTTCCTCGGTCTCTTCGACTGCTGCTTCAGTTTCCTCAACTGCCGCTTCGGTCTCTTCTGCCGCTTCCTCAGTCTCCTCAACTGCTGCTTCGGTCTCCTCAACTGCTGCTTCAGTTTCCTCGACTATCGCTTCCTCAGTCTCCTCGACTGCTGCTTCGGTCTCTTCTACCGCTTCCTCGGTCTCCTCAACTGCTGCTTCCTCAGTCTCCTCGACTGCCGCCTCAGTCTCTTCAACCGCTGCTTCAGTCTCTTCTACCGCCGCCTCAGTCTCGACTGCCGCAGCTTCCGTCTCCGCTGCTTTTGCCTCAGTCTCAACTACCGCTGCTG
>DFHY01000093.1:2120-7886 GCA_002371345.1 Lachnospiraceae bacterium UBA3711
CAGTCTCAACTACCGCTGCTGCAGCTTCGGTCTCAGCAACCGCTGCCTCAGTCTCAGCAGCCTTTGTCTCCGGAGCCTGAGTCTCTTTCGCCTGGGTCTCCTTCGGAGCCTCCGTTTCCTTCGGCTTGCTGCTGCAGCCTGTCAGCGCCAGAGCAGTGACCGCGACCGCCGCCGCAAACAATCTTGCCTTTCTCATAACATTTCCTCCCAACAATACATCATTTCCGCACACAACAACATGTACCTACAGAAATATCATGTATGATTATATCAACATTCCACATAATAACTCAAGCATAATTCTCAGAACTACGCTCTTCGATATTCTGCCGGGTATTCCCTTCTGCCTTCTGATGAATGCTGTAGATCAGATTCAGCTGCAGATCGGTTGTGCCGATGAGCAAATCATTCAGCAGGAGCGAGATGAGATCTACTGCTTACGAAGACTTGGTTTGCGGGGATGAGTGAACGCTTTGCGAATCCCCGCAAACCATAGTCGAAGTTAGCAGTCAGCTCATCGAAGCGGGCTGTGATTTGCGAGTGGCACAACCATCAAAGCTGAATCAACGCTGAATCAAAGCTGAATCAAAACTGAACCCGTTTCGAACGCGTCATACCTTCTCTCTTCTCCGTTTCTCCAGATAATTCTTAAGCGTCCACAGCAGTATGCCGGCCCAGGCTGCCGCGAGCGCAATCAGAAGCACCCTGGAGGTCACAGGCAGCGGACCGAGATCACGCGGCGCGGCCGCTCCGGCATCATCCTTAACCTCGATCTGATCCAGATGATAGAGATTCCTCACATCCTTGAACAGTTCGGAGAAATACTCATCGTCAATACTCTGGCCGCGGCGCGCGTTCTTCGCCGTATCCTCAACCAGATACGACGCGGCGTCTCTCAGAGAAGCCGAGCCATTGAATACCGGAGTCACGAAGGTATCGTCCGTGTGGTCCATTATCAGCCTGACCGCGTCTATCTTCACCGAATAGTGCGACTTATTGTCAGACCCGCCAGCCGCCAGATATTCCTGGTATTCGCCGCTCTCTATCGCCTTCGATGTGACAGGCAGATATCCCTCTGTGGAAGAATAACTGATCTGCACCTCATTAGTCAGAAGATACTGCGCGAACAGCCAGCTCGCGAGAACCTCCTGCGGATCCTCCTTATTGAAAATGCACACGGACGGGCCCTGTGATATCATCTTTGGTTCAGCGGCGTCCGCCTGCGGAACCGGCCTCACTGCCGTCTCAAACTTCACGATCTTGTCAGGGCTGATGTCAACAAGCGGCGCGTCCGATCCCATCCATGTAGATCCGGCAGTCGAGTCCACCGCGAATAAACACTGTCCCGCATTCAGGAAGTTAGCGGGATAGCTTGATATCTTGAACGTCGAAAATGCCCTGCTCTCGGCATGTACCGCTATCTCTTTCAGCAGCTCCCTGGTAGTGTCATTGAACAGAAGCACCTCGCCGGCGTCCGTCGAATATCCGCCGCCGTACTGCTTCAGCATCTGTATCAGCATGTTGTCGGTCGACTTGTAGAGGAATGGGATCAGGGTCTTCTGTCCGTTAACCTTGAACAGCCCGTCCTTGCCCTTCTCCATCGCAGCCTCACTGACCTCCCAGATATAATCCCAGGTCAGCACATCCGGCACCTCGTAGCCCAGCTTCTCAACAAATGTCTTATTGATATAGCAGGCCTCCGTCGAGCGCATGAAAGGTATCGCCATCAGACGTCCGCCGATCCTGCATTCATCAAGAAACTTCGAAGTCACCTCATTCTGGGCAGGAGAATCAAACGCCAGCTCATTTCCGCCAAGCCCGTATCTGCTGTCCGAAGCCAGGTCGTCCAGCTCCACGACCACATTTTCGCCGCTCATATAAGTGGCGATATTATCCGGATAAGTGATGCAGACATTAGGAGTCGTCCCTGTGGAAATGTTCGTGATGACGTCGTTGTAAATGTCCCCGTAGTTGGTATACAGACGAAGCTTGACCTCAATATTTGGATAGAGAGCCTCAAAGTCCTCCACCGCCTTGTTGTAGATAGCCACCTGCGTCTTGTTGGTATCATTTTTCGCCCAGAAGGTGATCGTATATTTCTTGTCTGTATCAAAACTCTTCGGTACCGAAAATGAGGATTTCTCTATCTTCCCGTGACAGCCGCCGAGCATCACGGCCGCAACAGCAGCAGCAAGGACAACAACGGCCCGCTTCACTCTATACGCATTCATGACGAATCTCTTCAAATACAATGCCATCATATCATGGCGCGGCCTGCTCCTTCCCGGCAGCTTGGCAGCCTCATGTATTCCAGTCCCGCTTCCTCCGCGGTCTGCGCGCAGCTGCATACTGGAGACAGCTTCTGAGCATCCATCTCTCATCCTTTCGTCCCTCCTCTCAGCACGCCTTCCATAATCTTGTTGCGGAACATCAGGAACAGAACGATCAGAGGCACCGAGATGACGACGACCGCCGCCATCATGGCGGGAATATTCTCACGGCCGAATCCGTTTTCACGAAGCTCCTGTATGCCGTTCGATACCAGATAATAATCCGGGTCGTCGGTGATAAGCCTCGGCCAGACGTATGAATTCCAGCACTCAATCACCTTCAGGATAATGATCGTGATGATCGTCGGCCTGCAGATAGGAACAAGCACCCTGAGCAGATACTTCAGGTCACTGGTCCCGTCCACCTTCGATGCCAGATACAGGTTGTCGGGCACCATCTCAAAATTTTCCTTCAGCAGATACACGTAGAATACCGACATAACCGAGGGAAGTATCAGGCCCGGAAATGAATTGCGCAGGCCCGCGTTCGTGATCGTCGCGAAATTCGTGATCACCACAAGCTCATTCGGAAGCATCATCAGCGACAGGAACAGCCCGAACACAATATTCTTCCCGCGGAACTTCAGTCTCGCGAAGGCAAATGCCGCCAGCACCGCAACTATCGTCATCACCACAGTGGTAATCACGGTAAATATCAGCGTGTTGAACAGATACCTCCCGAGAGGCACCTGCGTAAATGCATTTACGTAATTCTCAAGCGTCGGATGCAGTGTGAAAAATGTCGGCACATACTCGGAGTTGTACGCGCTGTAGCTCTTCAGTGAAGTGAGGATCATCCAGTAGAACGGAAACAGCACGATCAATGCCCAAAGTATGAGCAGTATGTAGGTTATGACTTTTGCCGCAGTTCGCTTTTTCATGTTAATCTCCCATTCCGATGTCTGAAATCAGCGGTATGACCGGCCCTGAAAGAAAAAAGAATCAGTAGTAAACATGCCGACGGCTGAACATCAGATTAATGACCGTGATAGTCAGTATGATCGCGAACAGCAGTATGGCCGCCGCGCTGGCGTAGGACGGGTAGCCGCCGCCGTTTCCGTAGAGCATATCGTAGATATAGCCTACTATCGTGTTCATCTTCGCCGCGTTCAGATCGGTTCCGAACAGCGCGACCGCGTCAGAGTATTCCTTGAACGCTCCGATGAAGCCGGTGATGATCAGGTAGAAGACCGTCGGAGAGATCATCGGCAGAGTTATCCTCACGAAAATGCGCCAGCCTCTGGTTCCGTCAACCTTCGCCGCGTTGTAATAGTTCTGGTCCACCGACGCCAGGGCGCTTGTCAGGATAAGAATCTTGAACGGCATGACGATCCAGATGACATATATGCACAGCACCATCATCTTCGCCCAGTAGGGGCCGTCGATGAAGTCGATCGAAGGTCCGTGGAAGAAATGCAGGAGCAGGTTCACCATGCCGTCCGTGTACGGAGTCTTCTTGAACAGAATCATGAAGACAAGACCTACCGCCAGTGTATTTGTCACATAGGGGAGAAAGAAAACAGTCTGGAAAAGATTGCGCAGCGGCTTGATCGAACTCAGGCCGAAAGCAATCAGAAGCGACAGTACCGTTGATATCGGGACCGTGATGATAACGCACAGGGCGGTATTTTTCACCGCCTGCAGGAAATAGGTGTCATGCAGAATATAGCTGAAGTTGAAAAGGCCTGTTCCCCGGCTTGTCTGGGAAGCGAAATTATAGCTCTCCTCCATCGAGTACACAAAGACATCGATGAGAGGATAGATCATGAATACGGCCAGGAAGATCCCGGCAGGAATGAGATACAGCCAGGCCTTGGCGTTATTTTTCTCCATACAGTCTCTCCCCGGAATCCTTCGCGAACACAAAAACCTTGCCCGGACGCAGGCGGTAGCGCACTTCACTCTTAGTGGTATCTATACCGCTCTGTGCGTCAACGATCGTGCGGATCGCCTCGCCCTGGAATGACGGGTGCTCTGATACAATCGTCACGTCACGCCCCATGACCTCCACGCCTTTCAGGCGGCAGGCAAGAGGCCCGTTTTCATCTATATAGAATCCCTCCGGCCGGATACCTACCCAGACCGGGATATCTCCCGCCTCCGAGGCTTTCCTACCGGAGCCTTTCTTAACACCGCCCGAGCGGAATCTTTCATCATCAGTTCCGGCGTCCGCCTCAAGGTCCGCTATGTCAAAGACCTCGCTCTGGCCTATGACGACCTTGCCGCCCTTCAGGCTTCCTTCAAAGACATTGATAGGCGGCGTTCCGAGGAACTTCGCGACAAAGAGATTGTGCGGATCGTCGTAAACGTCCTGCGGTTTCCCTATCTGCTGGACAACGCCTGCCTCCATAACCACGATTGTGTCAGAGATGGACATAGCCTCCTCCTGGTCGTGCGTGACGAATATCGTCGTTATCCCCGTCTCTCTCTGGATCCTGCGGATCTCAACCCTCGTCTGAAGCCTCAGTCTTGCGTCGAGGTTTGACAGAGGCTCATCCATCAGAAGGACACGCGGCATCTTCACAAGGGCGCGGGCGATCGCGACTCTCTGCTGCTGGCCGCCGGAGAGTTCCTTCGGCCTCCGGTCCATCAGGGAGTCGATCTGCACCAGCTTCGCCGCCTCCAGCGCACGGGATTTCATTTCCTCCTTGGACAGTTTATCCTGGCCGCGCAGGTTTCCAAGCGGAAACATGATGTTCTGCTCCACAGTCATATGCGGGTACAGCGCGTAGTTCTGGAACACAAGACCGACGCCGCGGTCTTCCGGCGGAACATCTGTCACGTCCTCCCCGTCAAAGAGTATCTTTCCCTCAGTCGGTGTGAGCAGGCCGCAGATCATAAGGAGGGTTGTACTCTTACCGCAGCCGCTGGGGCCCAGCAGACCGACCAGCTCGCCGCTCGGAATCTCGAAGTCAAAGTCATTGACCGCGACAGTCTCCGGATCCTTCCTTCCCCGCCCCGGGAATCTCTTCGTCAGGTTCTTAATCGTTACCTTCATGTTTTCTCCCTGTGTATGCCTTCTGAGCCTTAAGGAACTGCCGGTATGTCAGGTCTCGCCTGCGAATTTTTAACCTGCGCTTTTCCTGCTCAAGTCAGCGGCACCGTGCTTTCTTAGTAAGTAAGAATGTCCTCGAGGTTCATCACCGTCATCTCCTCAGGCGGCTGCGCGTCCTCGACAGCACACGAGCAGCAGTAACGCTCCGCCATTCTCAGCGCGTCGTACTCCTTCAGCCTGACCGGCCGTGTCAGGAAATCCTGTCTGACGCACAGAGGATCTAGCGACACCTCAAATGAATTCAGCGCGATCCCGAGTCCCTTGCCGCTGAGCTTAAGTATGCTCTCCTTGAGTGTCCAGATCCGGAAGAAGTTCTCCTCCGATTCCCGCGCCGCAGTCTGCTCGGACGGCGAGAAGCACCGTATCACGCCGTCTATACTC
>DFHY01000109.1:0-28869 GCA_002371345.1 Lachnospiraceae bacterium UBA3711
ATTGGAAGAGACGGTTATTGCTGAATCGGATAATCAGAAGATGGCAAGATACGGTTATTGCTGAAGCGGAAGGAGTGAACTGAGCATGAATACAGTCATCGGACCCGATATGCCGGAGGGTGAGTTCTATATAGAGCATGACAGGATTATGCTGCACATGAGGCTTGAATATCCGGAGGGCTTCTCACCTGATAAGGAAGGGGCGGGGTGCCCTCTCGTGATAGTTCAGCACGGATTTACCGGCTTCATGGACGAGCCGCACATAATCGGCTTTGCCAGGGCGATAAGGGAAGCCGGCTGCGCCACGCTCATGACGGAACTGTACGGTCATGGGAAGAGTGGAGGCTTCTTCCGTGATCATACCATATTAAAATGGATGTCTGAGATGATGACAATAATCGATTACGCGAAGAGCCTTCCATTTGTGAGCAGTCTGCATCTGTGCGGACATTCCCAGGGAGGCCTGCTGGCAATACTTGCCGGCGCCATGAAGCGTGATGTGATTGAATCGATAATCGCTGTATCACCTGCTGTAACGATTCCGGAAGACGCGAGGAGCGGATGCACTCTGGGCTGTCCGTATGATCCGAACCATGTGCCGGATACACTTGTGATGGATGACGGGAATCTGCTGCTCGGCGGCAATTATATCCGGGCCGCGCAGACTATCCGGGTAGAGCCGATGATTGACGCCTACGAGGGAGAAGTGCTTATCGTGCATGGCAGTGAGGATGAGACGATTCCGCTCCAGGCGTCGGTTGAAGCTGCCGCGCGGTATAAGAATGCCCGTCTTGAGGTTATTGAAGGAGACGATCACTGCTTCGATTATCATCTTGATCAGGCGATGGACGCGATAAGAGACTTTATGCTCTCGCGGCGTGACACTTCCTCTTGTCCTCATACATGAGCTCATCCGCGTGCATGAGCACTGTGCGCACATTCCGGCAGTCATCGTCGGCACAGCAGCCGACAGCGAAAGAAAGATCCTGGTAGTTAAGCGCTGTTTTCCTGAGCGCGTCGGCCTTCTCTTCGAGCTCGGGCAGACCGGCATCCTGCAGGATCACCACAAACTCATCCCCGCCGGCGCGGTATATGTTTCCTGCATCGAACAGTGTGCACAGTGCGTGGGCCGCGCTTCTTAACAGGTTGTCGCCGGCACTGTGCCCCTGGCTGTCATTTATACGCTTGAGGCCGTTCAGGTCAGCGAAAATGACCCCGATGGGCCTTGCCTTCGATTCCGGCAGAGCGCTTAGACGGTCGACATAATTGTTCATCTCGTTGCGGTTCATGACGCCGGTAAGCATGTCTCTTGAACTAAGCTCCCTGAGCTGGTTCATCATCAGGTAGTTCCCGATCTCAGAACCCAGGACAAATGACGTCAGTTCAAGTATCTCCTTGATCCGTGCGGACTGGTCCGCCTTAAAATTGGTGGCCCAGATGTATCCGAAGTGATCATTTCTGGACTTCAGGGGAAAGAGCGCGACAGTTCTGACCCCGGAGTCCTTCAGCGAGTGATACCAGACCGGATTGCGTTCCGCCACAACCTGCATCTCGCGCTCATCCTTGGCGATAAGGCAGTTGCTGCCCGATATGGTATCCTTCCATGTGCTTGCGATGGCATAGAACTCCGCTTCCTGGCGGCTGTCTTTCAGATGCACCTGAGAATCCTCGGAGTAGCTGTGTCCGAGGACCTTGCATGTTTTTTCATCATCGTCAACAAGCATGATGCAGCATGTCTCAGACTGGCAGAGCTTCTGGATATCATTCACCGTGTTCTTGAGCGCTTCCCTGAAGTTCGACGCGCCTCGGAGGGCGATCGCCGCCTCAAGAACAGCCGATGCTATGTCCCCTGATATATTCGACATCCGTTCGGAACTCGGCTCGAAATTGATCTCCATCGTGTAGGTGCAGTAGCACAGATTGCCGTTATCCGGCCACAGCGGGAGGAAGGTCATATTGAACCAGACATCATACCTGTCCGGATGCGCGTAAGAATGAAGACACTTCTTATGCACAGCGGCACGGTAGCAGAAGTCCTCGAAGTTCAGATCCCGGGTCAGATAATCGGTATAAAGGGAGTTTGGAACAAACTTCTTCGTGAGCATCTCCATATCCTGAGGAGGATTCTCTATGCTATCGATATAGGAACGGTTTCCTGTCACGATCCGGATCTCGCCGCAGCTGCCGTCAGGAAGCTTCTCTACGGACACAACACATGTCATGGCTCCTATACTGTCTGCGACCTTCTGAAAATCTGTATCCACTTTTATTCTCCCTGTTAATGATGATGTGTTTCTCACATCATACCAGATTTTGATCTGATTCTCAATGAAAGCTGGCAAAAAACAGCTTGACATGGCATGGCAGCCTTATTATAATAACGGAGTGCGTTTTGAAGGGGTAACTGCCTTATGATGCTGAATCTTACTGATGTGCTTCTGGACGATAAGAGGATCGCCGCGGAGGCTGTGATCGGACTGAAGGAGCTTGAATTCAGCTTCGGAAGCTTTCCGGTTGAGAAGAGCGGTCCTGTTCTCATCACTGTAGAAAAGGATGAGAAGGGGAATCTCGAGATCGACGGGAGAGGAACGGTCAGCGTCAGGATTCCGTGTGACAGATGCCTGGATGACGTGACAGTTCCGCTTGAGCTGGACTTTGTAGAGAAAGTTCCGCAGAGAGCGGAGGTAAGTCCGGAGGAGGCCCGGAGGGGGCCGGAGAGTGAAGACGATGATATATCGGCATTCGACCCGGACTGCTATCTGGATGGATATAACCTGGACGTGGATAAGCTGCTCTTAGGTGAGGCTCTGCTGAACTGGCCGTCCCGTGTCCTCTGCAGGGAGGACTGCAAGGGATTGTGCCCTGTGTGCGGTCAGAACTTAAACCATGGTGATTGCGGCTGCGAACGCAAGGCGCTTGATCCAAGAATGGCGAAGGTCCTGGATGTTTTCAGCAAGTTCAAGGAGGTGTAAACCATGTCGATTTGCCCGAAGAATAAGCACAGCAAGTCAAGAAGAGATATGAAGCACGCACAGTGGAAGATGGCGGCTCCGACTCTTGTAAAGTGCAGCAAGTGCGGCGCTCTCATGAGACCGCATACAGTGTGCAAGGCCTGCGGAAGCTACAATAAGAGGGAGATCATCAAGGTTGGCGAGGATGCCTGACCTTGGAAGATGAAGGAAAACAGAGGGGGATTGCCTGATCGGGCAGTCCCTTATTTCTTGCTATTTCATACCTTATATAGTAAACTTTTGGGAACCGGCACGATGAATATGATGATGTAAAGGTCAAAACACCTTAAGCAGCGGGAAGCGAAGGCTGCGAAGCAGCGAAGCGGTCTGTACATCATTAATGAATATACAGGAGGTAGTATGATATGGCGGATCGGATCCGGATCGCGGTGGACGCGATGGGCGGAGACAATGCCCCTGGAGAGATAGTCAAGGGCGTTCTGGATGCTGTCGGCAGCAGGAGGGACGTTTCCGTCACTCTTGTCGGACGCCGGAGTGAGATTGAGTCGTGCCTGGCGGGACAGTCATATCCCGAAGGCTCCATATCCATTCTGAACGCGGACGATGTGATCGCCACTGATGATCACCCGGTGGAGGCTGTGAGGCGCAAGAAGGATTCATCGCTTGTGAAGGCTATGCAGCTGGTGAAGAACCATGAGGCTGAAGCATTTATCTCGGCGGGCAATTCCGGGGCGGTTGTAGTCGGCGGGCAGGGAATCGTCGGCAGGATCCGCGGAGTGCAGAGGCCGCCGTTTGCCTCGATTATACCGACGAAGAAGGGCGGCATGCTTCTTCTCGACTGCGGCGCGAACGTTGACGCGAGGCCGGAGCATCTGGCGCAGTGGGCGAAGCTTGGCACGATCTATATGCAGGCCGTGGAAGGAGTGAAGAACCCGACGGTCGGAATCGTGAATATCGGAGCGGAGGAGGAGAAGGGAAACAGTCTGGTGAAGGAGACCTTTCCGCTGCTCAAGGAGATGAACGCGAAGGGAGAGATCCATTTCACCGGAAGCTGCGAGGCCAGGGACATCCCTTACGGTGCCTGCGATATCGCTGTCTGCGACGGGTTCATCGGAAATGTTGTCCTCAAGATGTATGAGGGTGTTGGCAAGATGCTCATGTCGGAGATGAAGGGTGCGTTCTACTCGGGCTTTAAGAGCAAGATAGGAGCGCTTCTGGTGAAGAAGTCTCTGAAGGAAGCCCTCGGCAAGTATGACACATCCCGTTACGGGGCGGCACCCGTTCTCGGGCTCAAGAGCCTGGTTCTGAAGATGCACGGAAGCGCGAAGGCCGGTGAGGTGAAGCGCTCCATCGATCAGTGCGTCCAGTTTTACAACGAGGATATCGCCGCGAAGATTACGGAATATATAGGCGGAACAGTTGATAAATGATTATTGAGAAAGGCGGATACAGTTATGGAATTTGAAAAGATGCAGCAGATCATCGCGGATGTGCTGAGCGTAGACCTTGATGAGATTACGCCGGAGACGACATTTAAGGATGACCTGGGCGCTGACAGCCTTGATGTGTTTCAGATCATCATGGCGGTAGAGGAGGAGTTCAATATCCAGATCCCTACCGAAGAGGCGGAGAAGATTGTTACAGTCGGCGACGCGGTTGAAGCGATTAAGAACGCGGTCGGCTGAACCGGGGATGTACAGATGTCAGATGCAAAGCAAGTGACTGAAATGGAACTGAAGCTGCAGGGCCTTGAGGAAACCATCGGATTCTCATTTCACGACAAAGCCCTTCTGCGCCAGGCGCTGAGCCACAGCTCATACGCGAACGAGCACAGGGACAAGGGGAAGAAGGACAATGAGAGGCTGGAGTTTCTGGGGGACGCGGTCCTGGAGCTTTCCAGTTCCAGGTTTCTTTATGCCAATTATCCGAACCTTCCGGAGGGCGATCTGACCAAGCTGCGCGCGAGCATAGTGTGCGAACCGACACTGGCGATGTGCGCGCGGGCAATTAAACTCCAGGACTGTCTTCTACTGGGAAAGGGAGAGGAACGCACCGGAGGCAGGGAGCGCAATTCAATCGTCTCCGATGCCCTGGAGGCACTGATCGGAGCCGTCTATCTGGACGGGGGATTCGAGCCGGCGGATGAGTTCATCCGGCGGTTTGTTATGAATGATATCGAGCATAAGAAGCTGTTCTACGACAGCAAGACGATTCTGCAGGAGGTCGTCCAGAGAGAGTATCCGGACGCGGATCTTACATACCGTATCATCGGTGAGGACGGACCTGATCACGATAAGCACTTTGACGCGGAGGTTCTCGTGGGCGAGAGGACACTCGGGCAGGGACGCGGGAGCACCAAGAAGAGCGCGGAGATGGAAGCTGCCTACAGAGCGCTTATAGAATTGAAGCAAAGAGGAATCCATGTATCTTAAGAGTCTGGAATTGCAGGGCTTTAAGTCCTTTGCCAACAAGATAGTATTGCAGTTCCACAATGGAATTACAGGTGTGGTCGGGCCGAACGGCTCGGGCAAGTCAAATGTATCAGACGCGATCCGCTGGGTCCTCGGCGAGCAGTCTGCGAAGCAGCTGCGCGGGGGCTCCATGCAGGACGTCATATTTGCCGGCACGGTTTCGCGCCGGCCGATGAGTTATGCCTATGTGGCTATAACCCTGGATAACGCGGATCATGCGCTTCCCATTGACTATGAGGAGGTCACCGTCGCGAGGAGGCTGTACCGTTCAGGAGAGTCGGAATACCTTATCAACGGCACAACCGTCCGCATGAGGGACGTTCAGGAGCTGTTCTTCGATACCGGTATCGGTAAGGAAGGCTATTCCCTGATCGGTCAGGGACAGGTCGAGAAGATCCTGAACGGAAAGCCCGACGAGAGAAGAGAGCTCTTCGACGAGGCAGCGGGCATCGTCAAGTTCAAGCACCGCAAGATGTCAGCAGTGAAGAAGCTGGACAGCGAGCAGGCTAACCTTGTCCGTGTCAATGATATACTCAGTGAGCTGGAGCGTCAGGTCGGCCCTCTTAAACAGCAGAGCGAGACCGCGAAGATATACCTGGCCAGGCGAGATGAGATGAAGCTCGTCGATGTGAATCTGTACCTCATCGAGAATGATCGATATGAGGAAAACCTGAAGAACGCGAAGCAGAAGCTTGACAGCGCTAAGGGCGACCAGGAGAGAGTCAATGAGGAACTGTCAGGCGCCAAGACCAGGTACGAGGAGCTGGACGGGGAGATCAGGGACATCGACAGCGCGATGTTTGCCGCCAATGAGGAGCTGTCAGGCATCAGGCTGAAGCGGCAGGAATATGCTGCGGGGATAGACAGGGCTGAGGACAAGATACGCTCTCTCGAGCAGGGCGACGAGGAGCTCCGCCTGCGCTCTGAACGTCTTAAAAATGAGATCGCGCAGAGAAAGAGCCAGATCGAGTCTTCAACCAGAAGGAGAGAGGATCTTCAGAAAGAGATCAGTGAGTTCACTGACAGGCAGGCTGAGGCTGAGGAAGACGTACGCAGGCTCAACGACGAGATCGCGGATGTAAATGAAAAGATCGACAGCAGCAAGCAGCAGATCATCCGCATTCTGAATGAGAGGACAAGCATTCAGACAGGCCACCAGAGAGCCTCGACGATGATAGAGCAGATATCTCTCAGGGAGGCTGAGCTTAACAGCCGTGAGCTGACCCTCAAGAGTGAGGAGCGCAGCCAGAACCAGAGCCGTTCTGAGCTGGACGAGCAGAAGCTGGAGGCTAACAGGCAGACGGAGACTCTCCAGGAGAGAAACCGCCGGCTGAGCGCCGAGCTTGAAGAGGTTCACAAGCGTTTTATAGACGGGTCAGGAACTCTGGCAAAGCTGAGGGAGGATTATCAGAGGGAGTCGTCTCGTTTCGACACTCTGAGGGCTATAACTGAGCGCTATGAAGGCTACGGCGGATCTATCCGGCGTGTCATGGAGCAGAAGGGGCGCGAGCCGGGGATACTCGGAGTTGTGGCAGACCTGATCCAGACCTCGAAGCAGTATGAGCTTGCGGTGGAGACAGCGCTTGGAGGAAGCATCCAGAATATCGTGACGTCGGACGAACAGACCGCGAAGCGGATGATCGCGTTCCTCAAGGAGAACCGCTTCGGCCGCGCCACCTTCCTTCCGCTGACAGCGATGAAAAACAGCCGCGGCCTGAAGGAGAGGAGCGTGCTTGACGAGCCCGGCGTCATCGGACTGGCTTCCGATATCGTGACCTGTGAAGACAGATTCCGGGATCTCGTGCAGAACCTCCTCGGAAGAACTGTTGTAATCGAGAATATCGACCGCGCCGTCGAGACTGCCAGGAGATACCATTACAGCATCAGGATAGTCACACTGGACGGAGAACTGCTGAGCCCCGGCGGATCCATGACCGGAGGCGCATTTAAGAATAACAGCAACCTGCTGGGAAGACGCCGTGAGATAGACGACGCGAAGAAGAGGCTCGAGCGGATGAAGAAGAAGCTCGACGAACTCAACGGGCAGGTTGAAGAGGATCATACGAGGAGAAACCGTCTGAGGGACGAGATCGCCGCAGTGTCCGGCCTTATGCAGAAGAACGCGTTTGATCTGAGTTCCCTGAAGCAGAAGCTGCAGGATCTGTCGGGCCGTATGCAGGAGACGCAGACCGCCAGGGATAAGATCATAGAGGAGCGTCAGAGGATAGCTGAGGACAGGAAGAAGCTTGAAGGAGAGCGCGATGAGAGCGGTGCTGACCTTCAGAAGAGCGACGCCTCCGAGAAAGAGGAGAATGAGCGCATCGTGGCCCTCCAGTCGCGGCTTGAGAAGCTGAACGATGATCTGTCAGCGGCTGATGATGAACTCTCAAAGCTGCGCGTCAAGATGGCAGGATACAATCAGGAGATGAATTTCATTTCCCAGAATATCGTACGCCTGTCGGATGAGGAGAGAGCCCGTGTCCGCGAGGAGGAAGAGATCAGGGCAAGGATAGAAAACAGTTCATCAGACCGTGAGGAGCTTGTCGCGAAGATCAGCAGCCTGAAAGAGGATATCGAAAAGACCCATAAGAGCGAGGAGGAACTGTCTGAGAGGTTGTCCGGACTGAATGATGAGAAGGAGGAGAAGCTGACGCTGCGCAAGTCCTTCTTTGACCGCCGCGAGGAACTCTCTGACGACATCACGAGGCTTGACAGGGAGATATTCAGGCTGGAGGATCAGCTGGCGAAGCTTGAGGAGAGCCAGGAGAAGAGCACCGCGTATCTGTGGGAGGAATATGACCTGACGCCGGTCGCCTGCAGGCAGCTGCGCAGGGATGACCTCGGCTCTATGACGACACTGAAGAAGCGCCTGGCCGACCTGAGGCGTGAGATCAAGTCTCTCGGCAATGTCAATGTGGGCGCCATCGAACAGTACAAAGAGGTGTCTGAGAGATATGAGTTCCTGACCGCGCAGCATGAGGACCTGGTAAAGAGCGCCGATGATCTTAAGAAGATCATAGAGCAGCTAGACGAAGGAATGAGAGTACAGTTCCGCGAGCAGTTCGAGCGTATGAGGTCGGAGTTCGACCATACCTTCCGCGAGCTGTTCGGAGGAGGCAAGGGCACGCTGGAGCTGGTCGAGGATGAAGACATACTTGAGGCCGGGATCCGCGTGATAGCGCAGCCCCCGGGAAAGAAGCTGCAGAATATGATGCAGCTGTCGGGAGGCGAGAAGAGCCTGACCGCAATAGCGCTGCTGTTCGCGATCCAGAACCTGAAGCCCTCACCGTTCTGCCTGCTCGACGAGATCGAGTCGGCGCTCGACGAGGCGAATGTCGACCGCTTCGCAAAGTATCTGCACAAGCTGACGAAGCACACACAGTTTATTATCATTACACACAGGAGAGGATCAATGTCTTCATGCGACAGGCTCTACGGAATAACCATGCAGGAGAAGGGCGTATCGGCCCTTGTATCCGTCGACCTCGTGGAGAGTGAACTGAACTGAGTTCATTGATAGGAATGGAGAAATGCTATGGCTGAGGAGAAGAAGGGATTTTTCAAACGGCTCGCTGCAGGGCTGTCAAAGACCAGGGAGAATATCATCTCAGGCTTTGACTCGGTGTTTGTCGCTTACACAGAGATAGACGACGACTTCTACGAGGAACTCGAAGAGATTCTCATCATGGGCGATGTCGGGATCAAGGCCGCGACGGATATCATCGAAGATCTTAAGAAGAAGGTCATCGACAAGAGGATCCGCAATCCCCAGGAGTGCCGCGAGCTTCTCATGGAATCGATCTGCGGCCAGATGAGCGTGAATGAGGCGGATTACGAATTCGAGAAGAAGAAGAGCGTCGTTCTGGTCGTAGGGGTAAACGGGGTGGGTAAGACCACCAGCATAGGCAAGCTTGCCTGGAATCTCAGGAATCAGGGAAAGAGCGTGTGCCTTGCCGCTGCCGATACCTTCAGGGCAGCTGCCGGAGAGCAGCTGAACGAATGGGCACAGAGGGCGGAAGTACCGATAATCTCAGGTCAGGATGGCTCTGACCCCGGATCAGTGGTATATGACGCAATAGCGTCCGCGAAGGCGAAGAACACGGATGTGCTTATCATAGACACGGCGGGCCGCCTCCACAATAAGAAGAACCTGATGAATGAGCTCGGGAAGATCAACAGGATAATCGACAGGGAATATCCTGAGGCATTCAGGGAGACTCTGGTTGTGCTTGACGGGACTACAGGACAGAACGCGCTCTCCCAGGCGAGGGAGTTCCAGGCTGTCACCCCTGTATCGGGCATAATCCTTACCAAGCTTGACGGGACCGCCAAGGGAGGCATAGCCGCGGCCATCAATTCTGAGCTCGGCATACCGGTCAAGTATATCGGCGTCGGAGAGAAGATCGAGGATCTGCAGAAGTTTGACGCCGACGCATTTGTTAAGGCTCTGTTTGACGTAAACATTGAAAATGACTGAGCCGCAGTAAGAGAATAAATGAGGCGTGACATGAAGGAGATGCTGACCCTGGAGGCCTTTGAGGAGGCCTCTGAGATAGTAAAGAAGGTAACCGCGGGCACTAAGCTGATAAGCAGTGATTATTTCAGCGCACAGTCCGGCAATAAGGTATTCCTGAAACCTGAGAATATGCAGGTGACGGGAGCCTACAAGATCAGAGGCGCGTACTATAAGATAAGCACCATGTCGAAGAGCGACCGGGACAGAGGGCTGATCACCGCCTCGGCCGGAAACCACGCGCAGGGAGTCGCGTACGCGGCAAAGCAGTATGGCTGCAGGGCAACCATAGTGATGCCGACTACGACACCGCTTATCAAGGTGAACCGCACCAGGGGGTACGGCGCGGATGTTGTGCTCAGGGGAGATGTGTATGATGAGTCCTGCGAATACGCTCTGCAGCTTGCCAGGGAGCACGGGTACACATTTGTCCATCCGTTTGATGACCCGACAGTGGCGACGGGACAGGGTACGATCATGATGGAGATCTTCCAGGATCTTCCGACCGTGGAGTATGTGCTTGTCCCTGTTGGAGGAGGCGGACTGGCTACAGGGGTCTCAACACTCGCGAAGCTTCTTAACCCGTCGATCAAGGTGATCGCCGTCGAGCCGGCGGGCGCGGCGTGTCTGAGCGAGTCGCTCAAAGCGGGAAAGGTGACGACGCTTCCGGAAGTCAGCACGATCGCTGACGGCACAGCCGTGAAGACGCCGGGAGAGAAGGTCTTTCCATACCTTAAGGAGAATATCGATGAGGTCATAACGGTGAGCGACGACGAGCTGATAGTCGCGTTCCTTGATATGGTTGAGAACCACAAGATGATCGTGGAGAACTCAGGGCTTCTGACCGTAGCGGCGCTTAAGCATCTGAAGTGCCGGGATAAGAGAGTGGCCTGCGTGCTCTCCGGCGGAAATATGGATGTCATCACGATGTCGTCAGTGGTTCAGCACGGACTGATCCAGCGTGACCGGATATTCACATTCTCGGTCATGCTGCCCGACAAGCCGGGCGAGCTGGTGAGGGTTGCCGATATAATCGCCAGGAACCAGGGAAATGTCATACGTCTGGATCATAACCAGTTCGTGAGCACCGACAGAAACGCGGCTGTGAAGCTGACGATAACACTCGAAGCCTTCGGCACGGAGCATAAGCAGAGGATACTGAACGCGATTGAGGAGGCCGGCTACACTCCGGCATCCGAGAACGCTATCCTGTGATGAATTGCTCCGCGATATGTCAAGAAAAAGTACTTGACACCCGCGGGGCTTTTGTGTATCTTATGCAGGTATGGAAAAAATACTGGAACAGACTCTTCTGTATGACTTCTACGGCGAACTGCTGACGAAGCATCAGAGAGAAGTCTATGAGGATGTCGTACTTGGAGATCTTGGCTACAGCGAGGCAGCGGAAGAGCTGGGCGTATCAAGACAGGGAGTACACGATCTCGTCAAGAGGGTGGACCGGCAGCTCCGGGGCTATGAAGAGAAGCTTGGCCTTGTGGAGCGGTTCCTTGACATCAGGTCTGAGATAATCCAGATCAGGGAGATGGCCGACAAGGGAAGGCTCGACAGCGAAGACGCCGCAAGGACAGCCGCGATCTGCGACCGGATCCTCTCTCAGCTGTAGCGTTTCCCGGCAGAATAAGGGCTGAAGATATGGCGTTTGAAAACTTATCGGATAAATTTCAAAACATATTCAAGAACATGCGCCGTAAGGGACGCCTGAGCGAAGACGACGTCAAGGCCGCCCTTAAGGAAGTAAAGATGGCGCTTCTTGAGGCGGACGTATCCTTCAAGGTCGTCAAGACCTTCATGAAGGCTGTCCAGGAGAAAGCGATCGGACAGGACGTCATGAACGGCCTGAATCCCGGCCAGATGGTCATCAAGATCGTCAACGACGAGATGACTTCCCTCATGGGGACCGAGACGAGCGAGCTGAAGCTCAAGGGCGGCAACGACGTGACTGTCCTGATGATGATGGGTCTTCAGGGCGCCGGTAAGACCACGACCTGTGCCAAGCTTGCGTCGAAGCTTCGCAGCAGGGGGCGCAGACCTGTGATCGCGGCCTGCGATATCTACCGTCCGGCTGCCATTAAGCAGCTGCAGGTCAGCGCTGAGAAGGTCAATGTACCTGTCTTCGAAATGGGAACGGAGACGCCTCCGCCGCAGATCGCGGTGAAGGCAGTGGAGTACGCCAGGGAGAACGGATACAATGTCCTGCTGCTTGACACTGCCGGCCGTCTGCAGATAGATGAATCGATGATGGAGGAGCTTCAGGAGATCCGCAGGGTAGTTGATGTGGACCAGACAATCCTCGTAGTCGATGCCATGACCGGCCAGGAGGCAGTGAACGTCGCGGCCGCATTTGAGGAGAAGATCGGTATCGACGGCGTCATCCTCACGAAGCTTGACGGCGATACGAGAGGCGGAGCCGCTCTCTCGATCCGGGCTACCTGCGGTAAGCCTATCCTCTTCGTCGGCATGGGCGAGAAGAGCGAAGACCTGGAGCAGTTCTACCCGGACCGCATGAGCTCCAGGATACTCGGCATGGGCGATGTGCTGAGCCTCATTGAGAAGACCCAGGAAAATCTCAATGAAGAGCGCGCCAGAGAGATGGAGACGAAGCTGCGCAAGGCTTCATTCGGATTCGACGACTATCTGGAGTCCATGGAACAGATGAAGAAGATGGGCGGTATGAGTTCCATACTTCAGATGCTTCCCGGAATGGGAGGATCACAGCTGTCTCAGATCGAGGATCAGATAGACGAGAGCCAGATGAAACGCACCGAGGCTATCATCCTGTCGATGACGCCGAAGGAGCGTTCCAACCCGGATCTGCTCAACCAGTCGAGAAAGATCCGCATAGCCAGAGGCGCCGGAGTTGATATCAGCGAAGTCAACAAGCTGGTGAAGCAGTTTGACCAGGCCCGCAAGCTCATGAAGCAGTTCGGCGGCAAGATAGGCGGTAAGCGCCGCGGAGGCTTCAAGCTTCCGTTCGGAGGCGGCCTTTTCTAAGGAAGCATTGATTAGCCAGCGTTTCCATAAAACAATATCCTGCACGGCGTCCGGCTTGATAAGCCAGGGGATGTCAGGGATATGGGTATTTACAGTCGGAATGAATCTGCCAATATCACAGGCAGTTCATCATCATAGAAAACTATAATTAATACATATCAGGAGGAACAGATTAATGGCAGTAAAAATGAGACTCAGGAGAACCGGAAAGAAGAAGGCACCGTTTTACCGTATCGTCGTAGCGGATTCAAGATCTCCGCGCGACGGACGCTGCATCGCCGAGCTTGGAACCTATGATCCGAATCAGGATCCGAGTGTTTTCCGTATTGATGAGGAAGAGGCCAAAAAGTGGCTGGCAAACGGCGCTCAGCCGACAGCAGTCGTCGCGAAGCTCCTGAAGCTGGCAGGGATCGAAAAATAATACAAGGGAGATCGAATGAGAGAGTTAGTAGAAACAATCGCAAAAGCTCTTGTCGAACACCCGGATGAAGTTGTAGTCACAGAGAAAGCTAGCGGGAGATCGATCCTGATCGAACTGCAGGTTGCCCCTTCTGATATGGGCAAGGTCATAGGAAAGCAGGGGAGAATCGCCAAAGCGATACGATCCGTGGTAAAAGCCGCTGCTTCCAGGGACGACAAGAAAGTGATCATCGATATCATAGAGTAAGCGTGATGACCATTGACCCGCTGCAGCCGGACCAGCCGGCGTAGCGGGTTTTTGCGATAAGAGAGTTATGGAAGAGTATTTGAAGATCGGCAGTATCATATCCACGCATGCGCTCAGGGGAGAGGTGAAGGTATACCCAACCACTGAGGATGTCAGGAGATATGACATACTCGATAAGGTCTACGTTGATTCGCAAACCGGAAAAGAATGCCTGCGTGTTGAGAGAGTCAGGTACTTCCGCAGCCTGGTCATTGTAAAGTTCCGCGGTCTCGACAGGATCGAGGACGTAGAGCGCCTTATTAAGAAGGACCTGTTAGTCGCCAGGGAGGACGCGATCCCGCTTGGAGAAAATGAATACTTCATCTGCGATGTGATCGGGCTTAAAGCGGTTACTGACGACGGGCGCGAGCTGGGCGAGGTGAAGGACGTCATGGAAACCGGGGCGAATGACGTATATATTATATCCCGGAAGGAAGACCCCAAATCAGAGCTCCTTATTCCGGCGACAAAGGAAGTAGTACTTGAAATAAGCCCGGAGAAGGGCGTTATGCTTGTTCATATGCTGCCGGGACTTGAGGACTGAGATGAAGAGAGAAGGACGCGGAGGCGTGGCGCGGCGGAAAATGGCGGCGCGGATCGTGCTGTGCATCATAATAGCCCTGACTCTGACTGCGGGCAGGGTTCTTCAATGGGTTATGAGCCAGGTGAGCCTTGATCTGGACGAGATCATTTTCACCCTGAGCCATCCGGTTGAGGGAACCGACCCCGGCTTCTACCTGAGCGTCATAAAGTATTCACTGATACCTGCAGCCGCGGTGCTTGTAGTTGTGATCACCGTGCAGCACGTTCTGGATAAGCTGCAGGAGCGCGGCCCGGCTGCGGAAGACGGACGGGCGTGGAGCGGAAAAGCCGGGACGTGGTTTCTCCCTGTATGCGCCATAATATGTTCAGTATTCTGCGCGGTATCCTTCGTACAGATATGGACACGCCTCGATGTTTCCGGGTATCTTAAGAACTCGGGTCAGAAGTCAACCTGGATCGAGGACAACTATGTTGATCCGTCTAAGGTGGATATCACGTTCCCGGAAAAGAAGAGGAACCTGATATATCTGTACCTTGAGTCCATGGAGGTGGCGTACAGCGACACGTCATCCGGCGGAATATTCGATGTGAATTATATTCCGAACCTTACTGAGCTGTCTTCGGATATCCAGGACTTCAGCGGGCCGGACGCCTCCAGGCTGAACGGCGCCTCTTCGTGGAAGTATACGACATGGACCATGGGCGGCATGTTCGCGGCGACGAGCGGCCTTCCCCTGAAGATACCGATCGAATCGGAGGGCGTCGATACCAATTATATGAGCACACAGGATGCATTCTTCCCGAATATCACCACGCTTGGAGATATCCTGAAGGGGCAGGGATATGAAAATGACCTGCTGATAGGCTCTGACGCGACCTTCGGAGGCAGAAGGCTGTACTTCTCCACGCACGGGGATTATGAGTTCTACGATTATAATCACTATTCGGAAGACGGAGAGCTGCCGAACGGATATAAGGTATTCTGGGGATATGAGGACGAGAAGCTGTTTGACTTCGCGAAACAGCGCCTTGAAGAGCTGTCTTCGGAGGATGGGCCGTTCAACCTGACTATGCTTACCGTGGACACACATTATCCCGACGGATACAAATGCCGTCTGTGCGAAGACACCTATGACAGTCAGTACGCCAATTCAATCGCCTGCTCCGACGCTCAGGTGAGCGCCTTCCTCGAATGGTGCAAAGATCAGGATTGGTATGATGACACGGCGATCATAGTTTCAGGCGATCATCCCACGATGGCCACATTCTGCGACCAGGCAGATGAGAATTATGTCAGGAAGGTCTACACCGCGTATCTTAATCCCGCCAAAGAACCCGAGAGGGACGAATGGCGCGAGTATTCTACGGTGGACAACTTCCCGACCACGCTCTCAGCCATGGGAGCAGTGATTCCGGGCGGAAGGCTCGGACTCGGCACCGATCTGTTCAGCGGAGAGGACACACTGACTGAAACCTTCGGAAGGGATGAGATCGACAGGGAACTGTCTAAGGGCTCCGCGTGGATGGACAGCCAGTCCAGGATAGAGCCGCTGACCGCCGATATAACGTATGATCCATATGATGAAGCCAATCACAGGCTGTCATTTACGATCAGGAACGTCTCCAGCGATAAGGTGGACGGCTTCCGCTGCTGTATGAAGATGTACGGATATAAAAATGCGTCCGGATCAGACTACATTGAGTGGATAAGTGCTGTCGAGATTGAGAAAGGCGTTTGGAGAGCGGAGTGGAGCGTTCCGGTTGATAAGGCATATACCGGGATCGTCAAGCTTCAGCCGACATGCATGGTTGACGGTGCCAGGAGCAATGTCCTGGATCTTCATTACTATCATCTGAAGTACGGCCGGGGCGGCGTAAACTGTGAATGGTATGAGTGCGATACAAACGGAAGACCGCTGGAGGATTGATACAATTGAACTTTCATGTTCTGACACTGTTTCCGGAGATGATCGGGAACGCGTTTATGACCAGTATAACAGGGAGGGCTGCCGATAAAGGTCTTCTGACTCTTAACGCTGTAAATATCCGCGACTTCGCCGAGGAGAGGCGGAAGGGAAGGATAGATGACTATTCCTACGGAGGCGGCGCGGGCATGATCATGCAGGCTGAACCGGTATACCGGGCGTGGGAATATGTGCGTGGACTGATCATTTCAGGAAGGGGCGGCGGCAGCACATGTACGACGTCCGCGGATGAAGATGGAGCAGGTGATTGCGCAGGCTCATATTCCTTGGGAAAGGATACCGACGAACCTGAAAAGATCAGGGTCCTGTACATGTCACCGGCAGGGAGGACATTCGACCAGAGGATGGCGGAGGAGCTGTCCGTGGAGAAGGATCTGGTCTTTCTGTGCGGGCATTATGAAGGGATCGACCAGAGAGTCCTGGATGAGATCGTCACAGACGAGGTCTCGATAGGCGACTATGTGCTGACGGGAGGAGAGCTTCCGGCGCTTGTCATGATGGACGCCATCTCACGGCTTGTGGAGGGAGTCCTGAGCAATGAGGATTCCGCTCAGACGGAAAGCTTCATGGGGGACGGAATGCTTGAATATCCGCAGTATTCAAGGCCGGAGGAGTGGCACGGGAAGAGAGTTCCGCCGGTACTTCTGTCCGGCGACCATGCGGCCGTGGACAGATGGAGAAGAGAACAGTCACTTATAAGAACAGCGAGCCGCAGGCCGGACCTGTGCAGCGGGGCGGTGCTTGATAAGAAGGACAGGAAGTTTATCGCACAGGAAGGCCTGGGTGAGTTTTTCGGACAGCCCGGAGTTGAGTAAAGAGAGGTATCATTATGCTGAAGCAGCTGAGCATCTACGCGGAAAACAAGAAGGGAACACTTGAGGAGATCACGAGGATCCTGCTTGACAAGGATATCAACATCCTTGGCTCCATGACGGACGACGGAGCGGAATACGGCGTGAACCGGATGGTCGTCTCCAAACCGGAGGAGGCATTGGATTCGATCCGGAAGGCGGGGTACATCTGCTCACTGAAAAACGTGATCGGGGTAGAGGTAGAGGACAGGGTCGGAAACCTGAACCGGCTTCTCAAAACCCTGCTTGACATGAACATTAACATACAGTATCTGTATCTGTCATTCAACCGTGAATCCGGCCTGCCGATCATGGTGTTCTATGCGGATGATATATGGGAGGTTGAGAACTGCCTCCAGAACCATGGTTACAAAGTGGTCTGATAAATCAGTGTTTCCCTGAACAATTAGGAAGAATACATTAGACATGAGCGATATAAGACAGGAGATTGAGAAGAGAAGAACCTTTGCCATCATTTCACACCCGGATGCAGGCAAGACGACGCTGACCGAGAAGTTTCTTCTGTACGGCGGCGCCATCAATCTGGCCGGGTCCGTGAAGGGAAAGGCGACGGCGCGCCACGCGGTGTCCGACTGGATGGAGATCGAGAAGGAGAGAGGTATATCCGTAACCAGCTCGGTGCTTCAGTTCAACTACGGAGGATGCTGTATCAACATCCTTGATACGCCGGGCCATCAGGATTTCTCTGAGGACACATACAGGACACTGATGGCTGCGGATTCGGCGGTCATGGTGATAGACGCGTCTAAGGGCGTCGAGGCGCAGACCCGCAAGCTGTTCAAGGTCTGTGTGATGAGGCATATCCCCATCTTTACGTTCATCAACAAGATGGACCGGGATGCGAATGACACTTTCGACCTTCTTGACGATATAGAGAAGGAGCTTGGCATAGCGACCTGCCCGATGAACTGGCCTATCGGCTCGGGTAAGGCGTTCCGCGGCGTGTACGACAGGCGGAACAGGCATGTCATCACATACCAGGATACACAGAAGGGCACTAAGGAGGGAATCGCGACCCTGATCGATATAGACGATCCGGCCCTGAGCTCATTTATCGGTGAGGAAGCCAAGGAGACGCTTCTGTCGGAGGTGGAGCTTCTGGACGGAGCGTCGGCGGAGTTCGATCAGGAGAAGGTGTCGGCGGGACAGCTCTCCCCGGTATTCTTCGGCTCCGCTCTCACGAACTTCGGAGTGGAGACATTTCTGAATTACTTCCTGGAGATGACCACGACCCCGCTCGCCAGGACCTCTGACGCGGGTGTTATCGATCCTGTAAATGAGCCGTTCTCGGCGTTTGTTTTCAAGATCCAGGCGAACATGAACAAGATGCACCGCGACAGGATCGCGTTTATGCGGATCTGCTCGGGCCGGTTCGAGGCGGATAAGGAGGTCTATCACGTCCAGGGTGCGAGAAAGATGAGGCTGAGCCAGCCGCAGCAGATGATGGCGGAGCAGCGCCATGTCGTGTCGGAGGCGTACGCGGGGGACATCATCGGAGTATTTGATCCGGGCGTCTTCTCTATCGGGGATACCGTGTGCACGCCGGGCCGGAAGTTCGCGTATGAAGGCATACCGACGTTCGCGCCGGAGCATTTTGCCAGGGTGCGCCCGATGGACACCATGAAGCGCAAACAGTTCGTCAAGGGCATGCAGCAGATCGCCCAGGAGGGCGCGATCCAGATCTTCGAGGAGCCGAACGGGAGCATGGAGGAGACTATCGTCGGAGTGGTCGGAATACTTCAGTTCGACGTCCTCAGGTTCCGCCTCGAAAATGAGTATAATGTGCAGATAAGGATGGATGAGCTTCCGTATGAATACATCAGATGGATCGCGAATCCTGACGAGGTTGATATCACCGCCATACAGGGAACCTCTGATATGAAGCGAATCCAGGATCTGAAGATGCGCCCGCTCCTTCTGTTCGTAAACAGCTGGTCCGTGGGGATGGTCGAGGAGAGGAATCCCGGCCTGAAGCTTGAGGAATTCGCGAGGTGACATGACCGCGGGTTACCTTTCGCTGCCCCGCCGCCGGCACAGCGCACCTTGTATTTTTGGCAGTATTACGATACAATCTGTGTAAAATAAAGATTATGGAATAAACGGAGGTTATATCAGTATGGCTGGTGAGACAAGACATGTGAACACGATCAGTATCGGAGAGATCGGAGAGGTGAAGATTGCCGATGACGTGGTCGCGATAATTGCCGGCCTCGCTGCTTCCGATGTCAAGGGAGTAGCGTCGCTCTCGGGCAACGCGACCAGAGAGGTCATAGGAAAGCTCGGGATCAAGGGACTCGGAAAGAGCATCCGTCTGACTATTGAGGAAGGAGAGGTCAGAGTCTCCCTGAAGGTCAACATCCGTTACGGCTATAACATACCTGAGACCAGCGCCAAGGTTCAGGACCGTGTGGCAACCGCGATCGAGACGATGACAGGCCTTACGGTGTCTGAGGTAAATGTGCGCGTGAACAGCGTTGTCATGGACAAGGCGCAGATGGACGACGGCAATTCATAAAGTATGAGAATATAACCAGCAGAAGATGCCTTCCGACCGGACAACTCCATGGATGAGTCTGTGCGGGAGGAAGGCAGCGTTGTTTCAAACTTCGCCGCGCGGACTTTGGTGACGGCAGTCCTGGAAGGAGCGCCTGCTGACAATTGATGGGGACGATCATGACAAGACGAGAGCTTAGAGAGCATATCTTCCGCCAGCTGTTTACAACGGAATTCTACACTGACAGCGAGACGGAGCGCCAGGAACAGATGAAGCTGTACTTTTCCCACGGCAGCGGCGATGAACTTGAATATCCGCCGTGCGACGTGAGTGAGGAAGAGCGGCAGCAGATCATGGACAAGACGGCCGCGGTGTGGTCAGAACTGCCGAAGATAGACAGCCTGATAGAGAAGACTTCAGTCGGCTGGACTATATCCAGGATGAACCGGACCGATCTGGCGATCCTTCGTCTCGGCGTGTATGAGCTTCTGTTTGACGAGACCATCCCGCGCGGGGTAGCGATCAACGAAGCCGTCCTACTCGCGAGAAAGTTCGGCGGAGAGGATTCATATTCATTTGTGAACGGAATCCTTGGCCGGCTCGACAGGGAGCAGTCCGGTCCGGAAGACGACTGAGGAAGCACTGATCCGGAAGCAGTAAAAGCGAATAATAATTATAAGCCAGGAGATAAAGCAAAGTGGCAGCAGCTCAGAAGCCGTATGTCTATACGGTCACTCAGGTGAATCATCATATCAGCTCTATGTTTCAGGCGGACCGTGCGCTTGGAGCGATCCTGGTGAAGGGCGAGCTGTCGAATGTGAAGTACGCGTCCAGCGGACACCTGTTTTTTACCCTGAAGGATGATGCGAGCCAGATAAGATGCGCCATGTGGGCGTCAGACGCAAGGCGCATGAAGGAGCGTATAAAAGACGGGGAGGCGGTCACCGTATTCGGGCAGATATCGGTGTACGAGAGAGACGGCACCTATCAGCTGTACGCCAGGGCCATCCGGCGCGATAACAGCACCGGAGCCCTGTATGAGCGATATGAAGCTCTGAAGAAGAAGCTTCTCGAGATGGGAATGTTCGATGAGCAGTACAAGAAACCCATTCCGAAATATATAAAAACCCTCGGCGTCGTGACGGCGATGACCGGAGCCGCGGTCAGAGACATAATCAATGTATCAAAGAGACGCAGCCCGGGAATACAGATTATACTGTATCCCGCGACGGTTCAGGGGGACGGAGCCGCGCAGACTATTGTCCGCGGAATAGAGACGCTCGACGCCATGGGTATTGCCGATGTTATCATCGTAGGCCGCGGAGGAGGTTCGATCGAGGATCTGTGGGCGTTCAACGAGGAATCTGTAGCCTGGGCCGTCTGGAACTGTTCTACACCGATAATATCGGCCGTGGGGCATGAGACAGATACCACCATAACGGACTTCGTCGCGGACCTGAGGGCGCCGACGCCTTCAGCCGCCGCCGAGCTGGCTGTCACTGATATGTCGTCGGCACTTCAGTCGCTTCAGGAGAGAGGCGCCAGGCTGTCAGGACTCATGAACCAGAGTATTATGAGATTCAGGCAGCGTTCGACACAGTACAGCCTTATGCTCAGGTTAAACGGCCCTGAGGAGAGGCTGAGAAGGAGCGAACAGTTTCTTCTGAGCGCCGCTGAGCGCATGGACACGGCTATGTCCGTCAGAGTGAGGGAGATATCCGCTCTTCCGGCCAGATACCGCGAGCTTCTCGATATACGGATGGCCGACTGTGTCAAGAGGGCCTGCCACAGGCTGGAGCTGTATGAGAGTAAACTGAACGCGCTCTCACCGATGGCAAAGATAAGCGCGGGATACGCTTACATAGAGGATGCCGGACACAGGGCGGTACGCTCGGTGTCGGAAGTAAAGAAGGGAGACACCCTCAGGATCCGTCTCAGGGACGGAAGCATAACGGCAGTGGCCGGTGAGGTCAAACCGGTTCGGGACAGTGATCCCCAGAGCCGGCATACATGAAAGCGGAACGGACCGTGAGCGCGTAAGGCGCGGACAGCGAAGCGGTTCTTACATCATAGCCGGGGGTAATAGGTTATTTTGCTTCCGACATCATGCATAGTGATATAACGGCAATATAAAGGTGAGAAGCACTGAAGGCGGAGTATTGATTCGGAGACAGATATGCCACAGGAAAAAGCAAAGCAGGAACAGCTGACTATTGAACAGACATTTCAGAGAATAGAAGAGATCACCAAAGCGCTTGAGGATCCGGCGACTGGCCTGGAGGATTCTTTTGCCCTCTATCAGGAGGGGAGCAGGCTTCTGAAGAGCGCGAATGAGAAGATCGATATGGTTCAGAAGCAGGTGCAGGTCCTGCAGCATACGCAGCAGGGCGCGCAGATGACAACGCTCGATGACAGCGAGTGGGTTGAGTGAGGCACGATATGGTTTTTCAGGATGAATTAAAAGCCCGGACACAGCATGTCGAGGCGGTGCTCCGGGATTATCTGCCGAAGGGGGGAGGCTTCCAGAAGACTCTCGTATCGGCTATGAGATACAGCATTGAAGCGGGCGGCAAGCGCATACGCCCGATACTGCTTGAGTGTGCGTACCAGATGTACGGCGGCATGGGGCAGATGGCGGGGCCGTTTATGGCGGCCATAGAGATGATCCATACTTCTTCTCTGGTTCATGATGATCTGCCGGCTCTGGATAACGACTCCATGAGGCGCGGCAAAAAGACAACCCACAAGGTATACGGGGAGGCGATGGGAATCCTTGCCGGTGACGCGATGATGAACTATGCCTACGAGACAGCGGTCAGAGCATTCTCTCTGGCAAAGGATGATCAGAGGGAGCGTGTGGCCGAAGCTTTCCGTATACTGAGTGAGAAGAGCGGGGTGTACGGCATGCTTGGCGGTCAGTCCTGTGACGTTGAGTTTGAAGGGAGACCGCTGACGGAGGGACAGGTTGAGTTCATTAACCAGCACAAGACCGCGGCTCTTATCGAGGCGAGCCTGATGATCGGGGCGGTGCTGGCTGGCGCGCCGAAGGATGATATAGCCATTCTGGAGGCTGTTGGCAGAAAGACCGGCCTGGCGTTTCAGATACGCGACGACATACTGGACCTGACGGGAAGCGAGACGGAGCTCGGCAAGCCTATAGGTTCGGATGTGCGCAACAGGAAGACGACGTTCGTCTCGCTGTTCGGCATACCGGCAGGCAGGTCAAGAGTGGAGATGCTGTCAGCCCAGGCACTTGATTCATTTGACTCGCTGAGCGCAGAGCATGGATTTCTCAGACAGTTTCTGGAGGAGCTCGCGGTGAGGCGCAGGTAAGACGGTATTCAGGTATACGGCATGGTACTTGAGAAGATCAATCAACCAAATGATATAAAGAATATTTCGCGTGAAGAGCTTCCCGTTCTGGCTCAGGAGATCCGTTCTTTCCTGATCGACAAGCTGTCTGTGACGGGCGGGCATCTCGCGTCCAATCTCGGCGTCATCGAGCTTACGATGGCGCTGCATCTGACTTTCAGTCTTCCGCGTGACAAGATCGTATGGGATGTCGGGCACCAGTCCTATACTCATAAGATTCTGACCGGCAGGCGAGAGGGCTTCGACAGCCTTCGCAAGCTGGGCGGATTGTCGGGCTTTCCCAAGAGGGAGGAGAGCGCGTGCGACGTATTTGATACAGGCCACAGCTCGACTTCAGTGTCCGCAGCGCTGGGGATAGCGCAGGCCAGAGACCTCGCAGGCGATGACTACAGCGTATGCGCTGTGATCGGAGACGGCTCATTTACGGGCGGAATGGTCTACGAGGCTCTGAACAACGCGTCACGTCTGAAGACGAACTTCATAATAGTTCTGAACGACAACGGTATGTCTATCTCTGAAAATGTAGGCGGCCTGTCATCATATCTCTCTACTATCAGGACAAATGACACATATACAAGCCTGAAAAGGGCGGCCGAGGATATGCTGAGGCATTCGGGCGGGGGTGAGGCCGCGATCAGGAGGATCCGCGGCATGAAGAACAACCTGAAGTCCATTCTTATACCCGGGTCATTTTTCGAACAGCTGGGAATAACCTACTTCGGTCCGATCGACGGTTACAATATCGACCGGATGATTACGGTATTCCAGAACGCCAGGAAGGTGCGCGGCGCAGTGGTTGTTCATGTGCTCACGCAGAAGGGCAGGGGCTATAAGCCGGCGGAGCGCATGCCGGCAAGGTTCCATGGAACGGGGCCGTTCGACATTGAGACAGGGCTTCCGGCTAAGAAGAAGACGAAGGCGGACTGGAGCGATATCTTCAGCACGGTCATGTGCAAGGAAGGGAAGAAGACTCCGAATCTGTGCGCGGTTACCGCCGCAATGCCTGACGGCACCGGCCTGAAAAGGTTCCGCGGAATGTATCCGAACCGGTTCTTCGACGTCGGGATCGCCGAGGAGCATGCGGTCACTTTCTGCGCGGGGCTTGCGGTAGGAGGCATGATTCCTGTATTCGCTGTATATTCGTCATTTCTGCAGAGAGGCTTTGACCAGATCGTTCACGATGTATGTCTTCAGAACCTGCATGTCATATTCGCGATCGACCGCGGAGGGCTTGTCGGCGCGGACGGTGAGACGCACCAGGGAATATTCGACCTGTCATACCTGACGATGATCCCGAACATAAGCGTCCTGGCCCCGAAGAACAAGTGGGAGCTCGCGGACATGCTGAAATGGGCTGTCCGGAAGGCTTCCGGCCCGGTGGCGATACGGTATCCAAGAGGATGCGCGTACGACGGACTTGAAGAATTCCGCGCTCCGATAGGCTATGGGAAATGGGAGATTCTGTACGATGAGTCGGACATCTGCCTCCTGGCTGTCGGCAGCATGGTGGAGACCGCTTATGAGGTCCGCCGCATGCTGAAGACTGAGGGCGCGAACTGCAGCCTGGTCAACTGCCGCTTCGTCAGGCCTCTTGACGAGGAAGTGCTTCTGGAGGCAGCCAGGTCGCATGATCTTATCGTGACCCTTGAGGAAAATGTTGAGCGGGGCGGGTTCGGAAGCATGGTAGTATCATGTCTTAATGATTTCGGAGAGCATATAAGCGTTGAGAGAATTGCTCTTCCCGATGCTTATATAGAGGCCGGTTCTGTGGATCTTCTGAAGAAAGAGACGGCACTCGACGTGGAGAGTATCTACAAGCGTATACGAACGCGTATGATCGGACTGTTTGGATGATTGAGAAACGGCGGCGGAACTGATGAAAGAAAGACTGGACATTCTACTTGTGCGCGGCGGGTTCTTTCCCTCCAGAGAGAAGGCGAAATCTACGATAATGGCGGGGCAGGTCTACGTCAACGGGCAGAAGGAAGACAAGGCCGGGATGAAGTTCGACACGGACTCCGAGATTGAGGTGCGTGGAAAGACTCTGCGCTATGTCAGCAGGGGCGGGCTTAAGCTGGAGAAGGCGATCAATGAATTCGGCATCGATCCGGCCGGCAAGGTGTGCCTTGACATCGGAGCGTCCACAGGCGGATTCACTGACTGCATGCTGCAGAACGGCGCCGTCAGAGTCTACTCGGTCGATGTCGGCCACGGGCAGCTTGACTGGCAGCTGCGCCGGGACAAGAGAGTCGTTTGCATGGAGCATTTCAACGCGAGGACATTGTCTCCGGATGATCTTCCCGAGCGGGTACAGCTTGCTTCAGCCGACGTCTCATTTATCTCGCTGAAGCTGATACTTGCTCCGGCGCTCTCTGTTCTCGATGACGGAGGGGAGATTGCGGCCCTGATAAAGCCGCAGTTCGAAGCCGGGAGAGAACAGGTCGGAAAGAAAGGCGTCGTACGCGATCCGAAGGTGCACGAGAGTGTGATAACGGAAGTTCTGACCTACGCGTCAGGAATCGGGCTTAAGTGCGAAGGCCTGACATGGTCGCCGATAACCGGCCCGGAAGGGAACATCGAGTACCTGGCGCATTTCAAAAAGGACACTCCGGGGGAGATTATGCCTGACATAGATATCGCATCCGTGGTCCTCAGGGCACACGAGGCGCTGGAGTAGATGTTCGCCAAATAAGACAATCGCGGATGCTTCATTACAGTCTTCGGAATTGTCTCTCCAACGCAAACCCAACCCACTCCGCCATACTAACTGCCAGCTCCGACTGTGTTGCAGCAGGATCAGGCGATTGCCCGGTTTGTCGAAAATACCGTCTGGAATATAAAGGTAAAATATGCTATCTTCAAGAGGATCAGGCATAGCCCGAATCAAACCGTTTCCATCAGACAGAAGCAACAGTGGTACCTGAGAATGCAGAATGTGTGATTGCTCAGGACAGAAACGGTACTCTGCTCTTAAAAAACTGAAGTAATCCCGCGGCGAGGGATGCAAGGCAACAGGGAAGGCACCGGTACAATGATGAAAATCAGAAGGCAGGCAAAGATCTTAGAGCTTATCAATCAGTATGATATCGAAACACAGGACGAACTTGCCGGACATCTGAGGGAGGAAGGTTTCAAGGCAACACAGGCAACAATATCCCGGGATATCCGTGAGTTAAAGCTGATGAAGGTTTCCGTCGGAGGAGGCCATCAGAAGTACACGGCGGTTGAAGCTGGTTCGGAGAAGCTGGTAGAAAAGTATCTCAGAGTCCTCAGGGACGGCTTCGTAGATATGGATATGGCCGGAAGCCTGATCGTAATACGGACGGTCTCAGGCATGGCGATGGCGGTTGCCGCGGCTCTCGACGCCATGAACTGGTCGGAGGTGGCCGGATGCATAGCCGGCGACGACACTATCTTCTGCGCGGTGCACACGCAGGATGAGGCTGTCTCCATCATGGAGAAGATCAGGTCAAACATTTCATAGGAACATTTCTCGGCCGGCTGTTTTGCCGGCCGTTAGGAACTGTTAAGGAATAACTTATGCAGGATAGATATATGAGTTATTCCGCAGCAGTCCTTTGTGTAAGGAATCAGGTGGATATATATGCTTCGGAGTATACATGTAAGGAATCTCGCCCTGATAGACGAGGAGGAGATCCTGCTTGAGGATGGGCTGAACATCCTGACAGGAGAGACCGGCGCCGGAAAGTCGATCATCATCGGTTCGGTCAGTGCCGCGCTTGGAACAGGGTCACTGAAGGACCTCGTCAGGGACGGCGCTGATTACGCCATGGTTGAACTTACATTTGAGACACAGTCGGCCAGGGTGGCGTCGCTTCTTGACGAGATGCAGCTTCCCGCCATGGACGGGTGCGTGATCATTACGAGGAGCTTCAGGAAGGGAAGAAGCGTCAGCAGGATCAACGGCGAGACGGTAACTGTCGCGAAGGTCCGCGAGATAGCTTCGCTCCTGATAGACATCCACGGACAGCATGAGCATCAGTCCCTGCTGTATCCGAAGTACCACCTTGAACTTGTGGACAGCTTCGCGGACAAGTCACTGGGCGACGTGAAGAGGTCATGCAGAAGGAATTATCATGAGTGGAAGGATATCTCCGGCCAGCTTGAAGAGGCGGTGACCGATGAGGGAGACCGGGTCAAGCAGATCGATTTTCTGACCTATGAGATAAATGAGATCGATGAAGCAAACCTGCGGGAAGGCGAGGACGATGAGCTGGAACAGAGATACAGAAAACTGTCAAACGCTCAGAAGATCCTCGGCGCTGCGGCGCAGACTGAAGAACTGACCGGAAGCGACGGCGGCGCTCTCATGAACATCTCACGGGCGTCAGGCATACTGTCAAGGATAACAGACCTCGACAGCGAGCTGATGGATATGAGCCAGCTGCTGATCCAGATTGAGGAGCTGTGCTCAGACTTCAACCGCACATTGAACTCGTTCATAGACAGCTTCAGCTATGATGAGAAAGAGCTGGAGGAGATATCAGGGCGCCTTGACCTCATCAACCGCCTGAAGACAAAGTACGGGAAGACAATCCCTGATATCCTGGCTTACAGAGACAGGCAGGAAGAGAAACTTGAAAAGCTGACGGACTATGACGCGTATGTAGAAGAACTCAGGAAGAGACTGGATGAGAGCGGGAAGAAGCTGGGGAAGGACTGCGCCGCTATAACGCGGCTAAGGAAGAACTCCGCCGCGGAGCTGGCAGGGCGGATCCGTGAATCTCTCGAAGAACTCAACTTTCCTGACGTGCGCTTCGATATAACGTTTGATAAACTTGAGACTATGACGGAGAACGGTCAGGATTCTGTTGTCTTCAAGATATCGACGAATCCGGGCATGGAAGTCCGTCCGCTTCAGAGCGTGGCTTCCGGCGGCGAGCTGTCGAGAATAATGCTCGGAATCAAGACCGTGATGGCGAGAAGGGATTCGATAGAAACGCTGATCTTCGACGAGATAGATACAGGCATCAGCGGAAGAACCGCGCAGAAGGTATCGGAGAAGATGGCGGCCCTGTCTGACACAAGGCAGGTAATAGCAATCACACACCTGGCTCAGATAGCCTCAATGGCGGATCATCATTACATGATCGAGAAGAGCGTCGAGGACGGCGTGACGCACACTCATGTCCGCAGGCTTGACGAGGATATGATGACCGAAGAACTGGCAAGGATACTCGGCGGAGCTAAGATAACGGATACAGTAAGGAAAAACGCAGAAGAGATGAAGCGGCTCGCGGATATTGAAAAGGAGGAAAAACGTCATGAAAATCGTAATCGGAAATGACCACAGCGCAGTGGAACTCAGGGAGGTCATCACAGCTCATCTGAAGGAGCGCGGCATCGAGGTGGAAGAGGTCGGAACCTTCTCCCATGAGAGCAGCAATTATCCGGAATGGGGCGAGATGGTCGCGCGCAAGGTCGTTGCCGGCGAGGCGGATCTGGGTATCGCGATCTGCGGAACAGGAGTGGGTATCTCAATTGCATGCAACAAGGTAAAGGGTATCCGCGCCGTGGTGTGCAGCGAGCCGTACAGCGCAAGAATGTCAAGAGAGCACAACAACGCCAATGTCCTGTGCTTCGGCGCGCGTGTAGTCGGCACGGAGCTGGCGAAGATGATCGTGGACACATGGCTTGATTCCGAATTCCTCGGCGGAAGGCACCAGACAAGGGTCGACATGATCACGAGGATTGAGAGCGAGGGGTAACTGCGAAGGGCTGTGGGAATAATCGCTCATGCAAAAAACAGTTTCTGAGAACGCTCGCGCTGCGCATGACGAGGCTCTCAGTAAACTGTTTTTTTGTATTCGCGTTATAATCCCGCAGCCCTTTTTATCCCTTCGGCCCACCATGGCGCTGGTTTCAGCCCACTATGGCTATGGCTTGTTACTATTCACGGTCTCTTCCC
>DFHY01000109.1:28967-30105 GCA_002371345.1 Lachnospiraceae bacterium UBA3711
TTCGCAGCTTCTGTTCACGGTTGTGTGGGAAGTTCCCGCTTCGCGGCCATGCTCTGAACCTTGTCACTGCCATCTGCAAGCAAGCTTGCTCCGGCAGATGAAAGGTTCAGAGCGGCCGTGAATAGTAACTATGGCTTCAGCCCATCACGGCCGTGACTTCGTACTCCTTCACGCTCTCATCGAACGGTATGACATTGCCGTCGACCGCCCGCCCGTTCACTGTCAGGGACTTGATGCCCTTCTGTACGTGACCGGGATTCAGGATGCTGATGTGGTACATCGCTCCGCGGAATCTGCGCTCGATGGTGTAGTCGCCGAAGCTTTCCGGTACGCAGGGATCGATCCTGAGGCCGTCGTAATCCGGCTGTATTCCGAGTATATACTGGGATACATTTACGAATGTCCACGCGGCCGTTCCCGTCAGCCAGCTGTTCTTGCCCTGGCCGAAGAACTTCGCGTCGCGGCCGGCGACCATCTGGCTGTACACGTAAGGCTCCGTGCAGTGTACTTCGGAGATGTCCTCGATGTAAGCCGGGCAGGTTTTCTTGTAGATATCGAACGCGCGGTCTCCGTGTCCGCACACGGTCTCAGCGATGGAGACCCAGGGATTGTTGTGGCAGAAGATTCCGCCGTTCTCCTTGTATCCGGGCGGGTAGGAGGAGATCTCGCCGAGGTTCAGGTAGTAGTGCGTGTAGCAGGGCTGCAGGATCATGATGCCGTACTTTGTATCCAGATATTTCTCGACAGAAGCGAGCGCCTGCTGTGCCTTGCCTTCCTTCACGCCGATGCCGGCAAGCACGCAGAAGCCCTGCGGCTCGATGAAGATCTTTCCTTCCTCACACTCATTTGATCCGACCTTGTCACCGTTCGCGTCATACGCGCGGACGAACCATTCTCCGTCCCATCCTGCGTCAAGCGCGGCGTCATACATCGCCCTGACTTCCTTCTCCGCCTCGGCAGCCTTCTCGGTGAGAGAGCGGCGCAGGCACATCTGACGGTATTCCTCGCCATACTTGACAAACATTCCGGCGATGAAGACCGATTCCGCGACAGGGCCCTCGCTGGGGCCGCTGGTCTGGAAGGATTCTCCCGGTGTGTCGGAGAAGCAGTTCAGATTCAGGCAGTCGTTCCAGTCGGC
>DFHY01000109.1:30171-39979 GCA_002371345.1 Lachnospiraceae bacterium UBA3711
ATCAGAGGAAGCCCGTGAGGTCCCTTGTGGCTTACGATATAGTCAAATGACCTTGTCAGATGCTCAAACAGCGGCACTTTGGTGGATTCGTCGTTATCGAACGGAACCATCTCGTCGAGGATCGAGAAATCGCCGGTTTCCTTCACGTAAGCGGCCGTACCCGCGATGAGCCACAGCGGATCGTCATTGAAGCCGGATCCGATATCGGAGTTTCCTCTCTTGGTGAGCGGCTGATACTGGTGATAAGCGGAGCCGTCGGCAAACTGCGTTGAGGCGATGTCGATGATTCTCTCGCGGGCTTTCTCAGGAATAAGGTGTACGAAACCGAGAAGATCCTGGTTGGAATCTCTGAAGCCCATGCCGCGGCCGATGCCGGATTCATAATATGAGGTTGATCTTGACATATTGAAGGTGACCATGCACTGGTACTGATTCCAGATGTTCACCATCCTGTTAAGCTTATCGTCCGCGCTGCTGACACTGTAGCCGGACAGAAGAGCAGTCCAGTATTCATTGAGCTGCGCAAACGCACTCTCGACATCCTCTTTGGTCCGGAACTTCGCGAGCAGCTTGTCGGCAGGAGCCTTGTTGATGACGTTCGGAGCTTCCCATTTCTGGTCCACAGGATTCTCGGCGTAACCGAGGACGAATACGAATGTCTTCTCCTGTCCCGGCGCGAGAGTGACTTCAAGCTCGTGGGCGGCGATCGGATACCAGCCGCTTGCCACGGAATTCGTGCATCCGCCCTTTTCGATGGCCTCGGGGCATGACGCGGAACGGTATGTTCCGATGAACGCGTCCCTGGAGGTGTCGAAGGCGGCAGCCTTCTCATTTACGGAGAAATAGGCATAGTGGTTTCTACGCTCCCTGTACTCAGTCTTGTGATAGATTGTGGAGCCGATGACCTCAACCTCGCCTGTTGACAGATTCCTCTGATAGTTCGTCATATCGTCGAGCGCGTTCCAGAGACAGAACTCCACGTAGGAATAGACCTTGAAGCTCTTTTCCTTGTCACTGTCGTTCCTGACGGTGAGACAGTTGATCTCACAGGTGTCATTGAGAGGAACAAAATTCAGCAGGTCAGCGCTGATGCCGTTCTTCGAAGAGAGGAAACGGGTGTACCCGATTCCGTGATGGCACTCATAGGAATCGAGCTCAGTCTGGGTCGGCTGCCAGCCGGGATTCCATACACAGCCGCCGTCCGCGATATAGTAATACTTGCCGTTTGAATCATACGGAACGTTGTTGTAGCGGTAGCGGGTGATACGGAGCATCTTGGCATCCTTGTAGAAGCTGTAGCCGCCGCAGGTATTCGAGACGATGGAAAAGAAATCATTGCAGCCGAGATAATTGATCCAGGGCAGCGGTGTCCTGGGTGTGGTGATGACGTACTCACGGGCAGCATCATCAAAGTAGCCGTATTTCATACTGGATGTTCTCCTTTTCAGAAACAGTTCGACAGACTATCTCCCGGAACTGAGTGCCGGGTGCTGTTCCGGAGCGGAAGTGACAAGAGTACGTCATCTGACCACTGCCGGAAAACGATTAAGTTAAATTCTGAGAAAAGTATAAACGGTAATGTGCAGAAAAGCAATCGGTTTCGGAAATGAATTACTGTGCATAGTACACAAAGATAGAGCTGAAAAACTGTAGAAATCGTCAAAACGAAGGGGGATTCCCTAAAAGCATGGGTGTATCGGTTGCAAATATGCGTATAAATAGGCTATAATGGCCTCACGAAAACGTTTTCATTGGCAAGCAGGCCGACAGGCGGATTGAGGTATTGTCTGAGTGCGGCGTTTTCGAGAGAGGGGGCATGTTATGGTTTCTATGAAAGATATCGCCGCGAGATGCAAGGTATCTGTGGCTACTGTAAGCAAGGCGCTCAACGGGTACAGTGATATCGGAAAGAAGAAGAGAGAGGAAATCCAGGCTGTCGCGAAGGAGATGGGCTATTTCCCGAATTCCTCCGCCCGTGCCCTCAAGACCAACCGCACATACGACCTTGGGATACTGTTTTCGGACAATCTTCACAGCGGGCTGACGCATGATTACTTTGCCGCAATCCTTGACAGCTTCAAGGTGACCGCCGAATCACGCGGATACGATATTACTTTTACGTCGATGAATATGGTCGCGAACCGCAGAATGAGTTATTATGAGCATTGCAGGTACCGCGGACTGGACGGTGTCGTGATCGCCAATATAGACTTCACTACTCCGGAGGTTCTGGAGCTGGTGCGCTCAAGCCTTCCTGTGGTGACGATAGACTTCACCTTCGACGGAAGAATCGCTATCGTGTCGGACAATGTGAAGGGGATGAAGGATCTGGTTGACTATGTCTGCTCCATGGGGCACAGAAGGATCGCTTACATCCATGGCGACGATAATTCCGTCACCAGAGACAGGATCTCAAGCTTCCACAGGGCGCTCTATAATCACGGGATCAGTGTCCCGGACAGCTATCTGAAGAAGTCAAGGTACCGTGACGGCGAGACGACTATGCTGTGCATGCAGGAGCTGCTGGAGTTGAAGGACCGTCCCACATGTGTCTTCACACCTGACGATTTCTCAGCGGTCGGGGCTTATCACGCTGTGCAGGAGGCCGGGCTGAAGGTGCCGGACGACATCTCCATAGTTGGCTATGACGGCATCCCGATGTCGCAGGCGCTGTTCCCCAAGCTCACAACACTATGGCAGGATACGAAACAGATCGGCCAGAGAGCGGCAGAGGAGCTGATAGCACTGATCGAGACGCCGAAGACGACCCTTATAGAGAAAGAACTGATCGTCGGAAAGCTGATGGAAGGCGGGTCAGTACTTAAGATTGGATAGAACAGACAAAGAACCGGTCATATAAGGGATGGAAATGGAAAGCGGGTCATTACTGAAGAATGAGTGAGACAGATAAAGAGCCGGTCGTTATGGCATATGAAAATGTAAAACGGATTACAGGGTGTATAACATATCCTGCAGCCTGCTTCAGAAGGGTGTTGGCTGCAGGATTGTTTTCTATGGTTTTACTGCTTCTAATATCCGCTGGCGGCAATTTATGTCTGATGGCGGATGAAAGGCCTGAAACCGATATACAGGCAGAAGCAGCTCTTCCCGGAAAGGGGGAGAAGCATGTGCTTGTCCTGTTTTCCTATACTACGAGCTGGGTCAGCGAGAGAGACGTGCTTCACGGACTTACGTCAAACATGATTCCGTCAGTCAGGCTCGATACTGTGTTCATGGATACAAAAAACATAGGCATGGAGCAGGCGGAGAAGATTACGGAAGAGCATGTCCGCCTGCTCAAGGACAAAATAAGATATGACGCCATTGTCGCCATAGATGACGACGCCCTTAACTTCGTTCTGAAAAAAAGGAATGAATGGTTCGCCGGAATCCCGGTGGTCTTCAATAATATCAACTCAAGGGATATCGCCGAGAGAGCCGTTGAGGATCCTCTGATAACCGGAATCTACGAGACCTTCTTCGGAGCGGAAACTGTAGAGGCTGCCAGGGTGATATATCCGAAGGCTGTGCGCGTGGTGGGGCTGTCCGACCACTCCCCGACAGGTCTTGCCGTAAATGAGCGCTTCATGGAGCTTAAAGACAGCATAGACCTTGATTTTGAGCTGCTGGATATGATGGAACTGTCCAGGGACGAGATCGTGGGAAAGATATCATCATATGGAGACGATACCATCCTGATGTATCTGAACTTTACTCAGGATAAAGACGGCAACATATACGGCCTGGATGAGTCGTACAGGTTTATAACGGACATCACGAAGCTGCCTCTGTTCAGGCCTGATCAGATCGGTATCGGAATGGGCGTTCTGGGCGGATGCGGAGGATCCTTCGCCGAGGCGGGCGAGAGAACTGCCAGGATACTGATGGATGTCCTGAACGGAGAAGACATATCCGGCATGGGCGTTCTGGACATGGAGGGGCAGTATGTGTTCGACGCTTCTCTTCTGGGCCGCTACGGCGTAAGCAAGTCAAAGCTGCCGGCGGGCACTCTGTTTGTAAACCAGAAGAAATCCTTCTGGAAGGAGTATTCTTTTGTGCTGATGCCGGTCATAGTAATAATACTGCTTCTGGTGATAATAGTGGTGCTTCTGGCAGCGGACCGCCGCAGGCTGGAGTCGCTGCTCAGCAGCCGCAGGAAGCTGTCCGATTCCGAGATAAGGCGCCGCAGGGCAGAGTCACAGTCCAGCGCCGTCGGCAAGTTCCTCTCATCGGTGAGCCATGACCTGAGGACTCCTCTGTCCAGCATCATCGGTTACACGGATCTGGCGATATCCGAGACCGATGAGGAGAAGAGGACAGATTATCTGGAGAAGATACGTTCGTCGGGCGAACTGCTGACGGGAATAGTGAGCGATACCCTGGATGTGTCAAGGATACTCAGCGGAAAGACCCGCATCAATCCGGTGCCGACTACGATGGATAAGGTATCGGCAAGCGTGATATCGTCAGTCAGCGAGACCGCGAGAAAGAAGCGGGTGCGATTTTACAGCAGCGTGCAGGACGGCAGCCTTCTGATAAGAGTTGACCAGATGAAGCTTCAGCGTATTATACTCAATCTCCTGACCAATGCTGTGAAATACACTCCGGAGGGAGGACAGGTCACCCTTGAGATAGAACACCTCGAAGAGAGAGTGAACGGCTGCAACTTTAAGATCTGCGTCACAGACACAGGCGTCGGCATAAGCAGGGATTTTCAGAAGATTATGTTTGAGCCCTTTATGCAGGAGAAGGTGGATCCTCTTAAGTCCGGCGCCCGTGAAGGGACAGGCCTGGGGCTTACGATTGTCCGGAGCAATGTGGAGCAGATGGGCGGATTCATCGATCTCAGGTCTGAAGAAGGAGCAGGAACAAGCATCAGCGTCTTCCTCCCGATCGACGTCAGGGAAGGAGAGTGTGAGGAGAGCATTGAGCCTGAGACGCGCAATTTCAGCAAGCTGGCCGGGATGAAGGTTCTGGTCGCTGAGGACAGCGACATGAACAGAGAGGTTGCCAGGGCAGTCCTTGCGGGAAAGAAGATCGAATGCGTATGCGTCAGCGACGGGCGGCAGGCGGTCGAAGCCTTTGAAACGTCACCGGCCGGGACATTTGACGCGATACTGATGGACCTTAGGATGCCGGTAATGGACGGATATGAGGCGGCTTCAAGGATCCGTTCACTGAAACGGGAAGACGCGGCCTCAATTCCGATCTACGCGCTGAGCGCCGACGTGTACGACGAGGATAAAAAGAAGGTACAGGACGCCGGCATGAACGGGCATATATCAAAACCGATCCGGCCGGAAAAACTGTATGATGCACTTATGGGCTTGAATATCCCCTGATATTTGATAAAATACTGAAAAATCACAATTCTTAGGAAGGGAGCGGAATGAAGATTCTTACCGTTGTGATTCCGTGCTACAATTCGGAATCCTATATGAGAAAATCTATTGAATCCCTGCTTCCCGGCGGAGATGATATAGAGATCCTTATCATTGATGACGGTTCGCAGAAGGATAATACACTTGAGATAGCGAAGGATTATGAGGAGCGATATCCCGGTATCGTGCGTGCGATCCACCAGAAGAACAAGGGGCACGGCGGTGCTGTCAATACCGGTATCCAGGAGGCTTCCGGCATCTACTTCAAGGTCGTGGATTCGGATGACTGGGTGGACTCCAAGATTCTGCTGCGTGTCATCAACAGGCTTAAGATGCTTGAGGAGAGAAAGACCCCGGTCGATATGATGCTCACCAACTTTGTCTATGACAAGGAGGGGGCATGGCGTAAGAATGTCATGCAGTTCAGGCACGCATTTCCGCAGAACCGTATCATCTCCTGGGACGACCTCGGCCATTTGAAGCAGACCCAGTACATACTTATGCACAATATCATATACAGGCATGATGTGCTCATCCGGTCCGGACTGAGGATGCCCCTGCATACATTTTATGTGGATAATGTCTTCTGCTATCAGCCTCTCCCGTACTGCGAGAAGCTGTACTATATGGATGTCAACTTCTATCATTACATGATCGGCCGCGAGGACCAGAGCGTCAACGAGAAGATCATGATCAGCCGTATCGATCAGCAGATCAGGGTCAACAAGATCATGATCGACGTGTTCACACAGCAAAACTGGAGCGGCCTGGACAAGAATGTCCGCAAGTACATGCTGAACTACCTGAATAAGATCATGACCGTCACCTCTGTGCTGCTGATGGTTGGAGGCACCACGGAGGACTATGAGAAGAAGGCTGACCTGTGGGGGTATCTGAAGCATAAGAATGAGAAACTCTACTACCGCCTGCGGATGTCATTTCTGGGGATGTGGATGAATCTTCCCGGAGCCTTATCACATAAGGCGGTCGTAAGAGGTTACAAGATTCTGCGCCGGTTCATTCATTTCAATTGACGCGGAGCACACAAGGAGTTTGATAAACCATGGAGAATCAGAGCAGAAACTTTATAGAACAGATAATCGACAGGGATCTGGAGGAAGGCCGCGTTGACCACGTCATGACCCGTTTCCCGCCTGAGCCCAACGGGTATCTTCATATCGGACACGCGAAGTCGATACTTCTCAACTACGGGCTGGCGCAGGAGTATCACGGCAAGTTCAACCTGAGATTTGACGACACCAATCCCACCAAGGAGAAGAGCGAGTTCGTCGAGTCGATAGAGAACGACGTCAGATGGCTCGGCGCTGACTTTGAGGACCGCCTGTATTTCGCGTCCGATTATTTTGAGCAGATGTATGAGGCGGCGGTGAAGCTCATCAGGAAGGGCAAGGCGTTTGTGTGCGACCTGACGGCGGATCAGATCCGGGAGTACCGCGGAACCCTCAAGGAAGCAGGTAAGAATTCTCCTTACAGGGACAGGAGCGTCGAGGAGAACCTGAAGCTGTTCGAGGAGATGAAAAACGGCGTGTATGAGGACGGCGCGAAGGTGCTCCGCGCGAAGATCGACATGTCATCGCCGAATATGAATATGAGGGATCCGGTCATCTACCGCATAGCGCACATTTCACACGCCAATACAGGTGATAAATGGTGCATATACCCGATGTATGATTTCGCCCATCCGATCGAGGACGCGATCGAGGGGGTCACACACTCTATCTGCACGCTTGAGTTCGAGGATCACAGGCCGCTGTACGACTGGGTGGTAAATGAGCTCGAATACGAGCAGCCTCCGAGGCAGATCGAGTTCGCGAAGATGTATCTGACAAATGTCGTCACCGGCAAGCGTTATATCAAGAAGCTGGTCGAGAACGGCATCGTGGACGGCTGGGACGATCCGCGTCTCGTCTCGATATCGGGCCTGAGAAGAAGAGGATACACGCCTGAGGCGATCAGGATGTTCGTTGAGCTGAGCGGCATTTCGAAGGCGCAGTCCTCCGCGGAGTACGCGATGCTTGAGTACTGTGTCAGGGAGGATCTGAAGCTCAAGAGAGAAAGAGTGATGGGAATCCTGCACCCGCTCAGACTCGTCATCGATAACTACCCGGAGGGGCAGACAGAGGAGCTTGAGGTTGAGAACAATCTTGAGAATCCTGAACTCGGATCGAGGAAGGTGCCGTTTGGCCGCGAGCTGTACATAGAGCAGGAGGACTTCATGGAGGTCCCGGTTCCCAAGTACAGAAGACTCTATCCCGGCAATGAAGTGCGCCTGATGCACGCCTATCTTGTGACCTGCACAGGAGTGGAGAAGGATGAGGCCGGCAATGTCATCGCCGTACACTGCACCTATGATCCGGCTACGCGCGGAGGAAATGCGCCGGACGGACGGAAGGTCAGGGGCACGATCCACTGGGTCGAGAAGAACAGCGCTCTTCCGTGCGAGATCAGGCTGTATGAGAATATAGTCGATGAGGAAAAGGGTGTATATGACGAGGAGACGGGCGAGCTGAACCTGAATCCGAACTCGCTTCAGGTCCTGAAGGACTGCTTCGTCGAGGCTTCGCTCAAGGGCGCGAAGGCTCCGGATTCGTTCCAGTTTGTCAGAACCGGTTACTTCTGTGTGGACTCTAAGCTGTCCAAGGAGGACCGCTTGGTGTTCAACCGCATCGCTGCCCTGAAGTCTTCTTTCAAGCTTCCGGTATCGTGAGATGAGAGAGAGATTCTTTGACTGCATAACCGATTTTATATTTGTCGAAGATAAGCCTGAGAGGGCGGATGTTATCCTGGTTCCAGGGGGGAATTACCCCGAGAGCGCCAGGAGGGCAGCCGCCCTCTTCGCGCGCGGGTACGCGCCTTGGGTTCTTCCGAGCGGAAGGTACAGTAAGCCGGAGGGCCGTTTTCAGGATCCCGACGGAAAGGGGCGCCGGGCGGAATGGGAATACCTGAGAGACATCCTCACTGAGGAGGGAGTACCTGAGAGCGCGATACTGAAGGAGGACCGTGCGACATTTACCTGGGAAAATGCGATATATTCAAGACAGGTTCTTGAGGATAACCATATCGAAGCGAAGAGCGCGATAGTTGTCTGCCAGGCTTTCCACGCGAGAAGATGCAGGATGTACTATCAGGAGCAGTTTCCCGATACCAGGCTTCTTATCTGCCCTGTGGAGACGAAGGGGATAACGAGGGATAACTGGTTCATGGATGAGAAGAAGATAGACGTGGTGCTCTCGGAGATGGCGCGCTGCGGCAGCCAGTTTACTCAGATCATGAAGGACAGGCTCGATAACCGGCGTGATCGCAGCTGCTGACTGACGGTACTTTTGAATTTTGCATCATCAGATGATGTAGTGGCGGATGATTCCGAGAACAATCAGGTGGACCGGATAGAAGAAGTAGAAGAAGTAGCGCAGCTTAAGACCGCGTCTTCCGTTATAGAAGAAGCACAGTATAAATGAGAGCGGCGCGTAGTTCTCCCACGCTATGGCAGCTCCGCCGGCAACGCTCTGATACAGCCGGTGGTCGTGGAACAGGTACAGCATCACGATCAGGAATACGCCTTTGAAGTTGTAGTCCGTCATCAGCGCGTTTGCGAGTGTCATCGAAGCGTACACCACAAACAGCTGGATCCATGGAATCCCTCTGAGATTGTCCATGAGCCAGATGCATATCAGTGAAATGAGCAGGGTGAAGTAGACGTTCTGTTTCTGCCAGTACGGAACGCCTGCCTTGAGCGCGAAGTCAAATGGAAATTCTGATACCAGCGCGAACAGGAACATGCGGCTGATGTATTTTTTTACGGATCTTGTGTGGAAGTAGCCTTCGACGAGCAGGAAGCAGAAGATGGGGAAGGCAAGGCGGCCGATGGCGCGCATCCACCTGTAGAGTCTCTGCATGTCCTCCCATGTGCTGAGGTCGGTATGGCGCATATTCGTATTGTAGATGATCGTGTTGACGACGGCGGCGCCGGTGTGGTCGATCAGCATGGTGATGCAGGCAATCAGCTTGAGGGTGCTTCCGGCCAGGCCGTGTTTTGATCCGATGAAGCCGTACTGTGCGGAGGGTATTCTTTTTTCGACTGTGTTTTCCATGTGGAAATCTTAGCACTGAGGTTTTGGGCAGTCAACCATGATTGACTCCGTAAGTATGTGCCCCTGCAAACCGTCATCGAGCTTCGCTGAACTAACTGCCAACTCCGACATAGGCGTCCGTGGTATTCAGCGAACGATATCTTCATACCACGGACGCCAAGTCTCCGTAGGCAGTGGATTTCAGCTCGCTCTTATATGAATGGTTTGCCCGGGGGCACATAGCTTACTTCGCCGTCTGCCCAGCGAGATGCTGTGCAGGGATGGCTGCAGCGACTCTGATATGCAGCATGAATATGATTGATAATGCATGTTTTT
>DFHY01000004.1:0-39484 GCA_002371345.1 Lachnospiraceae bacterium UBA3711
TCCTCTCCTCTCTCGAATGTCAGATCGGCATACAGATAAGCATTCGCGCTGCCCGCGGGCTCAAGGTAAGTCAGCCCTCCGTCTGCCACATACTTCTCATTCTGGTGTGTATGGCCGCAGATTGCGAGATCTATACAGGTATCGTCTCTCAGCTTGTTAAACAGGATCCTGGCATCACCGTGAAAGAGGAGAATCGTCGCGTCGCAGGCATGGTTCTCCTCCAGCTCCCCTGCAAGCCGTTCCAGCTCTGTATAATCCTGCGATATCGTATAGCCGAGCTCATTGAAGCATGCCGGCACGATCTGATCAGAGTACTCATCGGCGAACCCGAGAACCGCGACCCTGACCGGAAGCTCCTCTCCCGACTCCGAGACAGCCTTCTTGTCAAGAATCACAAAATCACGTGTAAACGAAGCTTTAACTCCATCCTTATATATATTGCTGCAGACGACAGGAATCCTGTTCTCACAGGTCTTTCCATCCTGAGTATAATCACGGATGGTCGCGTCAGAGTCAAACACGGTTTCGGCATCCCAGTCAAAATCATGGTTTCCCACCGTTACTGCATCATACTGCATCTTATCAAATACAGCGGACATACTCTCACCCTTCAGCAGGTACGAAAGAGCGCTGCCCTGGAATATATCCCCTCCGTCAACAAGCACTGTGCGGTCAGGATCGTATGATCCTCCCGATCTGCGTTCATCGTTGATCTTATCCGCGATATATGGAACACGGTATTCATACGGCTCCTCCGTATTGATGAGCCAGCCGTGTATATCTGAAGTAGCGAATACCGGAAGCCGGTATACGCTGCCGGCAGCCTCCGTCTCAGTTTCCGCCTGCTCCGCGAGAGCTGTCCCTACATTTAAAATAGATCCTGCGGATATAAGAAGGATCACGGATATTACGGACCATAATACTCTGCTGCTGTATCTGGTTTTGAACATCGTACATTCTCCTTCCTGTAACCCCCCTGTGCCATATCGGCACAGGCACGCCGTAAAATAGCGCAATTCTTGTTTTCCAGATAATGATATGATATGATTTTTCAGGTAGTTTCTGACAAAACAATTCATTTCTGAGGATTATCTAAATTCATTTATTGATAAAAAAGAGAGGGGGAGAATTCCGGCCTTGCACCACATCGGCTTAAGAGCGCGACCGTTCTCAAAGTCTTTTTATGCGGACCTGTCCGATGTTCTGAGAACGCACCGAAGTGCACCCCTCTCATAGCTAAAATTATATTTTATCCCGGATCTGAATTCAAGGACGATTATAGATATATTCAAAAACGATTACAGGAATGCCAATGTATAAGATGCTCATTTCTGACAGTTTGTTCCGCGGACAGGAGGCGGCGGATTGATAAGTATTATGAAAAACAAAGAATCAATAAGAAGAGAAGTATGGGCAGAGAGGCTGCGGGAGAGAGACAGGAATCAGAAGTGGCTGAACGGCCGGTTTCCTGAACTGGACGACGCAGGTCTGTATCTTGGAGACGAGATGAATACCCATCATTTTGACTGGGATCACGCTGTACGCACGGGGCGCATCAACGGTACTTTCCGCATCTGTCTTGCAAACATGATGGCCACGGGGGTCACTTTCAACGCCCCTGCGCTGCCGCTCTTCTATGAGCTTCTCGATTCCTTTAAGCAATCCTGGGTAGTGGAGCGGACTCTCTGCCCTCCCACCCGATGGAATCAGGATCTGATGAAAAAGGACGGTATATCGCCATTCGCGGTTGAAAGTAAGATGCCGCTCACAGCCTTTGACTGCCTGTGTCTGTCAATGGATCTGAGCTGCTCCGCAGCGGCGGTTCCCTGGATCATACTTAATTCCGGGATTCCCGTCTTCTTCCGTGATCGAAATGAGACTGATCCTTTCGTGATTCTTGGTGGGTCTTCTCTGGTCAATCCAGGACCGTTCCATCCATTTATCGATATCATGTTCTTCGGTGAAGGAGAGGAAGTCCTTCCGGAGCTTCTCTCTCTTCTGGAAGAGGGCAGGCGGAATGGGCTGTCACGTGACAGCATACTCCTCAAGGCGGTTCAGATGTGGGACTGCATCTATGTGCCGCGCTTCTATGAAGAACGCTTCGACGATGAAGGAAGATATACCGGTACATTTCCCGTCCGGTCTGACGTTCCGGAGCGTGTTCATTTCTATCATGTCAAAGATCTGGATCAGGTCTTCGTCTCGACAAGGCCGTTCCTGAACTTCTGTGTAGATATGGCGTCTAACTCACACTATGAGATCTCCCGCGGATGCGAAGGAAAGTGTTCTTTCTGCCTTGGAGGCTTCACTACCCTGCCCTTCCGTCCCAAAAGCGCCGGGCGTGTCGAACAGATCGTAGACGATATTGTTCAAAACACCGGTAATCTGGCAGTATCACCGGTATCATTTAATTCTGTATCGCACCCTCAGATCAACCGGATCATCCATAACCTCAATGATTCGCTGGGAGACCGCGTCAGGCTGGTGTCTCTTCGTATGGACGGATTCTCTTCTAATCCCGAGCTTTGCTGCTTCGTTTCCATGCAGGAAAGAGGACGTATATCCTTCGGAGTAGAGGGGGCGTCACAGCGTCTTCGGAATCTTGTATCCAAGAACCTCTCAGAGGAACAGATTCTGGATACCATGAGGCAGGTATGCCGCAATGGTTACAGGACAGTAAAGTTTATGATGATCGCCGGCCTCCCCACTGAGAGCGCGGAGGATCTTGAAGAGTTCTACAATCTTGCGGTGAAGATCCGGGCTGTATTCGATGAGGAAGCAGGTGAATATGGCAGAGTTCCCCATTTTCTGATCACATGGATGACTCTGCTGATCAGCCCGCACACCCCGCTTCAATGGGCGGCGGTTCCCCGCAGTATACTGACGGAATATGCTGAATTCACACAGAAGATCCAGGACCTCGGATTCAAATCCATCATGCCCGAGGTAACCTCTGAGCACGCCCTGGAACAGCTCTTTCTCAGAGGAGACGGCAGGCTGGCCGAACTTCTGCTCTATCTGGCGATGGAGGGAGATGTCCGCCACAATGATCGTTACAGCCATGAGGCAGAGGACAAGGTGATCCGTTTCCTCGAGGAACATCGCCTTCCCCCGTTGTCGTACTGGTTCCGTGAGTACAGCCTTGAGGATCCTCTTCCCTGGGATATAGTGGAAAGTCCTGCCTCAAAGGAATATCTGTGGAGACGTTACCAGGCTATGAAGAAAGGCGCGCCGCAGTCAGACCCGGTATGTTCTGTACGCTGCAGCGGATGCGGAAGCTGTGATTCTGACCAACGCAGAGCTCTGCTCTCACTTCCGGCTCTGCGTGAGGAGGACCGGAAGATCGGGCTTCGTCATCCGGTCCGCAAAACTGAATATAAACCGGTACAGTATGTCCTTCTGGAATATACTTACGACAGCCTTCATTCTGTTGTGATTCCCGCCTACTGGAACTGCGAGATCCGCCTGGCGCTCTTCAAGGCAAATGTTTCGTTCGATCCCGACAGTGTGGAATCATTCGGGAGCAGCAGGCATGATGAGTATACAGCGGCAGGTTTCAACGCCACATCCATCGCGCTCTGCCGTCACTATGATGTTCAGGAGCTCAAAGAACTGATAGAATCATACGCGGGCAACTTTCATGTCCGTCAGATCCGGGAGATACCGCATCCTCTCCGTGTCCGTGAAGTCACTTACCGCATGAGAATCCCTGAGACGGCCGATCCTGGTCAGCTCACAGGATATATCGAAAAACGTCTTGAAGAAAAAGACTGGCTCTATCTGTCCGGCGGACCGTCACTGGCATTCCCCTACCCTCTTCATCTGCGTTCATCAGTACGGCAGATTACGGTTGAGGGGCATGATCTGTTTATCACCATGGGGCCTGCCTTCGCTGATCCGAGAAAGGTCTACCGCTATCTCTTCGACATTCCGCAGGATCAGACTACGGGGCAGATACCGGAGTGCATAAGCTTTGTATACGAGAACCAGGGAATCCTTGACCGCTGCCTGACCCGCGGCCTGAGAGATAGTTTTATAAGGTACCGTGAGAGCAAGCCGGAGCATGAAGACGACACCTGGAACGATATGGTAAATTACATCTCCTCGGCAACTTGTGCCAATGCCATGAAGAAGCTGATCCGCAGAGACTACAGTTCAGTTCCGGCCCCGTTCCACTATCGCATACCCAAGAATATGTCAGGGCGTATGAGGGATATCTACTGCTTCAAAGGATCAATGAGCTTCCTTTTCAAGCTGATAGCATTTGCCTTGCGCGATTATGACTGGATTTATTCTGACGGCCTCTATTCCTTCAGGGTCTCCAAAACCGCGCAGGACTTCCTGCGGAGGCTCAGAGACAATGCTGATATATCCAATTACTACATCATCAAGGCAGACGTTTCCAATTATGTCGGCTCTATCATTCCGGAGAAGCTCATCCCGATGCTGGAAAGAATCTTTGGCGAAGATCCGGCCCTTCTTGATCTTATGAAGTTCATTCTCCTTCGCAGGGAATGCATCGAACCCGGCGGAACGGTTACATCGTGTGAGCCTGGCGGACTGGGTGGGATTCCACTGGCTAATATCTTTATGAATGTCTATCTGATGGATCTGGACAGCTACTTCTTTTCTGTATCACCGATGTACTGCAGGTTTTCAGATGATATCATCATCTATGCCAGAAGCAGGGAGGAAGCTGATAGTTATCGTACCCGTCTTCTTGAGGTGGTCAAAGACAAAGGTCTGTCAACCAATCCAGGTAAGACTTATATGATAGAGCCCGGTGACGCGGTGGAGATCCTTGGCTGTAAGCTGAAGGACGGCATAATGGATATTTCGGATCACTCCAAGGAAAAGGTCAAGAGAAAGATACGTATATGTGTCAACAATACACTTTATGCAAAGAGGGCGAAGGGACTGACTGATGAAGAGTGCGGAAGACGGGTTGCAGGCTTCTGCAACAGGCTCTTCTATGGAATGAAAAAGAATAATGAGCTCACCTGGGCAAGATGGCTCTTCCCCTGCATAAACACTGCAGATTCGCTTAAAGAGATTGATCACTATGTTCAGGACGCTATCAGACGCTGCATGTCAGGATCTTCCCGCAGGAAGCGCTTCCGCATCACCTACCAGGAGCTGAAGGAACTGGGCTATAAGAGTCTGGTGCATGAGTATTATCATTTTAAGGAAGATAAAAACAAACCTGTGCAGTAAAAAAGAAGAGGGGCAATCGCATGTAAGTGCGGTTGCCCCTGGAGCTCGGATTCTACCCGGGTCACTCCCTGCCTTTGGTTATTACAGTCGCAAAGTACCTCGACTGGTCCGGTATCTGCTCTATTCCGAAGCAGACTCTCTCGCCCTCCATTCCACAGTTCTCGACCATATAGACATCGGTTGTATCCTCATCCAGGTTCTCCTTCAGTTCCTTCAACTGTCTTCCGACTTTCATGTACACACAGGTTCCGTTATCATATCCTTCCAGACTCTCCTGATGAGCGGCCGGAATAATATGCATCTGCTCCTGCCACTCAATAAGAGGAATGCCGACTCTGGCCGCTACCGCGCAAAATGACGGCACTCCGCTTACAACCTTTGTCCGGTGTCCCTTGTTCCGGAGGATTCTCTTATAATAGCTGAAACTGCTGTAGATCGAAGGATCGCCCAGAACCAGACAGGCAACCGTCCTGTCATCGTCAAGATATCCGCCGATTATATCCGCGGTTCTCCGGTGTTCCGCCTCCTGCATGCTGCGGTCATATGTCATAGGCACATGAATGGCAAGCACCTCTTTCTTCCTGATCTCCGGGACGGCTCTTGACGCAATCCGGTACGCAGCGCTCTCTTCCGGACTCTTTCCTGCGCATATAATCACATCAGCCATCTTCAGAATTCTAACCGCCTTCAGTGTCATCAGCTCCGGATCTCCAGGACCGACACCGACACCATATACACATCCTGACATATTTGTCCTCCGTGCAGCCGCTCACATCCTGGAATTCTCCGGAAAGTAAGGGTTTGGGAATCTTACTGCCGCATTCTTCTCCGCTCACCTTTTGGTTTCATACTTATTTCCGTTCTTCATAATCGCGATAACACTTACCGGCTCAAATGACCCTCCAAAGGTTCCGTTCTTTATTTTTCCCATTTCCATCCTGCTACTTCGGGCAGGTCCAGGCCATACTGATGGATGTACTGCTTATGCTCAACAAGCTTGTCGCTCATCCTCTGATAGAGATAAGCGCCGCGGTTGCCGAGCTGCGGCAGGTTTTTGATCGCTTCCTGTACCAGATGGAAACGGTCGACATCATTCTGCACACGCACATCAAACGGCGTGGTTATCGTACCTTCTTCTTTATAGCCGCGCACATGGACATAACGGTTATTATGACGGCGGTAAATGAGCTCATGCACCAGTCCCGCGTATCCGTGGAAAGCAAAGATCACCGGTTTATCCTTGGTGAAGAGGATATCATATTCCGCGTCAGTCAGTCCGTGCGGATGTTCGGTGGACGGCTGCAGCTTGAACAGATCGACTACGTTGATAAAGCGGACCTTTACCTCAGGCAGCTCCTCTCTCAGGATAGTGACAGCTGCCAGGGCTTCCAATGTAGGCGTCTCGCCCGCGCAGGCAAACACCACATCAGGCTCCTCTCCCTGATCGTTGCTGGCCCAGTCCCAGATACCTATGCCCTGTGTGCAATGCTTGATCGCCTCAGGCATGGACAGCCACTGCGGTCTCGGATGCTTGCTCGCTACAATCACATTCACATAATTCCGGCTGCGGATGCAGTGATCAAAGCAGGAAAGCAGGCAGTTGGCATCAGGCGGCAGATACAGACGTACGACATCTGCTTTCTTATTGGCGATATGATCCATGAAGCCAGGATCCTGATGCGTAAATCCATTGTGATCCTGCTGCCAGACGGTTGAAGCCATAATCAGGTTGAGAGACGCGATCTCCTCACGCCAGGGCAGCTGGTTGCATACCTTAAGCCACTTCGCGTGCTGTGCTGCCATGGAATCAATGATCCTGGCAAATGCCTCGTATGTGGCAAAGAACCCATGACGGCCTGTAAGCAGATAGCCCTCCAGCCAGCCCTCGCACATATGCTCGGACAGCATGGAATCCATGACGCGCCCGTTTGCCGCAAGGTGGTCATCCGTATCATAGTGTTCGGCGTTCCAGTCACGGTTCTCTACATCAAATACCGCGTTCAGACGGTTGGAATTAGTCTCATCCGGCCCGAATACACGGAAATTCTTCGCGTCCTTATTAAGAACAAAGATATCCCGGACGAATTTGCCAAGCTCAGACATATCCTGGCCGTCCGTCTCTCCGTGCTTCGTTACCGGGAACGCGTAATCCCTGAAATCCGGAAGTCTGAGGTCGCGAAGCAGCAGCCCGCCGTTTCCGTGAGGATTGGAGCCAATCCTCGCATTGCCCTTCGGGGCGAGCTTCCTAAGCTCCGGGATCAGCCTGCCGCTCTCATCAAACAGCTCCTCCGGATGATAGCTCTTGAGCCATTCCTCCAGAATGCCGAGGTGCTCTTCCTTATCCATCATGATCGGAACCTGATGGGCCAGGAAGTTCCCTTCGATCCTCTGTCCGTCCACAACCTTAGGTCCTGTCCATCCCTTGGGAGTCCGCAGAACGATCATCGGCCATACCGGACGGGCTGAATCATTGTTCTCCCTGGCATGCTTCTGGATATCCTTGATCCTCTCGATAACCAGATCCATGGTCTCTGCCATCTTCCTGTGCATCGGCATGGGATCATCGCCTTCCACAAAATACGGTTCCCATCCGCAGCCATGGAAGAAGTCTACGATCTCCTGATGGCTCATGCGCGCAAAAATCGTCGGGTTGGCGATCTTATAGCCGTTCAGATGCAGAATAGGAAGAACCGCTCCATCGGAGACAGGATTCAGGAACTTGTTGCTCTGCCAGGACGTGGCAAGTGGACCGGTCTCAGCCTCCCCGTCACCTACGGTAACAGCCGCGATCAGATCCGGGTTGTCAAACACCGCACCGAATGCATGGGCAATTCCGTATCCAAGCTCTCCTCCCTCGTTGATGGAGCCCGGCGTTTCCGGAGCGCAGTGGCTTGGCATGCCGCCCGGGAAGCTGAACTGCTTGAACATCTTTGCCATGCCGGCCTCGTCTTCAGAGATATTCGGATACACTTCACTGTAAGAGCCGTCCAGATAATCATTGGCGATATAGAAGTTGCCGCCATGTCCCGGACCGGACAGAAGGATCATATCCAGATCATAGCGTTTGATGGCCCGGTTCAGGTGAACGAATACAAAGTTCTGCCCCGGCACGGTTCCCCAGTGTCCGACGATCTTTTTCTTGACCATATCGCGGGTGAGGGGCTTGCGGAGCAGCGGATTCTCCAGCAGGTACAGCTGTCCGGCTGACAGATAGTTGGCAGCGCGCCACCAGGCGTTCATCTTTGTGAGGAGTTCCTCTGTGATCGGACCCTTCTCTTCGCATGTCAGTTTGGTGTCAGTAGTCATTTAAACCTCCTTTGAAATAAATCATGATATGATTACAGCTCCATAAGCCCGGCCCCGGCACAAGTTCCCGGGCCATTATGCATCCTGGTTTTCACCATAGTCCTCGCCGGTCAGATCCTGATTCTCACCATAATCCTCGCCGGTGAGGTCATCTTCAGCCGGGAATTCATTTTCACCATAAGCTTCGCCCGTCCACGCGCCCGGGTCAAAGGCATACGTCTTATCAGTTGTGATGCAGTAGTAAAATCCATCATTATCCTGCTTTGAATATGTCCTGCCCCGTGCGTCCTCATACATGGCTCCGCCAACTAAGTGAATAGATTCTGTGCTTCCATCCCTTGCATAGACGGTGAACCAGGGGGTCTGCTCCTCTTCCTGTGAACTTCCGGCAGAAGCGCTGCCGGAACTTTGGGATGTGTTCGTATTGCCGCCGCTGCTCTGAGCTGAACCCTGCCCGATCATAACGTTATCCTGGGAAGCGGTTCTGTTCGGATTATTGATCCACGCCGCGGCCCCTCTCAGGCTGACGATGATCCAGTCTCCGTCGTCTCTAAGAATGGGAAGGGTCGTACCTCCATCCAGCAGGCCGACCTTGGGCGCCGATGTGCTGTTCCACGCATATACCGGAGTGTCTTCGTCAGTACGGTACCATGCCGGATCAACAGCAATATAAGAATCATTCACCCATCCGGATGGAGAATCCTCAGCGTCACCCAGAACAACACGCGCCCATCCGTCCTTCTGACTGGCTACGATAATTCTGTCTCCATACTGCAGTGTCTGCGTGACCGCGGAATCATAGCTGGGATCAGTGTGTAATGACAAGGTGCTGCACAGCACCACGGAGCTGTAGCCGATCTGCCCCGGGCCTTTGGAAGAGATGATGGACGCGGAACAAACCACACATCCAAATACCATCACCGCCAGCATCACGATTACTGCAGATACTTTCTTCTTCATAATCAATCCTCCATATCTTCTTAGTTCTGTATCACAGAAGAATCCTTCCTCTTACCTGGCTGACATGCTGTATGTGAACACTTCAGATATCTCCCTGTCGTAGCCGTCGTAGAAACCTCTCGGCATACCAAGTATGATTCTCGCCCCTCTGTTGTACAGAAGAAGCAGGCTGCCCGTTTCTTTGTCAAAAGTCAACCCTTCGATCTCTCCCTGCTTCGTCACATCGTCAAATGTTCTCTCCAGAGTAACGGTGCAGTAAGTGCAGCCATCTGTTATCTTTGTCCTGTACAGATGATCAGGTTCATCGTCATCAGCGGTTCCGTCGTCTGCCGTCATATAGAGGAAGCCATCGTAATAAGCTACTCCCTGCAGCCACTGAGGCGGCATCTGTAAATGAACCTTTCCCAGATAAGCACCTGTTTCCAGATCATACCTGTACAGGTACCGGCCGCTCTCTTCCCCAACCCATGAACACATCCAGACAGATTTTGTGTCCGGGTCCACCGCGATACCGGAGCATTCCAGCTGCCCGCTCTCCTCTTCAAAAGAGAAGGTACGTTTCAGTTCAAGGGTATCGCCGTCATAGACAGCAATCTGAATGTTCTTCCCGACGCCATCCATGAAATACTCGGCGCCGATATATAATTCGTTCTCATACACATCAATATCGGCGATATGGTTGACTTCCATCTCATAGCCCTTGAAAGGATCTTCATTCTTCAGGATGAGATTCCAGTCTTTATCGTACTTTGCCAGTGTGGCAGAACCGCTCACCCAGTAATAACCGTTCTCGGCGCATACGCCCTGCCGGCCTTCGACCTCCACAGACCCGGTCAGATCATAAGAATATGCCGGCAGCATGACAGCAGGATCATCTTCCGGTCTTTGCCGGACGTCTTTTTCCGCTGCGAAAGCCTGGCAAGGCAGAGCCAGGATAAGTGTCGAAAGGAATACAGATAATAATTTTTTTGCCATCTGCTGTGTCTCCTCCTATCAGTTATTTAAACGTGTTATCTTATTGTATCATCCTGACGTAATTCTGTGAACCATCCACAGCTTAGCCATGAGAATCATTCTTTTTCAAATCATCAAGGAAATGCCATTCTATAAACCGTTTTGACATATATTCATCATCATACCTTTCATCAAGGAACTCCTCGAATGATGAATCAGCCTTAACTCCATAATGGCGCCTGCTCCAGCGCACTATACAGATTACGGTAAAAGTCATGTTGATCAGCATGAAGACAGAAAGGATGATAATGAAAATCCTGAATATACCATGTTCAAATTGAGACAGGCCCTTGCTGATCAACGGACAGAAACGGCCGAAAGCAAAACCAACCAGGCCCCATACAATTGTCATCCGCAGACAGATATGGCCGCGGAAATTCATGAAGTAATCAGTGTAATCCCACGCCCTCATACCAATGCCGAATTCAAGAAGCAATCCTCCGACCAGCTCAAGACCGTCTCCGATCAGAGCGTGTCCTATCAGCTCCAGCACATAGCTCTTTCCCTGAAACGCGGCAGCCACAAGATAGAATCCTACTGTACCGAAACCATAGAGCAGGCAGAATGGTCCCCACATCGTTACCACATGAGTCTCCCATTTCCCGAAGGCAATCAGATAGAATAACCCCTCTATCAGGACTCCTGCAAGATTCGCGATCATAAACAGCCAGAAAATGATTCCATAGCTGACCCGGATGGGGAGCTTTGCTTTTTTACTGGGCATGCCGTTACCCTTTCCTTAATGATATTATTTCTTTTCACCCCCGAAAGATTCGCTATGTAGAATCTTTTTTGTTATTTCAGGATCAAAAGCATGTTGATTTTAACATCATATAATGATTCACACAATAATACATTTCGCCTGAATGCAGCCAATACCGTTTAAGCGTTTTTTCCGGATAAAAACCCCGGTTTCTCTTCAATAGGAAACCGGGGAACAGGATCCTCTGTACAATGGATCAGCTGTCATCGCTGTTGCTGCCGTCGCCGTGTTTTTTGAGAAAATGATTCCGCATTCTCATAATATAATCTACCGAACGCCGAATCTTCTTCTCTTCCTTCGAAACACTGTACATAATATCCCGTATCTGTTCCTCATTGTAATCTCCCCAGATAAGCCGGGCTCTGCAGAGATAAAACAGTACAGAGTTGGATGTCAGCTCTTCAAGATCAGAAAACTGAAGCGAATAACTGAGAAGCTCAATCGCATGTTCATGCTCGCCTGTAATCAGCTCATGGAGATCTCCAAGAGTCCGGATCTTCATCGCTTCCAGCAACGGAAGATATCCGTCAGGCCTGGCATAGGTTATCTCGCCTTCTGTCAGCCGGGACATGTCGGAAAACAGCTGCTTCATGGCATTGCTCCGCCGTATGAACTGAATCAGCGAAAACCTGTCCACTGTCAGATGGTTCGCGCTGTCTTCCTCGATACGCCGGAGCGTATCCGTCTCATATTCAGATATCCGTGTCCTGATCCTGTCAAATGACTCATCCGCCACTTCAAGCAGTCCCGCCACACGCGAAAACTCTCTCCTGATATCCCTCGGCACCTCCAGTACAGTCTTATAACCAAGGTCATGCTCAATCTCAGCCCACACATGCTGAAGAGCAGAACGGATCTGGATCTCAAAACGAAGGCTCTTCAAATCTTCCGGATATTCACTTCCGGGCTTCAGTGTGCAGATATAATGCAGAGAAAGGTACCCAAATGTGGTTGGGCTGAGCAGGCTCCGCTTATCCCTGGATCGCGAAAAATCAATCTCAAAAAGCTGTTTTATTATAGAGGCAGCCACATCCACATGAGAGGCAAAAAAACAGATAACTCTGAATCCGAGCAGATCGTTCAGGTCTTTTGTGCTTGAGTAGGTCTCAGGTTTTCTCATCAGCTTGCCATACACTGACTCCCAGGTCTTTATTCTGTGAGGGATACTCACGACCTTCAGCCCGTGCATGCTGAATGAGGAATGCAGCAGATCATCAACAATGGATTCCAGCTCACGGTACTTTGGGATCAAAGCATCATAAGCCTGCTTCACCATCTCAGATTTATAGCTCACGCTTATCCCTCCTGTCTCCTTAGTTAACCTGTAAAAATGAACATTATGTCCGGGGTCACTCTGCTCGCGCCAGTGGTCTTAAACTGACTATTTCCGCACACATCCCACAATCATATGAATATGACAGATCCCTGCAGGCATTCCCGATAAGTCTCCGCAACAGTTCATCTGCCTCTTCAAGCGGATCCGAATCCCCGCCTCTGTAAGTAATCATGAAGGTCACAGGCTGCGGACCCACACGCTCATCTCATTGCTCCCACGATTCGCCCATGTGTAATACGGTATGAAGTTAAGCCTAACCGGATCCTCCCTGAGCGCATCTTCCGCCGGACTGTACATCCTGCGGTCAACAATATTTCTCCAGATCTTTCTGCAGGCATCCAGCATGCTCTGATCCTGAGTACTCGCAGCCACATCAGCCATAGCAGTACACAAGTATACCAGCCGCACAGCATGGCCCTCCGCCGAATCCTGTTTGGCCGCAGGCTTGTGGGCCTGGAAATACTTCCGGGAAAAGTGCTCCATCCCGCCGATCAGAGGCTTTTTCCCCGGATCTGTTTTGCTCTGTTCCCCGTCGCCTCATAATAGGCCGCCGCAGCCTCCATAAAGTGCCCGGCACAGTACAGCTCATGACTGTTCATCAGGCTTCTGAACTTTCTGTCAGGCTCCTCGATGGTAAAATAGGTTCCCAGGTAGCCGTCCTCCTCCTGGGCATTCAGCAAATATCAGGCCTCACCATTAATCCACGTCATGTATCCCTGCTGCTGCCATATCAGATACGGAGAGTTCATTACCTGCTGTGAGCGCCCATTTCCTTTAATTCCTTCTTTCTCTCATACATCATCTGATCCGCCCTCTCAAATACATCGTGCAGATACTGATCTCCAGGCTCCAGAACAGAATATCCTATTGAGACGACAACCCTGCCTTCCCTTATATTGGCTTCAGCCTTACGATTGAAACGATCAACTGTTTCCATCATGGTATCATAGCCTGTTCCCTGAAGCAGAACCGCGAACTCATCACCGCCGACCCTGAATACCGCCCCGTGATTAAAATACTCGCAAATCAAAGAGCAGGCATCTTTAATCAACTGGTCTCCGGCAGAATGGCCGATGTTGTCATTAACATATTTTAGTCCGTTAATGTCACATACCACAACTGCCAGCTTCTGAAGGCTGTTTTCCTGAATTTGCTGATTGATGGAGGCCTCATTTTCATAGTAAGCATGCCTGTTCCTGACCCCTGTCAGAGAGTCCTTATTCGCCATATTCCGGAAGGATCTGCTTGTCTCCTTTTCTTTTTCCAGCTTTCGTTTAGACAGCATTGAAAGCTGTGCCAGAAGAACAACGCCAAGCAGCAACACGCACACCAGTGAGAAAATCATCTGATTTCTGCTCGTCTCAAGATTTTTATCGCTGATATCCCGAATCTGGTCCTTAATAACACTGTCGCGCGTCAGGGCCGCAATCTCCCAGCCGGTTCCCTTAACCGGAACATAGCACAGATCCTCTTCTGCTCCTCCGGAAGAAAACCTCATGCTTCCCTCTTCCCCATTCTCAAAATCTTCACAGGTCTTCTTCCACACATCCTCCGATACAACATCCTTTGCCGCTTCCAGGATATTCCTGTCAGAAATCACCGGGCCTAACTCCGTACCGGACAGATTTACTCCGCTGCCGGAATACAATCCGAAGAACGTCCTGCTCTGGTCTTCGAACGCCAGCAGATCAACAATGTCGTCAATATCCAGCTGGACAAAGCACGCCTTTACAGACTTTCCCATTACCGAAAGGTCACGGGCAGGAACAACCAGACACAGCTGCCTGGAAGAACCATAGAAAGATACATCGCTGATAATCCGGTCCTGAAGCTTCTCCGCCGACAAGAAAGCATGCCGGCTGGCGCCGGTATAGGTTGTATATTGTGTATATACAATATTATCCCGGTCTGCCAGGGCAAACCGTTTCAGCGTCAGCAAAGAATTGATCCTGCCAATAGTTTCCCTCAGTTCTTCCTGTGTTTTTACCTTTTCACGGTCAATATAGTCCAGCGCTCTTTCCATCGATTCGAAGGTGCCGTTGATCATATTAGTAATGATCTTCGCACGGCGGTCCGCCATCTCCTCAAGATAAAATGTGCTCACCGCGGAAACCGCTTCGTCCGTCGCGGAAGCGATCTGTTTTGTAGACCACAATGTGTTGGCAATCACCATCGCCATAATCAGAAGGCTGCCAAGTACGGCCGTCAAAACGAATGTTTTATTTGTGATATGTTTATCTTTTTCCATTATATGTCACCATACAGCAGATCAAGTACTCGTGCCGCGTCTTTCTGATAGACTACTGTAGTTATCTCATCTGTCTTCTCCGGGAACAATTCTCCCGGCAAATTGCCGTCTGCAATCTTTACCGCAACCTGAATGGTATCAAAGCCGATCGAATAGCAATCCTGCACTCCCAGACAATATATTACTCCATCTTTTAAATAGCGCAGTGCTTCTTCATCATGATCCATGCCTACTATAACAGCACTGCTTCCCGCTTCTGTTACGGCTCTTGCGGCGCCGACAGGGTTGCTCATATTACAGCAGATAATCCCGTCCAGATCCGGACAATCCTTCAAAATCTTCATTGTGAGATCATATGCCAGGTCAACGGAATCCATATCATATTCTGTTGCCGTGATCTCCATGTCCTGGTATTTCTCAATGGTTTCTCTCGCGCCTCTGGCCCGGTCCTCGTGGCATGGCGCGCCGGCGGTTCCAACGAGAATGGCAATCTTTCCTCTATACTGCAGTTTCTCGCAGAGAGCCTCTGTCAGGTCCGCTCCGTCCTGATAATTATGAGTATTGCCGACATATGCCAGTCTCCTGCAGCCTTCCTCAGCATCAGAGCTGGAAAATGTCATCACTTTCGTCCCGGATTCCACCATCTCATCAAGAACCGGTGATATAATCTTCTCGTCCGCGACGTCAACCCCTATAACATCAAAGCCTTTTTCCTGAGCGGCCAGGAGCCTGCTCCTCTGATCCTCAGCTGAGGCCACGTCCGGAGCCATATACTCATAGGTAATTGTAATGCCCCTGTCAAGGAATTGCCTCTGAGCTTCTTCCATGCCAAGAGCCACTGCGTCCCACCATGGATGAACCGTTTTATATGTGAAATAAAAATTATAATGATTTTTCAGCGGCTCATATGAATCCAGTTCATGTTCAAAATCCACAGCGCTGCGTACTGAGTCTTCTGATTCGGCAGAAGTCTGCGCGAAAACAGTCCGCAAGCAGGCTGTGCAGAGAAAAACCGATGTCAGCACAACCATATATGTCTTTTTAATCTTTGCTCTCTTACACATCTCAACGTCCTCATTCTGTGACTGGTTTAAAACAATACTCAATCTGTCTCTCTCCTGCCAGGCTAAGAATCACTTCTATATCTCAGTCTCCGGCTTTACGGCACCAAAGAACAATGCTGCAGGTTCTGTCTGTCCCTGCCGGCGGATCCCTGTTCTATCAGTATACCACGATTGAGAAGAACCTCAGAGGCGGAAAGAAAACACAGAATCATTCAGAACTGCTTCTATGGAATACTAATATTTGAAAGCATGTGCTGAATTTATTCGAATGAAGCACTCTTGGAGCCGGATTGCAGATTATCGGACACTCCTCCCTGCATATCACGGACGGGTTTTCCTCCTCGGAATTCTTTTCAGGATTCCGCTTCAGGTACTGCTCCCTGCGCTTCTGATAGTTGGAACAGTGCCTCCTGATATAGCCCGGATTCTCCAGGTATTCTTCGACGAAATCCGGCATGGCAAAGTCAGGCGCTGCTTCTTTCATGCTTATGACACCGTCTGATCCGTCCGGAGCGGACAGATAATAGCATGGCCATCCTCTTCCTGCCTCATCTGCGGCTTCTTCACTGCGAAGATATATGCTCCAGCCTGCAGGGAGAGAAACCGGAAGCCTGCCGGCTTTATAGCCTTTTTTTTCGAGCTCATTTATAACCATCTGCACTTTCTGCCAGTCGGTTAACCTCCAGTCCCTTTTATAAGAAGCAATTGATCTGTAGGACACCATAAGGAAGATAGTGTCGCTTGTGAAAGGTGTCTTCTCAAGTCCCCTGCAGAATCTCTCCATCTCGTCAGGATATTCGCGAAGTTCACTTAACACCGTTGCAAAAAAGATGATGTTCCCGTCAAAGACTTCTATGTCGTCCCAATAATCCTGCATTGGTTTCCGTATAAAATATGTTTCAAAAGAAGTTTTGTAGTTTTCAGGCCATTCAGCTATATCAACCCCCGTATAGCGCACAGTGAAGCTGTTCCCGAACTCCTTCATGGCATAGGATAACGAAAAGGAATCTATCATTGAACCGCAGCCAAGTACCAGAAGCTTCATCTCTTCTGCTTTTGTTTCAAGAAACACAGGGATGAGAAGGCGGTACATAATATAATACTGAAGAAGATAAATATTGCAGACGCGGGCCTTATACATATAAGCCGGTATCGGCTTATCAAAATCAGGAGACTCCCCGCTTCTGTAATATGAGGCAAGCATCATCTTTCTGAACGCGTCTGGATCTTCGCCAAGCAGAACATCAAGCTGCTCAAGATCCCTTTTCAGCAGGGCATAGTATTCCGCAGTATCGACAGTCCCTGCGGGCAGCATCGGCTGGCGTCCTGAAAGCACCGGCTGGCGTCCTGAAAGCACCTGCCGGCGCGCGGAAGGATGCCTTCGGAGATAAGATCTTAGCCTTTTCTTCAACATATATGTCGTTTCCATACATTAACCGCCTGTTTTATGCATAAATTAAGGAAGCAGGGATTAGCTATTGGTTTTTAAACCCGCCTGCCGCTGACTGCCTGCAAGGTCATCTTCAAGCGGCAGGCATCTCTTTCTGCAGGCATATCATTACGGACATGCTTCCTTGCTTCCGTGAGCATTATTATCTCATATACTATTATGCCTTGTACAGAATAAAATGCATGCTGTTTCTGATCCTCACAGCAGTAATTTGACCCTTCTATGGTTGTATCGTAAACTTATAGTCAGACGCGGCAGCGTTCCTGCCGCTTGAAGAAGCGGGGTTCCCCGCTGAGATGAAAGGTGGATACAGGCAGAATGAAAGCAGACGCAAATGGAAAAAAAGAAATTCTGATACTGGGCGGAACCCGCTTTTTCGGTCCCGCCCTGATTGAGAAGCTGTTGGAAAGCTCCGGGAAAGCCATACACATAACCTGTTTTCACAGAGGGCTTCACAACGCTGCTTTCCCCTGTTCAGAGGTAAGCTTTCTGACGGGAGACAGATACAGCAGCAGGGATATGGCAGAACTATTTGAACGTGAATGGGACACGGTGATCGATCTGTCCGGAACCGATGAGCAGACTATAACGGCCGCAATGCAGCATGCCTGCGGCAGATGCCGCCGCTATGTATTTATCTCCTCCTCTTCGGTATACGCACCCGGAGATCTCTCACCCCACAGGGAAAACGAGCCTTTGAAAAATGGAACCGGAGAACCCTATGCGATCGCCAAAATCAATGGGGAGCGCCTTCTGCGGGAGCTGTTCCCCTGTCACACTATTATCCGCCCGTCGAAAGTATACGGGCCGGGCAACTACTGGTTTTCGGAAAGGGATTATCTGAAACGGCTGCAGGACAGTCCTCTGGTATGCCTCAAAAATGACCCGGTTCTTCACTTTACTTATATTTCGGATCTGGCGGAAAGCATATGTGCCCTTCTGGATAAAAACGGTACCTTTAACGTGGCCGGCGCGGAGCCGGCCTCGTTGAGCCGCTTCATCAAAACGATCGGCCGGCTCTACGGTATCACCGCAGCATTTGCTTTCACTCAGGATTCCGATGTCCCTTTCTCCGGGCTGTCCGACCGGATTCTGGATCTCGCCGAAGCAAAAAAAGCGGCCGGATGGTTTCCGACCGTATCCCTGGAAGAGGGACTTGCGCGTACCCTGCTTTGCTCCGGAAGATACTGAACGCGTACCGCTGCAGCAGCACACAGTATCGCTTCCACAGGTATGCAGTACCGCCGCAGATCTGCCGGTGATAAGCTTCGTTGATTACCGCTCCAGAATCAGTCCGTCGACTGTATACAGAGTATCTTTTTCACGGGAGATGAAATTGTAGACGCCGCCGTACCCGAACATATAGCAGTACTCCGGAGTTGTCCAGAATCCGTACCCGTATCCGCGCCCATCCCCGATGCTGATCTTTTCATGCATGGCAGTGTCCAGCCATGCTTCCGGGATCACTTCAGAGCCATTGTATGATCCGCCGTTCAGGCACACCAGTCCCAGCCTGTGCAGTTCATCCATATTCAGGATCAGTCCGCCGCAGCCAATCATATCCCCATCCGGATCAGGTTCCCAGGCCGGATACCGGATCCCCAGAGGTTTGAAAAGCCGAGGCAGCAGATACTCGGTAAGCCTTATTCCGGTCTGCCTCCGCAGCAGCTTTGCGATCAGATAATAGTTAGCATCGCAGTACAGAAAGGATTCTCCCGGGGTTTGGGTAATGCGATTTGAAAGACACAGCTTTAGCCAGTCGTCATCCTCCAGATAAGGCCGCTGAAAGCCTGTCAGATAATTCTCCCTGAAACCGGACGTGTGGGAAAGCAGATGTCTTACACAGACCTGTCCGAATTCCTCTTTCTGCCTGTCAGCCGCGTCCCGGCCGAAAGAACATTCTACCAAAGAGGCTGCCTCAGTAAGCTTCTCAGGGAAAGCATCCTCCAGTGTCTCATCCAGGTCAATGAGTCCCTCCTCCAATGCAAAACCAACCGCGATGGCCGTCACGCTTTTTGCTACAGAGTGAACGATAAACCGGCGGCTTACGGAAGGCTCTCTTTCGGTCACTCTTCCTGACTCATACAGTATTCTTCCATGGACCGGCTGCTTTTGGATCATTTTCTTGATCTCACTCAGGTTCATCATGGCTCTGCCTCACTTTTCCACAACAAGATGCCAGTGGGCGTTCCCTCCTTCAATTACTTCCGTAATCCGGCGCAGCCTGAAGCCTGCAAACAAAGCCCTCACAGCCTCCCCGGAATAGAAAGAATGAACAATACCCTTTTCAGGGCCAGTTTCAAAAGCAAAGCTTTTTATGCCCTTCTCTGTCTCAGGACTGTTCAGGCATCTGGAATCATTCAGTGATGGAAGCGTCACCGCCGCCAGACCGCCTTTCCTGAGAACACGCATGATTCCCCTGACATATTCCTCCTTGATCACCTCAGGGGACCCGTGCGAGATCACATGTACTGCAAGCACTCCGTCCATGGTCTCATCCTCCAGGGACCGGAGCGCGGACGAAGCGTCCAGATCCAGGATCCGCCAGTCGGCATCCGGCATCTCATCCCATACTTTTTCCCAGAGTCGGTCACATGCCGTCTTTGAGCTGTCCGTAAATGTTACCCGGCATCCGGCTTTGACAAACGGCAGGCCATTTCTTCCAAGACCGCTCCCGAGATCGAGTATGCCGGCATGATCCGGCATCGCCTCCAGAACCTCCATCGCTATGCCGGCCGGCCTGGAAGAGTCAAAGAAGCCGATATCTCCCTGATAAATAACATCCCAACGGTCCAGGGCCCGTTCATTGATCCGGGGGCTGAAGATCAGAGTTGGCAAATAGCCGTCATGGACAAAGCTTTTCCGCTCTTTGGAGCAGACCGGCGCTCCGGAAAGCAGTGCAAGGTTCTCATATCCGCCCTGGCGATACGGACAGTATGGATCCCTCTGCGCCAGATCATGATACCATAGCCACCTGCGGTCGATCACGCCTCCCCGGCATGACTCCCTGACGGGACAGCCTTCGCACTCCGCAGGGACAGGTGCTTCCAGGATTCTCTGAAAACCTTCATAATCATGCAGATCGTCGATCTTCTGCAGCTCGTCAATACGGCATACCCGCCACTCACTGTCCAGCAGATAAGTGGAAGGACTGATAAAACCGTTGGGGAGAATCCTGAAAGAACTGCGGGCAACCGGATCCCCCGCCGGGCAGGGCGTTCCAAACGCGGAAGCAAATAAAGGATCCGCCAGAGATTCTATCTCGTAGGTCCTGACAAGATGGACCATGATTTCCTTCAGCCGGTCATAGCTGATCACATAGTCAAAATCCGTTGTCGGACGATAGATGTTGATCCGAAAGCTTGCACCATAGATCCGGGCGATCCTCATAAGGGCATCCATGTTGGAGATCGTTCCGTTATATTTATGCAAAGCATTGACAATGGATGCATTCTTCCCGTGCTCCCGGCACAACGCAAGCGTACGGACCGCCATGTTGAAGGCACCCGAATAGTTCCTTGACCGGTCCTGCAGTTCTGCCGTTCCGTAATCCAGGCTCACATCCACGTCATCGATACAACGGATAAACGCATCCATATGATCCGGATCCTTCACGGCATCTGCCAGGGTTCCATTGGTGGTGATGCCGATGGAGATATGCGGCGCCTCCCTGCGGATGGTACTACAGAGGTCAAATAGTTCCGGAACAAGGGAAGGCTCCCCTGTCCCAAAGTTGATGGAATCGATACGTTCCTGATTCCTGAGTATGAACCGCAGTCCTTCCTGAATGTTTTCCCGGTATCCCGGCTCCTGCCTGGTCTTCTTGCTGTAGCAGAAGCCGCACCGCATATTGCAGAGGTTGCTGACGCCCCAGCCGATCTTCCATTTTTCCATATTAATCTCCATTCCGCCGGTCTTACCGGCGACACAAATAGTCATGAAAGGGTATCTTTCACACTATCGAATCCTCTTTTCGAATTGTTTTGAAACCGTCTGAAGCGGAATATCAAAGCTTCTCTGAAGTACTCCCAGGAGGGATCCCCGCTCTTCATCAGAAAGGAGATGTACCGTCTCTTTCTTTTCTTCCATGACCGCCTTTACCGTATTCCACCAGATCTTTAGTGCCAGATCAGTAAACATCTTTGAGCTCTCACAAATGTATCTGTCAGGAGAATACAGTTCATGATTCTGCCGCAGAGCATTGCTGACACATCCCCCTCCGCATATTCCCATGGCTCTGCAGCCGATGCACCCTTCCATCTTCAGCGGAGTACGAACAGACCACCGCCTGAATTCGGGATCTTTTTTCACATCCGCATAGTCTTCCCTTTTCAGGAAATAGCGGTCATCTCCTACCAGACCCTCGCAGATGCCAATCCTTCCCTCCACATCAGAAACAATGCGGCTGCCGCAGGCTCCGCAGTCGCTGACCCGAATCTTCTTATCCGCCAGTGGCCGGATCCTTCTCATAATATGCTCAATATAGAGGCCCTCTTCTCTCGCCTTCAGAAAAGCCTGCTCATACCTGTCCATCAGATCCATTGTGTGATCATTTTCAATCTCCCGCTCCTCCAGCACATGAAAAAGATTCAGTCCGATGCTCTTCGGCTTCAGGTCTTGTGTCATGGCCGACAGGCATGCATCGAGGTTTTCGGCATAGCGGTCAGTGAAAACGGAACTGATCACAGCCGTGCAGCCGGCCCGGATCAGCGTCTCATAGCCTGCTCTCGCAGCCTCATAGGAGCCTTTGCCGTCCCGGGTCCTGCGATAGGTATCATGAACCTCCCTGATCCCGTCGATGGAAATCAGAATAAAAACCCCATGCTCTCTCAGAAAAACCGCGTCATCCTCCGTGACCAGAGTTCCATTGCACTCAAGGTCGATCTCCACAGGGCCGTTGAAAGCATCCTCCTTCTCCATGTGACGGATCTTTCGAATGACAGCGAACACTGTTTCCCTGTTCATCAGAGGTTCTCCCCCGTACAGCATGATGGTTCTCTTCGCCCTGTCCTGACTGCGGCAAAGCCGGCTGAAGCGGTCAATAACACCTTCAGCATCCTCCAAAGAGAGATTCCTGCATTTCTTCCCCCGCGTTTCCAGATTCTTCTCGATCAGACAGTAGGCGCAGTTCAGGTTGCACTTTGTGGTGGTGAACATTTTCAGGATCCTGATATCTATACGGCCATAAAAAGTATCAGACAGGAATCCGTCGATATACGAGTCATAGGAAAAGTCTTCTTCAACGCACCAGTGCCGCGACAGCCCCGCCAGCGCAGCAGTCTCTTCCACCGCGGCGTCATCCGGTTCCCCTTTCATAAAGAGCACATCAAAAGTCAGGGGATGAAAAAACGCCAGGGTATCATCAAATCTGGTTCTGTACAGATAAGGAAACAGCATCTTTCTTCTCACTCCATTAATTAAAATCGCGCGTCCACCGCAGCATCATACGATTGCTCTGATGCCATTCATGAATTCTTCTTCTCCATAAACAAGGTGTCCGGCATCTTGTTAAACCCCAAAATCAGCACCTAGACAATGTACTGACACCTTGTTCTCATAACGACGTACCTGTTCGTGCCTTCTCCAGCATCTTCCTGTAGGCCAGCATCATTCCATCCGTCATGCTGAACTTCATCTTCCTGCGCAGCTTTTCATTGCTCATCAGGTATCCGACCAGATACATGCCCGCGATCCTGCCTTTCTTCTTCTGCGGGAAATCATAGAAGCCATGGTCCCTGTAGAATCTGTGGTCTTCCCGCATCATCCCCTGCATCTCATAGATCAGGTCACGGAATATCTTCAGTCCGCCGACACCGTAAAAGTTCTTAGGCTGTGTGTAATGATGACGCATCACATACACCAGTGACTTTACCAGACAATCGATCTCGCTGTTCGGATCTCTCTGATCCGAGGCAACGCCCGCAAGATAATTGCCGCCCACTTCAGCGCGTGCCTCCATCAGAATCCGCAGGTTCTCTTCCGCCTCCAGATCACCATCTACAAGATAGCATACCGGCTTTCCCATGGTCACGGTACGGTGTCCGTTGCAGAACTGCCGGTCATCGTAAAGCTTGAATCGGTATCCCATGGAATGATCACGGATCGTATAAGCGTATACAACAGCATCTGCGTCATTGATATGTTCCCTGAGATAAGCGTCAAACCCGTCTTTGTAAACACATGTCCCGTCCGACGCACATTGGAAGCAGCCAAGGCACCCTCCCTGAAACGGAAACTCACGCAGATTGATCAATTCGCATTCACCCGGGAATCGTTTCATAAAGCGGTCGATCATTGCCCTGAGCGCCGTACCTTCTTTCCCGGGATCAAAGTCTGTTACCAGTGCAGCCTTCAGGCCGTCCATTTTCTTTGACCTGCCGGCACCAGCGGCCATGCCCGGCGTAAACCTCACGCCGCCGGCGGGCCGCACCGTTCTTCTGAACGGTTCACGGAAGCCGTTATCAATGTTCCATAATATATACCGGAAGAATTCCTTCGCTTCCCTGCGTCCCTTCTTCGTCAGTATGTCGTCCATATCCGCGGACAGCCCCTTCAGGTATCTCAGATTCAGGTCCGCGCAGTTCTCCTCGATGAAACGGTGCGCCGTTATGTCATAGAAATGCTTCGACGTAGTGATCTGCGTTGCGTATTTTCCGGACAGATCAACCTGCTGTTCCTTGATCAGTTCGATAAACCTGTGCAGCTGCGACGGCACCAGGAAAGTATATACCGGATAGCAGAACAGGATCAGGTCCGCGGCCTCCAGCTTCTCTCGGGCATCAGAGAAGTCCTTCTCCATGCTCCGTATCTGATTTCCTGCATGAAGGACTTCATAAGAATGATCCGGAAAACAGATCTTCAGATATTCCACTGTCTGCAGCGTTATACTGTTCTTTCCTGCCGGAGAACCATTTAATACCAATATCTTCATCCTTGCCTCCAACTTATGCAATTTCCCGATGCTGCGGCATTATTTGTTTACATGTATTTCTTTGCTGCCCGAATAAGTCTGCGCCTCGCTCCTCTTGCGTTTTTCGTCCAGAACAGGGCATCAAATCCATGGATGTTCCCGTGAAATACATCCACATGAGCCTTACAGCCGGCTTTCTTCAGATTGTCTACGTATGTGAGCGTCTCATCATAGAATGGTTCCCCGTCTTCCACATATGTATAACAGGGAGGAAGTCCGCTTGCCGATTATCAGGTCTGTTTTTTTCATTCATCCTCTTTCAGGGTTCATCAATAACTTCCCAATACCCATTTTTACTTGCGCCGCGCCGAACCAGCCGTCCCTGCTGCTTGAGAGATGCCATGATACGTTCAATCTGCCGCTCTGTAAGTCCCAGTGTGGAAGCAAGAACCTTCGCTGTCAGCCTTCCGTCCTGCCTGAGGAGCATCAACACCTTTTCTTCATTTGTCCCGACATTTACCCCGACATTGTGGTGACTATCCTGGGTTTCAATGATCTCTGCCAGGGCATCCCTTATGATCTGCAGCATAAATGTCACAAATATTGTGGAGTCGCCCTTGGTATTGGACGCATTCAGCGCCTCATAATAGCCTTCCTGCTGCTCATAGATCAGCGTTTCCACCGGAAGCCAAGCGAAAAACGGCTTCCACTTCTGTAATATCAATGACTGCCACAGCCTTCTGGTACGGCCGTTTCCATCAGCTCATGTCAAGATAAGTCCCAAAAAGTTTTTGAAATTATTTTCACCATTCCTGCATATCCGCTCCAGAACCGAATGTCATCTCCAGAAGCTCAGCAGCAATATCTTTACTGCATACCCTCATAAGATTGTCTTCAGCATCTTCCTTGGATAGCAGATTCATACTCCCATACCAGACAATCTCATTATCGATCACAGCATAATGCTCGCAAGACTCTTCCACAAGCTTGATTTCAAAACCTGCTTTGCGAAGTCTCTCCATAAGCTCCATCCTGACATCGTCCCTGCCATATTTATAAGCGTCCGGATGCCATGTTACAATCGTCACCTTAACACCCAGTTCCTGCCGATTGCCAAGCGTAGAGATCATATGGTTTACTTTTTGATTGTTGAGTCTCGGGCTTGAAACAATTACAGTCCTCTTTGCTTCCCCAAGATCTCTCCAATAAGTATCTGCATAGTTTTCTATATCATAGATGGCGTTTGCCTTCTGCTTTTCGCCATCCATATTGACGCACAGCTCATATCCAATCTTTTTATATGCCTTCAGCCTTGCAGCATACATTTTATCGAACTTTGGAATGTGGCTGTCTACATAATCATAGACGATGACGTTTTCTTTGCCTTCATAATCCCTGTTCAGACGACCTACATATTGCTCTACGACATTTTCACCCGAAACCGGCGTTGCCATAAACAGGGTATCAAGTCTTGGGAAGTCGAAGCCCTCTCCAAGCAAAGACCCCGTGCCCACAAGAATCAGACTGTCAGAATCATCCACATTGTTCAGTTCTTCTACCTGCGCTCTGCGTGCTTTAGTACCATTACCACCTGTCATCAGGATCAGCCTGTCGGCATATGCTTTAAGTCTCTCAGCAAGCTTCTTTGCATGATCAACATATTTTGTCAAAACAACAGGCGTTCTCCCAGCCTGAACGCAAGCAACAACATCTTTAATGATCTGATCGTCGCGAACATCATTATTCCTGATCAATTCAAAAGCATCATTACCATATGGTGTTTTTGACAGATGATGCGGCTTTACAGTCCTTGTAAATCGTGGGTACACCAAATGGTCTATATTCTGCTCTTCTGCTCTGTCCTTCGCCGTAAACCGGTATCTGATTGGTCCAAGTAGAAATTCGTTTATCTTTTCCTTCCCATCACCGCGTTTCGGTGTTGCTGTTACACCGTACACATATCTGGCATTGATCTCCTGAAGCACTTCTATAGCACTATCCGAAGCAGCATGATGGCATTCGTCAAAATATACTTGCGAGTATTCTTTCAGCATCGGATGAAACCCATCTTTTTTCTTCAAAGAACGTATCATGGCTACATCCACTATTCCGGTAAGCGTATCATGTGCTCCCTGAAGGTTCCCAATCAGAGTTTTTCTTTTTCTTGTGCGTCCGGTCTTTGTCTGATATTCCGGTAGTTCTTCATCAATATCAAGGAACTCATCCAGTCGCTTAAGCCACTGATTCATCAAATCTGCCCTGTCGACAAGAATCAGTGTGCTTACACCTCTTTTTGCTATCATGTCGCAGCATACTACAGTCTTTCCAAATGCTGTGGCGGCGTGCAATATTCCAATGTCATTTTCAAGCATGGTATCCACCGCCGGAATCTGTGACTTGCGAAGTTCTCCTTTGAATGAGATGTTTAGTCTTCGGCCTTCCGTCCTCTTATCTTCAATCTTATATTCGATACCTGCTTTATCAAACTCATTTAAGATTCTCTCTCTAAGTCCGCGGGGCAAAACAATATATTTGCCTTCATCACTTCCGAGATAAATAAATCTGGATTCGTCGTAATTTGGCATATCCATAGCCTGGTTCTGAAAATATTGCTTGTTGGAAAATGTTGCCATGCGGCGGAGCTGTCTCTTTGCTTTATTCGTCATCCCCGTAGAATCAATGTATATACGATCAGCAAGCACGATATGAACCACGTCCTTCACACTTCCGGCTTCAATCTCAGAATTCTTATCCCATGGAGTCTCATTACCATCATCCTCATCGGTAGTGCTTGAGCTGTACCACAAAGAAAGATAGTCTTCTATCTCTTGTTTAGTCAGGCGTTTTGTACCTCCAAGAACTTTTAACTGATCTTCATACGCATTCCAGTTTTCATCAACAAAGGCGCTATTTCCGCTCTTCAATGCCATCCCTTGAAGAGGAAGTGCAATTACATTCCCGAGTCCACCTTCGGGAAGAGCATCCTGTGTCGGTATCATGCGATCATAGTATTTGAACGACTTTAGATTGACAGATTCAGCACCTTTTTCAAGCAACGCAAAACCAAATCTTCTGGCCATCCGTGCAGGGATCATTTCTTTGAAGAATATCCATAAATGCGCACCTCGTCCTGATCTCGACCGTTCTACTACCACATCCACATTCAGATTTATGCAAATGCGTCGCAATGCGTTTATCTCATCTTTCCAACTGTCATCTACATTTGCATAGTCATCCTGCTCTGCACCTTTTGCATGATTGTCAAAGTCAAATACCAACAACTGACAAAGGTTGTTTTCAAGCATAGGATAGATCGCCACCACATCGTTTCCGATCGGATCCAGCCCCTTCATATGTGCTTTTATAAGCGGTAAAGTAATAGGCTTATATGCTCTAATCTCACAATCCTTACAACGAACACCATCTCTTTTCTGTATGTGACAGTTTCTATCCCAGCGATTAAAGCATTGTGTATAATACCCGTTCTTTCCCGTCTTTACGTTTGTATAGCGAAGATCGTACACATCCTTTCTGCCTCGACAGAACATCATAAAGAAGTCACTTGCAATCTTATCGGTTATTTCAAATTCCTTTATACGGGTCCCCTGGTTCGGATCATATAAATCTGTCTTAGATTCATCGTTATCCGTAACAATATCAGCATATGAAACACCGGCTTCATCCATGCGCTGCTTCAGAAGTCGGTTTTCATCCGTAAGAGCCTGTATCTTGGATTGCAATTGTTCAATTATATCTGAATGCTGCTGTACAGGTTCATTCATAGCCATCGCACTCCCTGTTTTTTGTTATGCAGATTTCACTTCACCCGGTCATTCATCAATCACGGAAACGGTCTCAATCTTATACCCGAGTTTCCCCATGACTTCCAACTTTTCGAACTCACCGGTCTCGGAATCAATAACGATCATCGCCGACTCTCCGATCTGGGTGCCGTCACGATATGTAGAGAATACATCCGTTGAGATTATCCCATCCTTTTCGAATATACTCTCCACCGGCGTATGTCCAACTACCTGTTTGTAAACATCCGCCCGGAAAGTCTCTCTGTCCTCATTCTGCGGTCTGAGCCACAGAGGAGACTCGTCATTCCAGAGATTATCGTGCGAAGCATCGTTTACTGCCGCTATAACATCATCTATATCGGCATCCAGCAGATCCTCGTTGAGCCACGTCAGAAACTCAACCGTAAGACCACCATGAGAAAACAGGACTTTATCAATGCGGTGCATTATGTTTATCTGTGAAGAATCCTGAAGACTGTTCTCCAGCTCTTCCAGCTTTGCCATTACAGTTCGCTCTGCATAGGGAGAGTACCCCGTTTCAAGTTTTCCCCATGGAAATCTGACATCATGGTTGCCATAGCACCACAATGTATCAGGATACGATGCCGCGAATGCAATCGCACGGTCGAATGTCTCTCTATATCGTTCGATCTGGAACTCCATATCCCAGTCATCCGGCATATCCATGAGACATACCGCCCTGTCAGCTTTACCGGCTTTCAGGATATTCTCTGCCCTGTCAAATATCCATGTTTTCAGATGAATGTCAGGTACAACAAGCACCTTCATATATTTTTCCCTCTTATATGCAAAATGACTTTCGAGCGATATGCGCATTCGAAAGTCACCACCCGTTTTATCAATGTTATCGTCAAAAACGACTACAGATATTATAGCATTTCTGCAGCCGTTTTTCTATCTTATTCTTGTGAAAAAATGGGTATTTTATGATATTAGGCCAAGTATTCTGTCGTACTCATCCTGATGCTTCCATATTACATATATTTCAGTGCTTCCCAATACCTCCTTTTCAATAAGGGATGCCACTATCCGCTTATCATAGGTTTCTATACCCGCATATTTCATGTGGCGTTTTGTCATTGCGCTGTACAGTAGAAAGTCAGGAACAGATAGATAGGATAAATGAGCTGGAAGAAATGGACTGGACAGAAAGAGAAAAAAATATCCCGGCGTAAACATGCCGGGATACTCTAAATGGTATCTTGTACAGATAGTCAATGATTTTATATTCAGGCAGATGGAAAAGCATGGGCTGAAAATAGAACTCTGACATACAACACAAAAAAGCAGTTCTGAAACTTAAGGAAACTTAACTTCAGAGCTGCTATTTTATTGATTTGCTGATTTTAAGCCATTCTTGCACGCATAAGCAGATCATTTTCATACTCAAAACAAAGCTTGATGAAACTTACGGAAACTTATATCAGTCATCCTCTTATGCCCAATACGGCACATACTTCATATATCTCGGAGCAGTAGACGGATCCACAGGCTTTATAAGCTTTGCATCTAGCGTATCTCTTATAATTCTTGATGCCTTAACCTTTTCCTTCTCGTCTAAGCCAAAGGCGTTCCTGATCTCAGTGTTTGTAACAGCGTCTGATGTAACAAATGCAAGACAAGCGATCATATAACATGTTCGTACACGATCTTCCTTTGTCGTCATATCAAAATCAACCCTTGAATATAATGTAACCTTTGTAAATTGGTTGTTCTGATTCTCTACCTTTGGTGCAATAAGAGATTCAGCCCGCGTTGCTGCTATTACCTTGTCAAATCCGCTTCCACGCTCCTCACAAATACCACACCGGTGCATGAATCCTGCCATATTTTCATTTCTCGATAACGGAACGGTATCGACAATACGTTCAATAGCTACCAGCGGTGCTCCAGCGTTTGAGAATTCAATCCTGTCAGAAAAAATCTCCACCATCGGACTTGTTCCTCTTTGTTCCAGCGACTGGTGAACCATGACGTTTGCAAGTAATTCTCTGATCGCCGTTTCAGGAAAACGATACTTCTGCCTTCGTATCCCACTCTCGATTATTTCCTCCTGCGGTATAACCGCAAGGATATACTGTACTATTTCTTCAAACGCAATGGCATACCCATTATAAAAGGTCTTTTCCCCGATACCTCCTATCCGAGATTTATCCGGATACCTGATAATGCGTACGCTTCTCTTAGCAAGATTTTCAAAAGCTTTAAGATCAGCGGCTATCATCAGTGCCCCATAGTATGAGATATCCCATGTGCCACCATCGTTTTTATGAATGAACTTCTCATCCCTGAGATCTTTAAGAACTTTCTCTCTGTTCGCAGGAATCGGAGCTCCTATCTTCTTATAATATCCAGGATAATCCAGTAAAGTAACAACATCCTCGTCAGTCGCTTCAAAATATGCTATACGTTTTTCATATGGCGTTTTGTCAAACTTACGCCAGAGTGCGGCTTCCTTTTCCGGATATTCTGCCAAAGGCTGAAGATTGCTGCCAACTCTTACATACCCGACGCTCTCATATTTTGTAGGCTCTCCCTCTGCGCATGGTATCTCTATTAGTGTCACATGGATCGACTCACCCTTAGAATTCTCAAACGGTACCTCATGAAATTTGAATTCTATCTTCGGATTAACCTGCCTGTTAAGCCATAATTCAATTTCCATATTTCCCTTTTTGGCTTTTCTGTATTCAAACTCTGTTCCGACAATTTCATGCGTGTCGTCTTTTATTCCCCACGCAATATATCCATATACCCGGTCACAGAGTGTCGCTTCATTACTCATAGCCGAGATGTATTTGGCAATCCTTTCCGGATCTTGATTATTCACCTTAAACTCTGCCCATTCCACTTCTGTTGGCAATGCTGCAAGCGAACGAACAAGTTCTTGATAATATTCTACTGATCGCTCCATTACGAATGCTCCTCCAGTTATATCATTATCCCTGCTTCATCCACGGCAATACTGCGACAGGAATCACTTCACCGTCATCGAATTCATGCGGCACAACTTCAACCGAATCTCCGTTATGCAGACCCACCAAGGGATTGAACGGTACATCTATCAATCTGCCTATAACGCTGTTTCCTTGCCTGCTCTGTTCTCTGACCCACATCAGCTCGCGCTTCTTATCAGGTGTGAAGAACTGTACCATAATATCGTCTGGATAAGCCGGATGCCGGTGCTCATCAAACGGAACATCATCGTGGATCTCAACCCTGTCCTTCATATATCCGTAATTATCCTTAATGGAATCGGCTTCCTTTTCAATGTCATTCAGTTAAGGTCAGATAGAGCCAATTCATTATTATAGGCAGAGAAATTAACGTTCAGTTAAGCAGATTATACTACATACCACGAGAGAAGCTATGGAAAAACGGAGAATCCGTCGATTACTGGCGGAAATGGATGCAGTGGCAGGAGAAGAGGAACAGAGAATGCAAGATTTTTGAGAATGATAATAAGACAGACGTCATGTCTGCCGCATACCTGTTATAATGATGGCGTCAGGCCATTATGCTGCCCGATAAAGGAAGCTCTTTGCCGATTGAGGCTTTATCTTCCTCGGCGCAGATCGGTTTGGTCTAATGGGGATTAGAAAGCGTCCGATTAGCCTGCATGGATTGATTTCGCCATCGTTTCTCTTGAGGAAGGCTTTGCAAACGCAGGCAGCGGTGGCGAAATTTACTTTGTAATCGTACTTTCTCCGCAGACCGTTTCCGCTTTGCCGAGTTACTGCCATATGGCGGGCTAGTTAAACTTCATATAGTCTGTCCCCCCCTACTCTCGTTTTCTCCCAATAAAAAGCACCCTCAGGTAATTGAACCCAAAAGTGCTTTCCGTTCCATTCGGTTTCTTCAGTTGTAGTCTGCCTCTATCTACAAGCCAGCGTATCTACTATATCCATCACTTTCCCTTGAAGCACACCCAATGCCAAAACAATCAAGCTCATTCCTTCCGGCAACCAGAACATGCTGGCACAAATCAGTGTGACCAACAGTGTCCTCCCCCAGATAAAAAGTCCAAACACAAGAACCAACACTGTCGCAAACAACATTACGGCACTGATAGCCTTCAATACTACTGCACTGATCGCTGTAATCATGATCCCCACTGTCTGTAAAATCCCGATCAAAACCATCAGCATGAACCCGGCAAAGCGGATCAGCGCGTTTTTCAGACAGTACATCATCCTTAACTCCTCCTCTCGTCATAATATACTTTTATTATATATTATATCTTTATTTGCTATATGAATCAAGATATACTTCCAGTATAATAAATATCGTAACCTGATATTTGTTCATATGATGGAGTACACGCTATGCCCAAAAGCAAATTATCACCACAGGAGATGAAGGAATCAAACGCACTTGCCCAGAAAGTGAAGCAGCTGCGGATCGCCAACAATCTGACACAGTCTGATGTTGCCAGGGAACTGAATGTCTCTCCCGGTTTTATCAGCAATGTCGAGAACGGCCGGACAGCCATGTCTCTGCGCCTGCTGATCTACTATGCAAAGATGACAGGCACAACACTGGATATGTTGGTCGGAGACATGACCCCGGAGTACAGGGATGATGCCCTGGATAACGCAGTCTTAGAAGCCATAAAAAGCCTTTCCGTTGCTCAGAAGGAAAAACTGCTCAGAATTCTGGAGATTCTGAAGGAATAAAAAGAAGGAACCGTCACACGGACAGTTCCCTCCAATTATGTGTAGATTATTCAACCACGATATCTAATGAATTCAAGTTTTTCAGTGACTGTTTCGCTCCAAAGAAGAATGAAACGAATTTACTAACAAAAGTGGGACAGGCGGTTTTATCCCACCCCTTTCCCACTCTGTCCCACTTTTCAGCGGAACCTCATGGAATTTTGCGATATTTTGCGATACTTCGCCGGTCGGGTAAAAAACCCCGAAACCCGCATAGAAACTGGAAAAACTGAGAAAATCGCGGCTGACCGGCATCCTCTTTGAAAGGTGCTAAATTCGCCTTATAACCCCATCTGTGCGGCAACCTCAGCAGCAAAGTCTTCCTGCTTCTTCTCAAGGCCCTCACCGGTCTCAAAGCGGATGAATCCGTTGATCCTGATGTTAGCGCCCTCAGCCTTCGCAACTTCCTGTACATACTGAGCTACAGACTGCTTGCCATCCTCGGCCTTGACATAGACCTGATCCATCAGGCAGATATCCTTGAGTTCCTTCTTCAGTCTGCCCTGGACAGCTCCGGCGATAACCTTCTCAGGCTTGCCCGCCATCTTCGGATCCTCAGCGATCTGCTTGGACAGGATCTCGATCTCCTTATCCTTGAAGTCCTGCGGTACCTCTGACTCATCGACATACTTCGGATTCAGAGCGGCAACCTGCATGGCAATGTTCTTGCCCATCTCGCGAATCGCGTCATTATCCACATCCGTCTTGATGTCAACAAGGGTAACGATCTTGCCGCCCATGTGGGTGTAGGCAATGATAACGCCCTCTTCCTCGACAAGCTGCTGGAAACGGCGGATCTTAAGGTTCTCACCGATAACGGAGATCTGCGCCGCATTCGCGTCAGCAACAGTCTTGGACGGATCAGCCTTGGACGGTTCAGCGAGGAAAGCCTCGAGAGTAGCCGCAGCAGTCTCAAGTGCCTGCTCGGCGACTTCCTTGACATATGCCTGGAACTTCTCGTTCTTCGCGACGAAGTCAGTCTCAGAGTTGACTTCAACAACAACAGCCCTCTTCCCGTCCGGAGTTACCAGAGGAAATGAAATACCTTCAGCAGCAATACGGCCGGCCTTCTTCTGCGCGGTCGCAAGACCTTTCTCTCTCAGCCAGTCGATTGCCTTCTCAATGTCACCTTCTACTGCAGTCAGGGCTTTCTTGCAGTCCATCATGCCGGATCCGGTCATCTCTCTAAGTTCCTTAACCATTGAAGCTGTGATAGCCATATCCATTCTCCTTATTCTAATGCAATGCCGGAATTACTCAGCCGGAGTCTCCTGCACTTCACCTGCATAGTCGATGCCCTCGCCCGTGAATACCTGATTCTCGATCGGAGCAGCGCCTTCAGTACCCTGTCTCGCTTCGATGACGGCATCAGCCATCTTAGAAACGATCAGACGGACTGCACGGATAGCGTCGTCGTTGCCCGGGATAACATAGTCAAGATCCTCAGGATCACAGTTGGTATCCGCGATTCCGATAAGCGGGATTCCCAGCGCGTGCGCTTCCTGTACACAGATATGCTCTTTCTTCAGGTCTACGATAAAGATCGCATCCGGAAGCTTCTTCATCTCTTCGATTCCGCCGAGGTTCTTCTCAAGCTTCTCAAGCTCCTTCTCAAGCTTGATGACTTCCTTCTTCGGAAGCACCTGGAAAGTACCGTCAGCCTGCATCTTCTTGATATCCTTGAGCCTCTTGATACGGCTCTGGATCGTCTTGAAGTTGGTCAGCATACCGCCGAGCCATCTCTCATTGACATAGTACATACCGCAGCGCTCCGCTTCCTGACGGATAGAATCCTGCGCCTGCTTCTTGGTGCCGACAAAAAGAATAGATCCGCCGTTAGCCGCGATATCACCGATAACATTGTAAGCGTCATCAATCATTCCGACCGTCTTCTGCAGGTCGATGATGTAGATGCCGTTGCGCTCCGTGTAGATGTACGGAGCCATCTTCGGGTTCCATCTCCTGGTCTGATGTCCGAAATGGACACCTGCTTCCAGCAGCTGTTTCATTGAAAGTACACTCATCTCAGTTCTCCTTCTGGTTTGTACTTCCGCATACTTCCGCTCCGCGGGAACCAACCGGCACCGCCCGCAGAATCCGCATGCGTGTTTATTCAGCAACTTTCACAGTATATCACGCATAAAGCCGCGGCGCAACATCAAAATACAGCTGCGCCGCGGCTCACAATATCAGTTTTCATCACTCTCTCCTGAGGGCTTCGATCGGGTCAAGGTTGGACGCCTGCACTGACGGCAAAAGTCCGAACACTATTCCGATCACCATCGAGAAGAGTACGGCAATCAACGCTGCCGGCCAGTTGATGCCTACAAGGATGCCGGTAAACCGGTGAATCAGCTGGCTCATGGCTATACCGGCAGCAACTCCGAGGATTCCTCCCAGGCTGGTAAGAACCGCCGCCTCGGTCAGGAACTGCCATAGTATCGCGCCTTTTCTGGCTCCGATAGCCTTCTTCAGACCGATCTCGTTGGTACGTTCCGTGACAGACACCAGCATGATATTCATGACGCCGATGCCTCCGACAAGGAGTGAAATGCCGGCAATCCAGACGAGCTGCAGGTTAGATGCATTTGCCAGCTCCTGCTGCTGTTTTACGATTCCGAGAAGATCCTCGGCACTGTATGTTATGGTTGAATTCTTGTTTGTGATGGCTTCATTCAGAATGTTCGCGGTCCTCTGTCCCGCCTTTGTCATCTCTTCAGTACTGGTTGCCTTAACCACAACATTCTCCGGCTCATCATACTGGAATACTATCGGCCATGTCGACTTTGGCATGAAGAAGATGCCGTTGGATCCGTCATCGTTCGTGTAATAGTCCTCCAGATCCTGAATGTCCGGCTCGTAAGTAGATGTCTTATAAACTACGCCTATTACCGTAAACGGCTGGCTGTTGATCTCGACTGTCTTTCCGAGCGGATTTGCTCCCTGAAAGAGGTTTTCCGACGCCGTCTGATCAACAACTATTACTCTGTGATAGTTGTCATAGTCTTCCTGCAGGAATTCTCTGCCGGTCCTGACCGCGTAGCTGAGCGTGTCGAAATAATCCATGTCAATTCCATAGATATTGAATTCGCTCAGGGACTTGTCCTTGTAATATACTCCGTCTGAGACAAACCGCGTAGTATAGCTGGTCATCTTCTCGACATTGTCCAGGGCCAGTATCCTCTGCCTCGTGTCATCAGAGATAACCGGTATTCCCGTGGGAATCGATGACGAATCATATATCTGGTACGCCTCGCCGCCCTGGCTGAGGGTGACGTTAACCGTATTGTTTCCCGAACCGACCAGCTGATCACGAAGCGCGTTGTTGGTTCCCTGAATCGTTGAGACTATCGCGATGATCGAGGCGATTCCTATGATGATTCCCAGCATCGTCAGGAATGAGCGCATCTTATGCGACCATATTCCCTGAAATGCAAGCCGAACATTTTCTAACATATTGCCTTCTGCCTCTTAGTAAATATCTCCGTCAACTGCCTTGAGGGATTCAACCTTCTCAGTGAGAGCCCCCTCTTCCACTCCGTCTCCATACGGAAACGCGATGTAGTCGTCCGGGGAAAGGCCTGACTTGATCGTAACGATTCCCCAGTTGTTCGCTCCCGTCTCCAGATATCTCTTTTCAAGCAGGCCGTCCTTGCCCCGTACAAAGCAGTAGCTTCTCCCGTTTCCGTCCTTCCTGATAAAATACTCCTCCAGGCTCAGGCTTCCTCCGGATTCATCGTCCATCAATCCCTGCGGATTGGTGTTCGACAGGGACAGATCCACATAAGAATCCACCTCCAGTCCGTCAGCGTTCTCGATGTAGGCATAGAACGGGTAGTATGAAGAATTGGTATTCTCATCTCCGTAACCATAATACATGGAGCTGTTGGAGTCAGACGGATACTCCGATATCTCTACTATCTCCGCCGTAAATGTGTTCCCGGTCTCATATGAGGTTCCGGTTATAACGTCTCCAACCTTCACTGTCTCAAGCGCGAGCTCATTTATCGTACCTTTAACATAGAGGCCTTCTTTTCCGGTAATGGTTATGAAAGCGTTGCTGCCCGATGAAGAATCCGTTGATCCGGCGCTCTTGACGATCCCGTCCATGGTCGCGTATACAACCCTGCCGTCAAGGATCTTCTTGTACTCCTGTATGCCAAGCTCCGCCTCACGTATCTGCAGCTCTGTCTCCTTGATATTCTTCTCCTGCTCCTTTATCGCTTCCGCAAGCTCCTGCGCGGAGTAACCGAAATCATCTGAGCCGTCATCAGAGTCACCGAGGTTATCCTGAAGCAGCTTTCCTTCCGTTGAGATGACCGGAGCTGTATCAGTCGGCTCTTCCATGACATAGTTTGTATTCAGCGAGAGCACGGCGCCCCTCAGGAACTCGACCATGGACTCGCCTGAGAAGATCTTGTTGTTCATGGCTCCGTACTGGCTTGAGAACTCAAATGACTGTGTTGAAGGATTGTATACAAACAGGCTGTCCGGGAGGCTCGCGTATTCGGTTACCGCCGCTCTCAGCGCTGTTTCATTGTTGACTGCCCAGTTAGCGTCCAGAGAAGATGACGCCGCATTGCCCGGGTTCAGTGTCATCATGGTGTTTATGAAATGATACGCGCACAGCCTGTCATATGCGGTCTGCATAACAGACGCTGTCGCATCGCCCACCTGACTGCGTGTGGCGGAACTGACATTATAAGCCGTCACGGTTATAGTCTCGCCAAACAGATCAACCTTCTGGAACTCGCTTGCTTCTCCGAAATTGTTGCGGAACGTGTCCATGGCTGAGTTGATGGCACTCATCTGTCCGCTGATCGCGCCCCAGCCGCTGTCGACCGCCTGAGTGATGGCGTTCACCGACGACAGGAAACCATTCACATCCTCGATTGTCGTAGTTATGATCTCAGAATCATCATCTACGAAGACATCTCCCTCGAAGTTGGTTTCGAGCTCGTCAGCAACAGGGATGGCGTCGCCGGGAACCGGCGCTTCGGGATCAGTATTGCCGCCGTTTTCGTCAGACGTAGGTTGTGTGCCGGTTCCGGCGTCAGGGTTCGCTCCATCTTCAGGTAACTGGGTGTCATCACCGTCATTTACTATCTCGCCGCTGCTGTCACCGTCCGATATAATCTCCTCCGCTGATCCGACTGTCCCGCCGCCGTTCTGATCATTTCCATCATCGGAATTGGTATCCTCCGCTCCTGTAGCCAGCGCAGGTGTCTCTTCATCATCACCTTCGATCAGATTTCCTGCCGTTCCCGCAGTCAGCGCAGGCGTCTCTTCGCCGGGCAGCGGCTCGGGCGATCCGCCAACCAGCGCGGGCGTATTCTCTCCCATGAACGGTGTCGCTCCGTTGACGATAGCATCCTGTGTATCTGTATTCTCATCTCCATCATCTTCAAAGATAGAGTCTGAGTTCCCAGCGCCGCTGCCATCCGCTGCTATCGCGTCAGGCTGAAGAAGTGCACCTTCCTCATCATTGCCGATGAGTTCAGTGATATTGAGTTCATTGACGCCAAGTCCGGTTCCATCAATGATCTGATGCTGGGCCAGGTAAGTGATTATATCCTGGACAGCCTCGTCGTCATACTCCCTGCCGTTTCTGTCTACAACCTTGCCGTCAACCAGGTATATACCGAGCTTCTCGAGCGCGCCGCCTGCTGCGAGCAGGCAGAGATAGCTTCTGTAATCCTCATCATCAACCAGCTCATCCTGCAGATCAAGGCCGGGAAGATCACCGTCAGAAGACATTCCAAGGAAGTCCATCGCCCCGACATAGTCAGTCCGCGGAATTGCCCTTGCTGAGAGTCTCGCCGCCGGCATGGCAGCCTTCGTGTCAGCCGCGCCCACGGCGCCGCTTCCCTGCTTCTGGACCCTTCCCGTTGATCTTCCTGAAGAGTCCGTGTTTACCGCTGTACTGCCGGAGTCAGAGGAATCATCCTCATCGTCTTCATCATCCGAATCATCGGCCGAGAAATCCGAATCGTCTGACCCCGCAAGGCTTTCCGGCATCCTTCCGCTCTTCATGATCTCAAGATCCTTCTTCATGCCTTCCAGGGACAGCTCAAGACCGAGCTTCGTCAGCTCCTGCATCTCTTCCTTCAGTTCGTCGCCCAGCATATCGTATTCAAGAAGCTTGTCGCCCTTCTTGACACGGTCGCCCTGCTGGACATAAACGTCCACAAGCTCATGGCTTGTATCCAGCGGTACCACCTGCGTATCCCTGGATATTATGGTTCCGCTGACTGTTTCGGAATCCCCCATGCCGTAGGAGGCGCTGTTCACTGACGGAACCGATACAACCTCAACAACCTTTACATTTGCTTCATTTGATCTTCTGACAAAAAACGATGTCGCGGCACCGGCGCCGGCAACAAGACATGCGGTTATGATAATCGCTTTGATCTTCATAGGCTCCACCCTCCGGCTGCTTCAATCCTTGTCCTGTCTGAATCAGTTCTCTCTGTAAGCACTCCGTCAAATATATTGCAGACTCTCTTTGCATAGGAAGCGATCTCGGGAGCGTGTGTGATCATGACGATCGTAACTCCCTCATCATTCAGCTCGTCAAACAGATCCATCAGCGCTTTGCTTGATCGCGAATCCAGCGCTCCGGTCGGCTCATCCGCCAGCAGAACCCTTGGGTTGTTTACCAGGGCGCGGGCAATCGCGAC
>DFHY01000004.1:39610-43343 GCA_002371345.1 Lachnospiraceae bacterium UBA3711
AGTGCCGCCTTCGCCCTCCGGACACGCTCCCTCTTCCTGACTCCCGCGTACACCAGGGGAAGAGCCACATTGTCGAGCGCCGACTGCCTGCTCAGCAGCTGGAAATTCTGAAATACGAAGCCCAGGTTATTAAGGCGGATAGACGCCATATCCCTGTCATTTTTATTCAGGACATTCTCCCCGTTGAGCTCATAGGTTCCCTTGGTCGGGCGATCCAGGCAGCCGATGATGTTCATCAGCGTCGACTTGCCCGACCCTGACGGTCCCATGATTGCGACGTACTCACCCTCCTCCACGTGCAGTGAGACATCATGAAGAACCGGAACAACAAGCTTCGGCGTAATATAGTCTTTATCGATATGATCCAGCTTAAGAACCATCTTCTTCGGTCACCTCATGATCACGAATCCTTCTTCGTCAGTCTCATATTCTATGTCTTCGAAGTCACCCTCATCCTGACGAACCTCCGGCACGTACAAGCCTTCTCCCGATTCCGGATCGTAGTAGTCCCAGTACTCGAAATCGGTCTCACCCTCGTCGAAGAAGAATTCATCCTCAGTCTCCCCATCAACGTACGCTCCCTGGTTCCAGGTATACATACTCTCCGTCTCGCCTTCACCCGAGGCGTCATTGTAATGAACCGGAAGTCCTTCCTCAAGAGAGGCCTGCGGCTGACAGATATAGTCATCGCTTGTAAGTCCGGATACAATCTGGTGCATCTTCAGGACCTCGTCCGCCTCGCCAAGCGTCACCGCGCGCTTCTCGAGCTTGTTGGATGATGACGCCGCCCAGACGTAATTCGAACCGTCATCCTCCTGGGCTATATAGTAATCCTCCAGCCAGAGTCCGCTCTTCGCGCTCTCCTGCCCCAGGTCCTGCTCCAGATACACATGCTGTCCTAGCATCAGGCCTTCGGAGTCATCCAGCTCCACGTAGAACGGGTAGTTGGTTGACCCGGCAGAGTTGTCCGATCCGTAGTATGAGTTCTCGGAATTGCTGTCTTCGTTACCCTGATCGGTCTTGATCTGGCTTATAGATCCTCTCCAGATCTGACCTGAATCCACCCTTGAGAATACCAGCACAGTCTCACCCGAGTAGATCTGCTTGATATTCTGCTCATTTGCCTGAGCCTTGACACGGTAGGTGCCAAGCTTCAGGATCGAAATGTACGCGCTCTCGGAGCCCGACATCATATCAGATGAATCCGGCTGGTCGTTGACTGACTTGACAACTCCGTCCATATCGCAGAGCACCGTGGCGTTCTTTATCTGATCCTCAAGCTGGTCTATCTCCTTCTGTTTGGACTTCTGATCCAGCTCGTTCTGCTTGAGTTCATTCTCAGCGGTAAGAACCTGGAGCTGCTTCTCCGGAGTATTTGCCTCGGCCTTCTGCTTCTCGAGCTCAGCCTTCTTTGCCTCGGAGGTATCCTCGGTGTTCTGAAGACGTTCGAGGTCGATCCTGGCCTGCTCAAGCTTCGACTCATCCTCGGTTGTATCATACGTGAACAGCTTCTGCCCCGACTTTACTATGTCACCCTCTTTCACGTAGCACTTCTTGACCTTGCGCTCGCCCTCGAGCTTGTATTCCCTGGTCTCCTGCGGCTCCACGCTTCCCGCGAAGCGGGGGATCTGCCCTGTTCCGCTGCCAAGCGTCGCGACGACAGCTACGCTGTCCACATAGACCGCGTTGGCGTCAGACGACGATACCCTGCCTCCTTCGGCGGAACCGGTGCCCTTGTAGCCGGGGATGACCTTCTCCATCACGCCCGGAAACCACTTGTCGACATATCCCTTCTGCAGACAGAAATAAAAGCCGCCGCAAATAATTGCCAGAACTAAGAATACTGTAACTGCTCTCCTCATAGGTGTCAGAAACTCCCTTTATTTGTAACCATCCAGCACCCCTTGAACTGTCATAATCCAGGAAGGCAAGCCATGTCGCGCACGCACCGCCCACAGCGAAGAACACGAAGTGTTCTGAGCAATGGGGGTACTGAATAGTCACCTTTATTTATGAATACGAATCCACCCAACCGGCGGTCAGCTTCATCATAGCCAATCCGTGTGATAAAACCGTGAAATAAACGATTCCGCCTATATCATACCACATAATCGAAAAACCTCCGTCGCAAAGGCAGAGGTTTTTGTTAAGAAATTCTGATTTTCAGCGTCTTTTCACGCTTCCTCCGCAGAAGCATCCGCTTTTTTAAACTCAATCCCGAGCTCATCGAGCTGGCTCTGAGCAACCTCGCCGGGGGCCTGAGTCATAAGATCCGAAGAATCCTTGACCTTCGGGAACGCGATCACGTCCCGGATCGAATCGAGTCCGAGCATCATCATAACAACACGGTCCAGCCCGTAGGCAAGCCCCGCGTGAGGCGGAACTCCATACTTAAACGCATTCAGCAGGAAGCTGAACTGCTCAGACGCCTGTTCCTTAGTGAAGCCAAGGCACTCGAACATCTTCTCCTGCACGTCGGACTGATGGATACGAACAGATCCGCCTCCGATCTCGGCTCCGTTGAGCACTATATCATACGCCTTCGCGCGGACCTTCGACAGATCCTTTGACGGATCAAGATATTCAAGGTCCTCCTCCATCGGCATCGTAAACGGATGATGCATGGCCTGGAAGCGGTTCTCCTCCTCGCTCCATTCAAACTGCGGAAATTCCACAACCCACAGGAATTCAAACCTGCTGCGGTCAATCAGGTCCAGCTGCCTTGCAAGATGGCATCTGAGCGCTCCCATTGTCTCCGATACGAGTTTGAACTGGTCGGCGCCGATAAGCACAAGATCGCCTGCCTGCGCGCCGGCGGCGCTGACGATGGCATCGATTTCCTCCGGCGTCATGAACTTGGCGAATGAGCATTTGACTCCGCTCTCCTTCACCTGGATGTATGCCAGCCCCTTCATGCCGTAGCCTCTCACGAATTCGGTGAGGGCGTCTATCTTCTTGCGCGGCATCTCAGCCTGTCCCTTTACGGTAATGCAGCGCACACGGCCCCCGTTCTTAACGCAGCCGGCAAATACTCCGAAGCCGCAGTCCTTCACCTGATCTGAGATATCGACAAGCTCCATGCCGAAACGAAGGTCAGGCTTGTCGGAGCCGTAGCGGTTCATGGCGTCTATCCACTTCATGCGGCGGAACGGAACCTGAATATCGACACCGAGGACTTCCTTCCAAAGATACTGAAGAAGCCGCTCGTTCACATCGATCACGTCATCAATGTCCACAAAGCTGAGTTCCATATCCATCTGTGTGAACTCAGGCTGCCGGTCAGCGCGCAGGTCCTCATCGCGGAAGCATCTCGCCAGCTGGAAATAGCGGTCATATCCGGCAACCATAAGCAGCTGCTTGTAGAGCTGCGGGGACTGCGGAAGCGCGAAGAATCTGCCGGGATAGATACGGCTGGGCACGAGATAATCACGCGCGCCCTCCGGAGTGCTCTTGCCCAGCATTGGGGTCTCTATCTCCAGGAATCCTTCATGCGCCATAAACTCACGGGACAGCTGGGCAACGCGGCTCTTGACCATCAGGTTCCTCTGGATATCCGGCCGGCGCAGGTCCAGCGTACGGTTCTTCAGACGGAGCTCCTCCTTGGTCTGGCTGTTCTCCTCGATCGGGAAAGGAGGCGTCTCCGACTCTGACAGTATCCTCAGACCGGTCGCGCACAGCTCCATCGTTCCGGTTTTGAGTTTCTCATTTACAGCGCCGCCTCTCTTCTGGACCA
>DFHY01000012.1:0-3946 GCA_002371345.1 Lachnospiraceae bacterium UBA3711
CTGCCAACCAAAAAGATCTGGGAGCGGGTCGAGGATGCCCTGAAGTCGGTTGGAATGTGGAAACGGCGCGGTGACTCTCCGGCGCGCCTGAGCGGCGGCCAGAAGCAGAGAGTAGCCATTGCCGGAGTGATCGCGATGCGGCCGAAATGCATCGTGCTTGATGAGCCGACTGCCATGCTGGATCCGGGAGGACGCAGGGAAGTACTCCGGACGATCAGGGAACTGAACGGGAAAGAGAAAGTCACAGTCATATTGATTACCCACTACATGGAGGAGGTCATATCCGCGGACAGGGTACTGGTCATGGACCATGGGAAAGTCGTGATGAGCGGAACCCCGAGGGAGATCTTTTCCAGGGTGGAAGAGCTGAGAAGTTACAGGATGGGCGTCCCGCAGGTGACCATGCTGGCCTGGGAGCTGAAGCGCAGAGGGATAAGCCTGCCTGACGGAATCCTGTCTGTCGAGGAGCTTGTGGACGCGCTTGATGGAATATGACGCCTTATTAGTACCAGAGGTATAACATGGAGCTCAAGCTCGAACATGTCAGTTACATCTATAACCCCGGAACAACCTATGAGAGCAAGGCGCTTGACGACGTCTGTCTGACGATCGGAGCCGGCGAGTTCATAGGTATGATAGGGCATACCGGATCGGGAAAGTCTACCCTGGTCCAGCATCTAAACGGACTGCTCCTGCCGTCAGAGGGAAAACTCCTTGCCGACGGAGCTGATATCACTGCGCAGGAATATCCGCTGAGGGAGCTCCGATGCAGGGTCGGACTGGTGTTTCAGTATCCGGAGTATCAGCTGTTTGAATCAGACGTCCTGAAGGATGTCTCATTTGGCCCAAAGAATCAGAAACTGCCGGAGGATGAAGTGCTCCGCAGGGCGAGGGACGCTATGCGCTCGGTGGGCCTTGATGAGAGCTACGAGAAAAGGAGTCCGTTCGAGCTGTCAGGCGGCCAGAAGCGAAGGGCCGCCATTGCCGGGATACTTGCCATGAATCCGGAGGTTCTGGTGCTGGATGAGCCCACAGCCGGTATGGATCCCGAGGGACGCGGCGAAATCCTGCGCCTTCTTAAAAAACTCCATGACGAGCGGCACATTACCATAGTGCTCGTCTCCCACAGCATGGAGGATGTGGCGGACTATGCGGACCGGATCGTTGTGATGGACGAGGGAAAGATCGTGTGGGACGGGGAGCCGTCAGAGGTCTTTGTCCACGTTCGTGAGCTTGAGGAGATCGGGCTCGCCGCGCCTCAGGTTTCATATGTGATGGCGGCGCTTTGTGAGAGAGGCTGGAATGTGGACAGATCTGTTACAACTATTGAATCCGCCGCCGATGAGATAGCGGCCGAGCTGAAGAGAAGACGCGCCGCCGGCAGCGGGGCGGCGCAGGTAGAATAAATGCTGAGGGATATAACATTAGGCCAATATTATCCTGGAACGTCGATCCTGCACAGACTGGATCCGCGTGTTAAGCTGACGGGAACGCTCGCGTTCATCGTCAGCCTGTTTGCGTTCAGCTCCATCTCTTCATATATGACGGCGACAGCGGCACTTATAGCTGTGATTGTGATATCAGCGGTTCCGCCGGGGTTTATACTGCGCGGGCTCAGGACTATATTTCTGCTCATGATCATCACGGCACTTTTCAACATGTTCCTGACACCCGGCGACCCAATAGTAAGGATATGGAAGCTGCAGATTACGCGCCAGGGCGTGGAGATGGCGATTCATATGGCATTCAGGCTGAGTTATCTGATAATCGGATCCAGCATCATGACACTGACTACCACTCCGAACCAGCTGACCGACGGCCTTGAGACAGGGCTTCGCTGGATGAACAGGATCCATATACCGGTCCATGAGATAGCGATGATGATGAGCATCGCCCTTCGATTCATTCCGATTCTTATGGATGAGGCGAACAGGATCATGAGCGCACAGCTCTCAAGAGGCGCCGACTTCAAAACGGGAGGGCTGATCCGCCGCGCAAAAGCGATGATCCCGCTCCTGGTGCCTCTGTTTGTATCAGCTTTCCGGCGGGCAAATGACCTCGCCCTTGCTATGGAAGCTAGAGGATATCATGGCGGAGAAGGACGCACTAAGATGAAGCCCCTTATTTATAAGAGGAGAGATCACATCGCATATATAATTATAGCGGGATATGTGATCGTAATGTTCCTGATGTGGAGATATGTGAAGATCAGTCTCCCGTTCCTGACATTATAGGGCTAAGGAAACGCTGATTAATCCTTATTTCGCGCTTTATGGTACTGCGGCGGGGACCGGGCCGTGATGAGTGGAGGGCAGATGAAAAGAAGAGTCAAGCTGACAGTGGCGTATGACGGGACCAATTATCATGGGTGGCAGATCCAGCCGGAGGGCGACACGATCGAGGCACAGCTGAACCGGAACCTGTCCGCCCTGCTTCGCGAGGAGATCCATGTGCTTGGCGCCAGCCGGACTGACGCCGGTGTGCACGCCATGGGAAATGTGGCTGTTTTTGACACGACAGCGCGTATGCCTATTGAGAAGATTGCGCTGGCTGTGAATACTTATCTTCCTCCGGATATCAGGGTGCAGGAGTCGGTCCGCGTGAGCGACAGCTTTCACCCCAGATTCTGTGATACTACAAAGACATACCGCTATCAGATATGGAACAGGCGCATACCGAATCCGCTCGTATCGAGGTATTCCACATATTATTACTACGCTCTTGACGAAGAGAAAATGAACAGGGCTGCGCAGTATCTGGTGGGCGAGCATGACTTCAGCTCGTTCTGCACAGCGAAGCCGGACCGGCCGAATCATGTCAGAACCGTATACAGCTGTGACGTTACCCGGAACGGCGACATGATCACGGTCATGATCTCTGGGAACGGCTTCCTCTACAACATGGTGAGGATAATAGTCGGAACTCTGTTCCAGGTCGGCGGAGGCCTGATAGAGGTTGAGGAGATGAAGGAGATCCTGGAGGCAAAGGACCGCTCCAGGGCGGGCGATACTGCCAGGCCTGAAGGCCTGACTCTTATGAGCATCGAGTACCATTAGAGAAAGGCGGTTTTGTATATCTTTATAAAATGAATGTGAGTATGATTTCTTCCTTGACTCATATATTAGGGCGGTGCTATAATTGGCGGGCGTATGGAAAAACGGGTCCCTCTGGGAGTGTGCCCTGAGGTATCCGGACGGCAGTGTTAAGCGGCTGCCTTCTGCGACATTTATAGAAAGGCGAGGTGGAAGTTTTGCGTACACGAATCACGCTGGCGTGCACGGAATGCAAGCACAGGAACTACAACCTGACAAAGGAAAAGAAGAACCATCCCGAGAGGATGGAAGTCAGAAAGTATTGCCCGTTCTGCAAGAAGCATACGATGCACAAGGAAACAAAGTAACGGGTGACGAGAGGTAAGAATCATGGCAGATAAACAGCAGGTTTCAAAGACCAGGACCTGGTGGGAAGGCGTCAAGGCTGAATGGCGCAAGATCATCTGGCCGACCAGAGATGATCTGGCAAAAAAGACCGGCACGGTCGCGATCGTTTCGATCGTCCTCGGAGTCATCATCGCAATTCTGGACTTCCTGATCCAGAACGGCATCGATCTGCTGCTTGGACTGTTCTGAGAAGACTGATACAGGCAGGGAAAGACAGGGAGATAGATTTTCATGGCACAGGCATATTGGTACGTCTGCCACACCTATTCCGGATATGAGAACAAGGTGAAGGCAAATCTGGATAAGACGATCAAGAACAGACATCTGGAGGATCAGATCCTCGAGGTAAGAGTACCGACTCAGGAGGTGCTCGAGGTCAGAAAGAGCGAGAATGAGGATTCTGATCAGGTGCAGTATACCGAAGAGGGAGAGCGCATACCGCCGAAGCCGAAGAAGCCGGCGCAGGCGAAGATGGTGAACAAGAAGCTTTTCCCGGGTTATGTCTT
>DFHY01000012.1:4087-7132 GCA_002371345.1 Lachnospiraceae bacterium UBA3711
AAGCCGGTCCCACTCAGCGAGGATGAGATGATGAATCTCGGAGTCAAGGCACCTGTGACTGAGGTCGACTTCGAGGTCGGCGATTCCGTCCGCGTTACGAACGGTGTCTGGGTCAATACGATCGGAGAGGTCCGTGAGATTGATGAATCCAGAAGGACTGTGAAGATCAGCATCCCAGAGTTCATGAATGGCGCACCGGTCAGCATGGACTTCGCAGATGTCGCTAAAATGAATTGAGTGTGGGAGGGAATTCCCGCCAGAACCACAAGGAGGCATAATCATGGCAAAGAAAGTTACAGGCTATATAAAGCTGCAGATCCCGGCAGGCAAGGCCACCCCGGCTCCTCCGGTAGGACCGGCACTTGGCCAGCACGGTGTCAATATCGTGCAGTTCACTAAGGAGTTCAACGCGAGAACCGCTGACAAGGGCGATCTGATCATCCCGGTCGTTATTACCGTCTATGCTGACCGTTCCTTCAGCTTCATTACGAAGACTCCGCCTGCAGCAGTACTTCTGAAGAAAGCATGCAGCCTGGCAAAGGCTTCGGGCGTTCCGAATAAGGAAAAGGTCGCGACGATCTCCAAGGATAAGATCCGCGAGATCGCTGAGATGAAGATGCCGGATCTCAACGCGGGATCCATTGAGGCCGCAATGAGCATGATAGCGGGAACCGCCCGCTCCATGGGCATTGTTGTCGAGGACTGATGAATTCTAAGCAAGTGGGAGGGTTGCATCCCGCTATTACCACCAGGAGGTAAAACATGAAGAGAGGAAAGAAATATCAGGAAGCCGCGAAGCTGGTTGACCGCTCACGGCTCTATGAGACAGATGAAGCAGTCGCTCTTGTGAAGAAGACCGCTTTCGCGAAGTTTGATGAGACCATCGAGGCTCATTTCCGCACAGGCTGTGACGGACGTCATGCGGACCAGCAGATCCGCGGCGCGGTCGTCCTTCCTCACGGAACCGGCAGATCCGTCCGTGTTCTGGTGTTTGCCAAGAACCAGAAGGTTGACGAGGCGAAGGAAGCCGGAGCTGACTATGTCGGCGGCGATGAGCTTATCCCGAAGATCCAGAATGAAGGATGGCTTGATTTTGATGTTGTAGTTGCTACCCCGGATATGATGGGCGTCGTCGGACGTCTGGGACGTGTGCTTGGTCCGAAAGGCCTGATGCCGAACCCGAAGGCAGGTACGGTTACGATGGACGTAGCCAAGGCCATTGCCGATATCAAAGCCGGTAAGGTTGAGTACAGACTGGACAAGTCCAATATCATACATGTGCCGATCGGAAAGGCTTCTTTCACAGAGGAGCAGCTTACCGAGAACTTCCAGACGCTGGCAGACGCGATCGTTAAGGCAAGACCCGCCGCTCTGAAGGGAACGTTCCTCAAGAGCGTTGTCATCGCTCCGACCATGGGTCCTGGCGTGAAGCTTAACCCGGCCAAGTTTGGTTAAGGAGCCGCGCGCACCGCGTCCGCGGGTTATCGCCCGCAAGGCGCGGAATGATTGACAACAGGCGGCCCGCATGATGCGGAATCCGCGGAGCAGATGATAATCATCGCAGAAGCATTTCCATACTATACGCTTAACACAGCCCCCTGCGCCGGACGCGCAGGGGGTTTATCTATATCTCTTCACACATCACCGGTAATCTGAACTCTTGTTACTATTCACGGCCGCTCTGAGGCCGAATCCTGGCTCGTCACGCTTGCGTGTAAGAGACCGTGAATAGTAACGAACTCTTACATCTGACGCGTCCATTTCGTAAAAAGAAGCTTGACACAGTGATTGCGGCGTGATAGAGTACCGAGGATGACTGCCGAAGACAGCAGGTTCCCGATTGGGTATAATGCATGCACGCCTGCCGAGGAAGTGTGAATTCAATGTTGAATGATCGCGTCTTCCTGCTTGCGGCATGGAAAGACGCTTTTTTCTTTTTCTTTCTTTTGCGGTCATTACAAAATCTATAAGGAGGTAATGGTTATGGCAAAAGTGGAACTTAAGCAGCCGATCGTAGATGAGATCTCAGCAAATGTCAAAGACGCGGATGCGGTGGTCCTTGTTAATTATCTTGGCATCACAGTTGCCGGCGATACCGCGCTTCGTAAGGAGCTGCGTGAGGCGGGCATCGTATACAAGGTATACAAGAACACCATGATGAATTTCGCTTTCAAGGGAACGGAATTCGAGGCGCTGTGCCCGCACCTTCACGGGGCGAACGCTATCGCGATCTCCAAGGATGACGCGACGGCTCCGGCACGCATCATCAAGAAGCATCTCAAGGCTAACCCTACCATCCACATGATGGGAGGCGTCATCGAGGGCAAGTACTACGATGAGGCGCAGGTTCAGACACTGGCGGATATCCCGGGCAGGGATGTGCTGCTTGGAAGACTGCTTGGATCTATGCAGAGTCCGGTTGCGAACTTCGCGAGAGTTATCAAGCAGATCGCCGAGAAGGATCCGTCCGCGGCTGCGGCTGAGGAAGCTCCGGCGGCAGAGTAAGACAGGGCGCTTACCGGATATGCTCCGGTTGCCAGGTCGGATGTTTTATCAGAAGATAATAACTTTAGGAATAATACAGGAGGAATCATAATCATGGCAAAGCTTACTACTGCCGAGTTTATCGAGGCGATCAAGGAACTTAGCGTTATGGAACTCAACGAGCTCGTAAAGGCTTGTGAGGAAGAGTTCGGTGTTTCCGCTGCGGCGGGTGTTGTTGTTGCAGGTCCGGCAGCTGCGGCTGAGGAAGCGGAAGAGAAGACCGAGTTTGATGTTGAGCTGACTGAGATCGGACCGAACAAGGTCAAGGTCATCAAGGTTGTCCGCGAGGCGACTGGTCTGGGTCTGAAGGAAGCCAAGGAAGTCGTTGACAACGCTCCGAAGATCGTCAAGGAGCAGGTCTCCAAGGCTGAGGCTGATGAGCTGAAGGCTAAGCTGGAAGAGCAGGGAGCGAAGGTTACCCTTAAGTAATTCCTACATACGAATCAGCGGCGGGAGGCAGGACTGTCTGTGTGACAGCTGCCTCCCGCTTTTCATGCGCTG
>DFHY01000100.1 GCA_002371345.1 Lachnospiraceae bacterium UBA3711
TGCGCCCGCCGGGCGCACTGAAAAAACGGAGAGCCAGGTTATCCCTGAACGCTCCCCGTTTTCTCATGCACGCGTTTCAGATAAGGAAACGCCTGTAAGTTCAAAGTGCGATTAATTCGGCGCAGATACTTTGGAATCGACATGCATGCCCATACCCGCGGTGTGGGCCGCTACCTCGCTCGACAGGTACAGCACTGCGTTTGCCACTTCCTCCGGCTTGGCATATCTCTTATCCATCGCATAATTGCCCGCAAGCATAGCCATGGCTTCCTCATGGGTCATGCTGTCGCCGAAGAAGTCTTTCTCAATGCGAAGCATCATAGGCGTGTCAACCGGACCCGGGCACACATAGTTAACGTGGATGCCGTTCGGGCCGAGCTCCAGCGCTACGCACTTCGTCAGGCCTGCCACAGCATACTTGCTGGACACATAGGCACTGTTACCGGCAGTCGGCTCATATGCCGCCGCTGAGGCAACTACTACTACGGAGCCGCTCTTCTTCTCGATCAGCGTAGGCGCGGCGTACTTCATCAGAAGCATTACTGAGAATACGTTGAGCATATAGGTCTTCTGAAACAGCTCCAGGGTCATGTCCTGGACAGGATGGGCCTTGCCCTCATACCCGGCATTGGGGATGACGATATCAATAGTGCCGAACTTTGCCTTGGCGTTCTCGACAAAGGCCCTGATATCCTCTTCCACATTCATGTCAGCGACAAAGCCCGCGACCTGGCCGTCAGAAGCGTCCAGTGTCGGCAGCAAAGCATCGATCTTCGCCTGGCTGGTAGACGAGAAAGCCACTTTCGCGCCTTCCGCCAGATAGCCCTTGACGATAGCCGTGCCGATGCCGCCGGTGCCGCCGGTGACCAGTACTACCTTGTCCTTCAACTTGAGATCCATATAGTTGCCTCCTTCTATCTACCCGGTTTACCGGGGTGAAACATTATTGATACCTGTTTATTGATATTCAGCCACGCTGATCCACTTCTCGAGCAGAGCGCGCTCGGTTTCCCTGTGCTTCGTCAGCTGCTGCGCAGCTACGACAGGCATCCAGGTCTGCACATACTGGATAGCCATATCCGCCTTACTGCAGAACAGGCGCAGATACTTCTCCGCCAGCTCAGGCTTATCCAGGGAGAAGCGCAGGTATGTGATCGCGGCGTCCGCCCCGGCGTTGCCGGCGCTGGCATGCGCCCAGTCAAGTATGCAGTAGCTTCCGTCCTCACGGAGTACGATATTTGAGGGCACAAGGTCTCCATGGCACAGCTTTGAGTGCTGGGCCATGCCGTGGATGCGCTGCATCAGCTCGAAACGTGTGCTGGCGTCGATCTCCGTAAGAGTCCGGATCGCGTCAGCCATCTTCTGGCGGGTATTGCGAAGATTCGGAACACGGTACGCTCCGGTCTCCAGCTGTATTTCCACCAGTTTTTCCATATATTCATCTATCTTATCGGGATGCTCATCCATCAGTTCATCCAGCGTTTTCCCGGAGACATACTCCATTGAGATGCTCCAGCCGCCGTTTTCAGACGGCATTACTCCCAGAAGCTTCGGCACCGGAACGCCGGCATCCTCCACACAGGCATGGATGTAGGCTTCATTCAGCACGGCTGACATCGGATGTGAAGCGGTGAACTCCTTGACTATACGGTTGCCTTCCCGATAGACCGTCTTGTTGGCGGCCTGTTCCAATATAACTCTGTCTGACATCTATATCCCTTCCTTTCAGATCAAATCTTCTCCGCTTCCTTTGTCGGCTCACCGTAGTAGGCCAGCAGGTACAGCTGTCTGATCTCGCTCATCAGCGGATATCTCGGGTTCGCGCCGGTACACTGGTCGTTGAATGCATTCTCGGTCATCTCGTCGAGCGTTGCCAGGAAGTCTTCCTCCTTGACGCCGAAATCCTTGATGGATGAGGGGATGCCGATAGTCTTCTTAAGCTCTTCCAGCTTGTCGATCAGCATATCGAAGGTTTCTTTATCGTCCTTTCCGACAATTCCGTTGTATCTTGCCACATCACAGTAACGCGCAAGAGTATGAGGATACTCGTACTGCGGGAACGTACCCATCTTGGTCGGCGTCTCGCTGGCGTTGTAGCGCATGACATAGCACAGCACCAGGGCGTTGGCAACGCCGTGTGGAATATGATGATACGCGCCAAGCTTATGAGCCATCGAATGGTTCACGCCCAGGAACGCGTTTGCAAATGCTTCACCCGCCAGTGTGGACGCCATTGCCATGTGCTCGCGTGCCTTCGGAGCCTTCGCGCCGAGGTTGTAGGCGTCAGGAAGATTGTCGAATACAAGCTTCGTGGCCTTGAGCGCAATACCGTCTGTCATGTCGCTTGCCATCACCGAGACATAAGCCTCCAGAGCGTGGGTCATAACGTCAATGCCTGAGGCGCTTGTGAGGCCCTTGGGCTGGTTCATCATATTGTCAACATCGACTATCGCCATATCCGGCATAAGCTCGTAGTCCGCCAGCGGCCATTTTGTACCTGTCTCCGCGTCGGTGATAATGGCAAACGGCGTCACTTCGCTGCCCGTACCGGAAGATGTCGGGATAGCTACGAAGTAAGCCTTCTTGCCCATCTCCGGATAAGTGTAGATACGCTTCCTGATGTCCATGAAGTCCATGGCCATATCCTCGAAGCTTGCGTCCGGATACTCATACAGCACCCACATGATCTTTGCGGCGTCCATGGCAGAGCCGCCGCCAAGGGCGATGATCACATCCGGCTCGAAGGCGCGCATCTGCTTCACGCCCTCCAGCGCGCACTGGAGCGTCGGGTCCGGAGCCACATCCCAGAAACAGCTGTGCTGGATGTTCATCTCATTGAGCTTATCCTCAATGGGCTTCACATAGCCGTTCTTATACAGGAATGTATCTGTGACGATAAACGCCTTCTTCTTGTGCATCACTGTTCCCAGCTCGTCCAGGGCCACAGGCATGCAGCCCCGCTTGAAGTATACCTTTTCAGGCAGCCGCAGCCAAAGCATATTCTCTCTCCTCTCCGCTACAGTCTTGATATTCAGAAGATCAAACGCGCCAACGTTGTGGGATACGGAGTTTCCGCCCCATGAACCACAGCCCAGAGTCAGTGAAGGCGTAAGCCTGAAGTTGTAGATGTCACCGATTCCGCCCTGGCTTGACGGGCTGTTTACAACGATCCTGCACGCGTGCATCCGTCTCGCGTGCTCAGCCATCTTCTCCTTCTCTGTCGTATCGATAAAGAGCGATGCCGTGTGGCCCGGACCGCCGTCCATAAGGAGCTGCTCGGACTTCTTGAGAGCGTCCTTGAAATCCGCTGCCTTATACATAGCCAGAACAGGAGACAGCTTCTCGTGAGCGAACGGCTCGGAGATGCTCGTGCTCTCAACCTCGCCGATCAGTATCTTTGTCTTCTCCGGAACCTTTACTCCCGCCATCTCAGCGATCTTGAAGGCGCTCTGTCCGACGACCTTCGCGTTCACGCCGCCGTTGATAATCACGGTGCTTCCGACCTTCTTGATCTCGTCATCCTTCAGGAAGTAGCATCCGCGGCGCTCAAACTCAGCCTTGACCTCGTCGTAGATATCAGCGATGGCCGTGACCGACTGCTCGGAAGCGCAGATCATGCCATTGTCAAATGTCTTGGAGTGAATGATTGAGTTGACCGCAAGCTTGATATCGGCAGTGCTGTCGATGATTGCCGGTACATTTCCGGCACCGACGCCCAGGGCCGGCTTGCCTGACGAATACGCGGCACGCACCATACCCGGTCCGCCTGTGGCGAGTATGATGTCAGCCTCAGCCATAACCTTGTTGGTGAGTTCAAGCGACGGCTCATCGATCCATCCGATGATGTCCTTCGGCGCACCGGCCTCAACAGCCGCCTCATAGACGATGCGGGCAGCTTCAATGGTGCTCTTCTTTGCCCTCGGGTGCGGGCTGATGATGATGGCGTTGCGTGTCTTCAGGCATATCAGTGTCTTGAAGATAGCCGTTGACGTCGGGTTGGTGGTCGGGATAACCGCCGCGACAAGGCCTATCGGCTCAGCAACCTTCTTTATACCAAACGCCGCATCCTCTTCGATCACACCGCAGGTTTTCGCGCTGCGGTAGGTATTGTAGATATACTCGGCGGCGTAGTGGTTCTTGATTACCTTGTCCTCCACAACGCCCATCCCGGTTTCCTCCACGGCCATCTTCGCCAGAGGAATCCTTGCCTTGTTCGCTGCCATGGCCGCAGCCTTGAAGATCCTGTCAACCTCTTCCTGCGTGTATTTGCCGAACTTCCGCTGGGCTGAACGCATGGTCTTAAGCTGCTTTTCCAGTTTCTCCACGGCAGTCATTGCTTGCTCCGTTTTCTTCTCTGCCATATTGATAATTCATCCTTTCACTTTTTTATTTGAGGTGTAATCCACATGCAGAAGCTCATGCTCCCTGCCCTTAAGAAATCCCGCGTACAGTTCCTTCATCAGAGGATTATCCTGGCTGCGTTTGATAGCACTGACATTGTCGGCACGATACAGGCCTTCGCCTCTCTTCACGCGATGACGCTGCGAGATGTATGGCTGACCCGCTCCGCTCACGCAGCCGCCGGGACATGCCATGACTTCCACGAGATCATAATGCGCCTCGCCCGCGCTGAGCTTGTCCATCAGCTTCGCGGCATTGCTGAGGCCGCTGACGACAGCTATCTTCAGTTCTCTGCCTTCATACGGGATAGATGCCTCTTTCACGCTGTCCATTCCGCGCACGCCGGTATAGCTGATCTGCGCAAGTGTTGTCCGGCTGTTGTCCGCCGCGATCTTGCGCAGCACCGCCTCTGTCACACCGCCGCTGACGCCGAATATTATTCCCGCGCCCGACATAGTGCCGAACGGAACATCCACGCTCTCCGGCTGAAGCTCAGTGAACACGATGCCGGATTCTCTGATCATCTTTATGAGCTCCTGAGTGGTAACCACATCATCGGTCCCCGGCCCCCGGTCAGTCCTGAATTCATCGCGCTTTGCCTCGAACTTCTTGGCAGTGCACGGCATCAGGGCGACGTGATAGTGCTTCTTCTTTCCTTCGGGAAGATTGTCCTTGTAGTAGGCCTTGATGACTGCCGAGAACATACTCATCGGGCTTCTGCAGGTGGATACGTTCGGCAGGAACTGCGGGTATTTCTTCTCCACATACTGCACCCATGCAGGGCAGCATGAGGTAAATAACGGAAGTGTCCCTCCTTTCTGCAAACGTTCCGTGAACTCATTTGCTTCTTCTATTACAGTAAGGTCTGCTCCGGTTGATGTATCGTATACCTCATCAAAGCCCATACGATGCAGCGCCGCCACTATAAGGCCCATGGCGTTGTCTCCGTCTCCCAGACCAAGCTGTTCACCGATACCTACACGTACTGCCGGAGCGATCTCACAGGTTACAAATGTCTCCGGATCGTCGATTCTGTCCCATACCCTTGAGCTGTCATCTCTTACTATAATCGCGCCTGTGGGACATGCCACCGCACACTGTCCGCAGCCCACACACGGTGATTCCGACAGAGGCACGTTGAACGCCGTCGCGATTACAGCATTGCTTCCGCGATGCGCGAAGTCAATGGCTCCCACATTCTGCACCTCGTTGCATTCACGCACACAGTCGCCGCACAGTATGCATTTGCCCGGATCCCTGACTATGCACGGAGAGGAATCATCCTGAGGCATGTTCGCCCGGTTTCTCGGGAAACGGATGTCATGGATACCGAACTGATTCGCCAGAGTCTGCAGCTTGCAGTTCCCCGAATGGCTGCAGGTGGTGCAGTCACGGCAATGCTCAGCCAGCAGAAGCTCAAGAATATTCTTCCTGTAACGGCGAAGCCTTCCCGTGTTTGTCTTTATGCTCATGCCCACCTGCGGCAGCGTTGAACATGCCGCGAGCAGACGCCCCCGCTCATCTTCCACCATGCACATGCGGCATGCGCCGTATATAGAAAGGTAGCTGTGGTAGCAGAATACAGGCATGATAGTACCTACCTTGCTGATGACCTCCAGCAGGTTGCGCTCGCCCTCGATCAGCACCGGCACACCATCTACCGTCATCATGTTTTTCATCTGCATCATTATGCTTCCTCCTTCACAGCGTCAAACTTGCAGTTGGTCTTACACGCGCCGCACTTGATACACTTGTCCTGATCAATGACAAACGGCTGCTTAACCACTCCCTGAATGGCGTTCACCGGGCAGTTTCTCGCGCATTTGCTGCATCCCCTGCACTTGTCCGCGTCGATCACAAACCGGCGCAGCTTTGCGCAGGCGCCTGCCGGACAGCGCTTCTCATATATGTGGGCCTCATATTCCTCACGGAAATTCTGGATGGTACTGAGCACCGGGGACGGGGCGGTCTTACCGAGCCCGCAGAGCGCGGTATTGGAGATAGTGTCGGACAGTTCCTCGAGAAGCTCTATGTCGCCGTCTCTTCCCTGGCCCGCGACTATGCGCTCCAGAATCTCAAGCATCCGCTTCGTGCCCTCTCTGCACGGTACACATTTTCCGCAGGATTCATTCTGGGTAAAGTTCATGAAGAACCGGGCAACCTCAACCATGCAGGTTTTGTCGTCCATTACCACAAGTCCTCCGGAGCCGATCATGGCCCCAACCTTTTTCAGGCTGTCGAAGTCAAGAGGAATATCCAGCTCCTTCTCCGTCAGGCACCCGCCGGACGGGCCGCCGATCTGCACGGCCTTGAACTTTCCGCCGCCCCTCATGCCGCCGCCGATGTCAAATATAACTTCACGCAGCGTGGTTCCCATCGGAACCTCTATAAGGCCGGTGTTATTGATGTTGCCCGTGAGAGCGAAAGCCTTGGTTCCCGGGCTGTTCTCGGGACCGATCGACTTATACCATGCCGCGCCCTCATTGATAATCATTGGGACATTGGCATAGGTTTCGACATTATTCAGGTTAGTAGGCTTGTTGAAGAGTCCATGCTCCACTGTGCGCGGCGGCTTGACTCGCGGCATGCCTCGCTTACCCTCGATGGAGGCCGTAAGGGCCGAGCCCTCACCGCAGACAAACGCTCCGGCGCCGCGGTTAATGTGCATATGGAACGAGAAACCTGTGCCCAGGATGTCGTCGCCCAGAAGGCCGATCTCCTCAGCCTGCGCTATAGCCACGCGAAGTCTGTCCACAGCGAGAGGATATTCCGCGCGGACGTAGATATACCCTTCCGTTGAACCGATCGCGATTCCCGCGACGATCATTCCCTCGATAAGCCTGTGCGGATCGCCCTCCATGATTGAGCGGTCCATGAACGCTCCGGGGTCTCCCTCATCACCATTGCAGACGATATATCGCGGAGTCTCCTTCTGACGGGCGCATGACTTCCACTTGCGGCCTGCCGGGAACCCGCCGCCGCCCCTGCCCCGCAGGTTGGATTCTTCAACTTCGTTCAGGATCTCGTCCTGAGTCATATCAAAGAGTGATTTCTCCAGCGCAAGATATCCGCCCACAGCAAGATATTCACGAATCGAGAGAGCATTGATATGGCCGCAGTGTTCCAGAACCACACGATGCTGTCTGGCATAGAACGGAATCTCCTCCTGCCTGCGGTATATCTCGCCGTTCTGGGTATAAGCAAGGCGTTCGACACATTCTCCTCCGAGAATAGTCTTCTCGACGATCTCCTCGCAGTCCTCCAGCTTCACCCTGGTATACAGCCATCCCTGCGGCTCTATACGCACAAGAGGCCCCATCTCGCAGAAGCCATGGCATCCGCTTCTCTTTATTCCGACTACATCTCCATGAGGCTCGTCGGCGAGCTCGACATCCACCGGGATGCCGCGTCCCTCCATCAGTTCTTTCAGACGGTCATAGATGTCCAGTGAACCGCCGGCAACACAGCCCGTGCCTCCGCAGACCAGAATCTTTTTTGTCTCAAGCGACAGGGCCTTCTGACATGCTTCGCGCAGGGTTATCAGGTCC
>DFHY01000096.1:0-499 GCA_002371345.1 Lachnospiraceae bacterium UBA3711
GCTCCGTCAGAATCATGTCCAGGACATCCGACTTGTCATGGAAGGAGATTCCGAAATGACGAATCAGGCCTTCCTGCTTCAGCGCATAGCAGGTCTCATAAGCCCGGCAGCGCTTGTATTTCTGATAATTGTTCCTGTCCTGGGCGTGCATCAGATAAAAGTCAAAATAGTCAACACCACACAACTTAAGCTGACTTTCGACAAACGGACGGATGTCTTCCTGCTTATTGAAGTAGGGTGCCGTCAGCTTGTTGGTCAGAAGGAATTTCTCTCTGGGATAGCGCTTTGCCACACAGTCCCGGATCGCAGTTTCCGAAAGCCCGCCGATATATCCGTGCGCCGTATCGAAATAGTTGAAACCGGCTTCGATAAAGGCATCCGCCATCCGACAGAACTCCTTATAGTCCACACTGCCGCCCTTCATGGGCAGGCGCATGCACCCAAAGCCGAAGTTTCCGTGTATTTCGGGAAAGAATCTACTGGTTTCCATTTCTGTTCT
>DFHY01000096.1:559-1663 GCA_002371345.1 Lachnospiraceae bacterium UBA3711
GGTTTCCATTTCTGTTCTTCTATCAATATGTACTCGTATCAATATGTACTCGCGACACTCCGGGTGATCTTCCAGGCGCTACCTGTCTTCTTCAGGCTGCATTTCTGCTGCAGGTGCCAGTTTGATCTTCCTCCGCCAAAAACAGCCGCTGCCACATAGGACTGACCGGTCAATACTGCCGTGTCTCCACGGATCTCTACCGGCATGTTTTCGTGCTCTGCGGAATAGTAATTCAGCGTCCCGTTCAGAACAGCCTTGATAAATTCTTCCTTGGGCTGCCTCATACCGGTCATATGCACCAGGACAAAGCTGTCATCCAGAACTTCCCTGAGGACCGATTCATCCTTCGCGATCATGCCCTCATACATCCGGATGTATGCATCCCGGATCAGCTGTTCGTCATTTCTCTCTGCCATCTCAAAACCCAAGCTCCGTAAGCCAGCTGCCGACGGATTTCTTCACTTCCTCCTGTGCGTTCTGCGCGTCGTTTCCGCGAATCGCAAGTCCTTTCAGTACTTCCGCATCCGGGCAGGCGCCCTTAAGCTTATCGTCAAAACCGGACAGGCCGCTTCCTTCATGCGTGGAGAAGGGAATCAGTTTTTTGCCCGAGAAGTCATTGTTCTCAAAGACCGTGTACATGATCATCGGCCAGTCGCCCCACCAGACAGGTGCTCCGATGAATACCGTGCTGTAACCGCTAAGATCCGGAAGTTCACCGCTGTAGGCAGGTCTGGCGTTATCGTTCTGTTCCGCTCTCGCCACTTCTGTCAGGGCATCATAGGTCATCGGGTAGTGATCGTCCGCGGGAAGCACTTCGAACAGATCCGCTCCGGTCTGCTCCGCAATCATCTCCGCGACGATCGCCGTATTGCCCTTCTCGATCACGCCGACGGTATACTGCTCGCCGGTCCGGGAGAAGTAGATCACCAGTGTGTCGGAGGCGCTCCCTATTTCCGCTTTATCAGCATTTGCGGCAGCTTCACCCTGTGCTGCGGAGTCATCCTCTGCGCTGACTGCCTCTTTCTGAGCTTCTTCTGTCTGTGTATTTTCTGCCGAAGTCTCTGCTGCCTGTGTCTCTTCTGTCTTTGTCTCTTCTGCCTGTGT
>DFHY01000096.1:1717-4533 GCA_002371345.1 Lachnospiraceae bacterium UBA3711
CTGCCTGTGTCTCTGCTGCCGCTTCCTTCGCGGGCTCCGCAGCTGCCGAAGTATTCTGGGAAGCAGCGGAGCTTCCGCATCCCGTAAGCATCAATACTACCGCTGTAAATAAAGCAATTCCTTTTCTCATGATCATCCTTCTCACATAAGTCCGTTTGCGGAAAACCAGCGCTGAACGCTGCCTTTAGAATTCGCTGCCTGACTGCCGGTAATAGAAAGGCCTTTCTTCAGTACAGCTCCGGGCGCGTATTTTTTGATATCCCTCTCGCTGGATCCCAGGCCGCTGCCCTCGTTCGTGCAGAGGGGCAGGATCGTCTTGCCTGTAAAATCAAAGTGCTCCAGGAATGTGACCACTGCCATCGGCATCGTTCCCCAGTAGTTGGGATACGCAAGCACGATGGTGTCGTACTCATCGATGCCCTCCGGCATACTTACCAGTTCCGGGCGCGCTCCCGACCTTAAATCTTTCTTAGCCTGTTCGATGCAGGTCATGTAGACCGGTGAGTAAGGATCCTTCATCTCAATCTTGAAGCTGTCCGCTTCGATCAGTTCCTTCATGAGCCCTACTACGATCTCCGTGTTGCCGACCTTTACATAGCGCATCGCGCCGCCAAAATAATTCTCATCTGCTCTTGAAAAAAATGCGATCAATGTCTTTGCCATGTCTGTCTCCTCCGTTTAGCAAGCATGTTCTTTTCTGACTTGGTGGTTTATCTTTCTGATGTCTATATTTTTACACACTTCTATTATATTATCCAATTGAAGTACGCTATAATTAATTTGATTTTTTTATAGCTAAATCATCTGATAAAGTTCGTAGATATTCTTGTCTCTTCCTGAACAGGCAGCGGAATACCCGCATTATTACCTGCTTCCTTCAGTTTCTGATCGCTGTATAAGACCCTTTGCCGTGATCACGGCTGCAGCGGTCCGTAATAGTAGCTCGCTGTTGCCCCGCCGTCCGCCAGAAAGGTAGAACCGGTGATGAAGGCGCCTGCATCGCTCATCAGAAGCTCTGCGATATTTGCCATCTCATCTGCCGTTCCGGGTCTTCCGGCCGGGCACTTGGCAAACATGTTTTTGTAGAAATCGCCTCTCGGACCATTGAACTCATCCACTGCAAGCGGCGTCACGATGATGCCGGGAGCAATGTCATTGAGTCTCGCGCCGCGTTCACCCTAGCGGATGCACTCGTACATGACCCGCTTTTCGTTGCAGCGCTTGGCAAGCTGATAGGCATGCAGGGTATCCCGGATGTTCTCCGGCTGCAGAAGAGGCAGGGAAAGCAGTTCTTCCGTTGGTGTCATAGCAAGCTGACGGTCTTCTTCCGGAGTCAGCTGCGGCATCCGCCATCCGGACTGGCTGGAAATGGTTACGCCGGCGCCGCCTTCCGCAATCACCTTTCCTACCTCTTCCAGCAGGACTGCCGTTCCGTACAGATCTACTTTCAGAATCGCCTCGATGGGAGCCTGGGACGGTGACACACCTGCGGCATTGATCAGGTACTTGATCTCACCGTATTCCTGCGCTTTCGCAATGATTGCCAAAATATCGTCCCTGGAAGAGAGGTCCATCTCAAAAGGGACCACATCATATCCGGCATTATTCATGATCTCAGCGATAGCCTCCGCATTCTTCATGCTCTTATCGCCGAGGATGATCTTCTTTCCAAATCCGGTCCTGCGTGCCAGGGCCATGCCGATCTGCCCTGCGCCGGTCACGATCATTACGTCTTTTTTCATTGATTTCATGGTACTCCTCCTTAGTCCTCAATCACAAATGCGCCGCGAAGCATCTCCTCCACGCCCGGTGCATCCGGGTTATGGCTTCCTTTCCCGGTATCCGGGCTGCGCATCTCATCCGTTTCTAAATCTCTTTCTGATGGATATATTTTTGCACACTTCTATTGTATTATCCAATCGAAAGCCGTTATAATTGATTTGATATTTAAATAATAAATAAGACATGAATTCCAAATACCGAAGGTGAATGCACATGAATACCAAACAGATTGACTACTGCATAGAACTTGCCCGCACGCTGAACTTCAGCCGTGCCGCCGAGAACCTGTTCGTCAGCCAGCCGTCCTTCTCCTATCAGATCCGCCTTCTGGAAGAGGAAGTCGGCTTTGCCATCTTTGAGCGAAGCGGTAAGGGCGCATCCCTGACGCCTGCCGGTACCCAGTTCGTCGGATTCCTCTCCGGCATGCGCGAGGACCTCAAGAGGGCCATTGAGCAGGGCCAGAACTTCAGCGCTAAATACAAAGACAGCATTTCTATCAGCCTTCTGGTCCGGCAGGCTGTTCACTTTCTGCCGGAAGCCATGCGGCTGTTTGCGCAGTCGCATCCGGACGTCCAGATCGTCCCCCTCTTCCAGTATGACAAAGGCGTAGAGACATTCCTTCGGGAAGAGGCCGACGTTCTGTTCACCCTTAAGGAACTGACAAGGCAGATCCCGGGCATCAACGTACATGACCTCTACACGAGCCATATTTACCTGATCGCACAGACGGACGATCCGCTGGCTGAGAAAAACCTGATCCGTGAGGAGGATCTCTATGGCAGAACCCTCATGGTCGGCGGGGGCTCTCCCGACGCGCTGCGGGCCGTCCAGCACCGACTGATCTCCTCCGGCAGGATTGACTACTTCAACAGCGCGGACCACGACACGACCCTCACCAATGTTGCTGCGGGAAAAGGTGTCTGCCTGGCACCCGGATTTCTAAACGATCACAGCGGACAGTTTGCCTGGATTCCCTTTGACTGCAAGGAGAACTTCTCCTGTGTCCTCTGTACGCACAAGAACGATCAGAGGGA
>DFHY01000074.1:0-13659 GCA_002371345.1 Lachnospiraceae bacterium UBA3711
ATGTTGCAGGGTTTATCGAGAAGGCAACCCAAACGCTTGGGAAAAAGGGCCGTTTCGTTATTAAGCTTTCGGGAATACCGCAGGAAAACAGCGTCCTTGCCGAAGGAAAAAGCGAAAGGCTTTGTAATCATTGCATTGAGGAGTTTGAAAAGCTGCTGATAAAAAAGGGTTATATGGATCATGAACACGTCTGGGAAACCCTGCAGGAAATACCCACAAGACCCGGAAGCGTAAGCGGGATTCCCGAATGAGCCTGCGTGGGAGATTGCTGTCTCCAGAAATCCGATAGAAGGCGACAAGTTCAGGTTATGCTCCGTCTGCATGAAACCGAACAGCATCGACGTTCGTATTAAGGCGGAACGGTTTAAGGCAAAGAGGTGAACGGTATGAGCAAAATGTATGAGAGCCTGATGGAAGGTCTGCTGGAGGATCTTCATGATGTTCAAATGTATGGAGAACCTCAGGGAAGGAAGACGGTCGTAGAGTATAGCCCGGTGAAAGCGTATTCTGCTGCAGAAGTAAAGTCTATTCGGAGAGAGCTTGGCGTAAGTCAGCCGGCATTTGCCAAATGTCTTGGTGTCTCAAAGAAGACTGTAGAGAAGTGGGAATCCGGCGACAATATTCCGTCAGGCCCGGCCTCCAGATTATTGGATTTGTTTAAGAACCGTACCATTACAACCGCGCAGTACATCAAAAGGACGTGAGGGGATTGGTCGTAAAAACTAATCGTATAGTCCTTTCTTTTGCCTGGAGTATAAGGGAAAATAAAACGCCTGCTATGCCGGCAGCACGACCCTTATCCTGGTTCCCAGGCCTGTGCGTGAGAGTATTTCAAAATGACCGCCGTGTTTGTCGACGATCCATTTCGCGATGGATAATCCGAGCCCTGTTCCCTGATAGGAGCGCACTTCATCCGAGCGGTAGAAGCGCTCGAACATATGCTGCACGTCCGCTTCCTCCATCCCGATCCCAGTATCCTGGACCTGAATGTAGACATCTCCTTCGCCGGATGCACCGCAGCCCAGAAGAATCTCGTCTCCGGGATTTGTATACTTCGCGGCGTTGTCAATCAATATGCGTACCGCCTGCTTCAGGAGGGCGGCATCGGCCTGAATGGTTAACGGGCTGTCCGGGGGACGGAAGCGGTAGGGGTGGGCTTCATCGATCATGAAGGATTCTTCATATACTTCCTGCATCATAGATGTCAGGCTGACTTCCTCCAGCCTGACGGATGTTTTTCCGCTGTCGCCGCGTGCCAGAAAGAGAAGCTGCTCCACGAGGTGGTTCATGTGCTCAGCTTCATTCTGAATAGCTCCGATAGACTCGTCCAGAATCTTTTCGTCTTCCTTGCCCCAGCGGTCAAGCATATTCGCGTACCCCTTGATGACAGCTATAGGTGTGCGCAGCTCGTGGGAGGCGTCGTTGACAAAGCGGGCCTGCTGACGGTAGGTGTCACGCATCCGGATCAGGAGGTTGTTAATCGCGGCTTCCACGCCGACAAGATCGGAGTCCTGAAATGAGAGCGGATGTTCCTCTCCGGGGCGTATATGCTCTATCGCTTCTTCGAGTACCTGATACTTGTCCTCCGAAAATGAGAGACGGCTGAGCTCATCAGCGCGGAGCGCGATCTCATTGATGGGCCTCAGTACTTTCCGGATCCGCTTGTTTTCCCCGTAATATGACAGAAGGACACTCACAAGCTGGACAGCCAGGACAGCGCCGACGATTGCTGTGATTATTACCAGGATCTGTGTGATATCCTTCTCAAGAAGGACCTTATGGTCAGAGTCTTTAATCGAGTACCACAGATGCCTCTGGATCTTGTCTATGAACAACGAACGTGAGACACTGCGAAACTCGGGGATTGAGGAAAGACAGCTGTATTCCAGACCGAATAAGAAGGCGGCTGATGAGAGCAGGAAGAGCAGCAGGTCGCAAATGAGCCAGATCCCGAGCTTTCTGCGGATCAGGCTGAAGTGAAGCTTCCTGGTGATTGACGTCATCCTGCGGGACTGGTCCTGGCCTGCGTTATTCAGCTTCTTCGCTTCTTTATTCAGCTTTTTGTATTCTGTATTCAGCTTTCCCATGCGTTTATCACATATCCCACGCCGCGTACGGTGCGGATCATCTTAACGGAGAAGACATCGTCGATCTTGGATCTCAGATAGCGGATATATACGTCGATGACATTGGTCTCGCCGACATACTCATAGCCGCATACCTTTTCAAGGAGAGTGTCGCGTGAGAGGACGATGTCTGTATTTTCAAGAAGTGTCTGCAGCATAAGAAACTCACGGTTGGTCAGGGATATCTCATGTCCGTCCATGGTGACCCTGTGTCTTGGGATGTCAAGTATGAGCGGGCCCCAGAGGAGCTGCCCTTCAGATACCGGAGCAGGAGCATTGCCGGATGCTCCTCCGGGGGCATTAACCGGGTGCAGCTTGAGGGCCACGCGGATTCTTGCCAGAAGCTCTTCAATCGCAAAGGGCTTGGTGACGTAGTCAACGGCTCCCGCATCGAGCCCGGAGACCTTGTCCATGACCGCGTCACGAGCAGTCAGCAGGATCACAGGGGTAGGCTTCTCTTTATTCAGACGTCTCAGGACCTCAAGCCCGTTGAGCTCAGGCAGCATAATATCGAGAAGTATGAGATCATAGGTACCTGCCAGGGCCTCGGCAAGGGCAGCGCGTCCGCTGCCCTGTGTTCTGACCTCATATCCTTCGTGCTTAAGCTCGAGCTCGACGAAGCGCGCGAGCTTCTCTTCATCTTCCACAACAAGGATTCTTGCGCTCATAGTAATCTCCATTCCCTCAGTGGCTGTCTTCGCTGCCGCCTTTTTCGCTGCTGCTGTGCGCGCTGATGAAGTCATCCTTCAGGTTCTGAGCCGCATTTCCGGCTGAATCCATGAAAGCATTGACTTTTTCAAGGCTGTCAGCACCCTCAAAGGAATACCGTATGCCGAAGAGCAGGGCGATCAGCATGATCGGGATCGTGAATCTCCATGTAAGAATCAGGATAATGACCGCTGCCAGCAGCGGGATGCGGATGATCTGATTGCCATTATGACTGACGCAGAAAGAATTATCCCTGCAGATGCGGATAAAGCTTCGGAAGGCATCACCGAGGGTCTTGCCGAGCCTGGGCTCTGATTTCTGCTGTTCCTCAACCTTGGCTTTTACGGGGATGTATTCTTCCTGCTGATCATAGCTGGTGGAATACTGTCCCATATTCGGACCTTTGGTTTTTCCGGACTTCTCAAGCGCTACCATGGCGTCCAGGAGATCCCAGTTATTGTTCTCCAGTGCTTCACGGGCCTCCTCATAGCTGACTTCCGCGCGTTCTCTGAGCTTTTCGACTTTTTCTAATTTATCCATGATCTGTTCCTTTCCTGTGTATGCTTTCCGCAGAGACTTCTGAGTGCCTGTCTGCCGCGTGTTTATCTGATGGTCCCCACTATACAGCCCTTCCCTTAAATGAGCTTTCAGGTAAGATTAAAAACAGATTAGAAACTCATGACACAGGATTAATAAAGATATATACAGTATATCACTAAAAGCGCATTATACGCTTTTGTGATTGCATTTTACCATGCTTTTTGTATAATCATGTTTAGGCGCATCCTGCAGTAGGCTATATAGTCAGCGTCAAAATTCTTTTGACGCTGACTATAAGACACAGCGGCTCAGCCGCAGTGCTTATCACCCGCGGACAAGGGCGGAATATGCGCGGCGAGGTTTTGAAAGGAGACACATTAAACATATGGCAGCTAAAAAGAGCATTACGAACAAGCTTCTCTGGATATTTGCCATCGGACAGTTCGGGTGGAGCCTTCTGTCCGGAATCGTGGCAAACTGGATGGTGTATTACTACACAGGAAGCCCGGACGCGCAGAATCCGAACACAGGTATATTCGCCTCGGGGATAACACAGAACCCTATTCTGTTCAAGTTCACTCTGTTCGGCCTGGTGCTGGCAGTCGGGCGTATCTTTGACGCCCTTACCGATCCGCTGATCGCGGGATGGTCCGACCGGAGCAATTACAGGGGCGGACGAAGGATTCCATTTATGCGCGCGATAGCGGTTCCGTTCGCGCTGGTGACGATCATGCTGTTTGTGCTTCCTCAGACCGGCTCAGTGGTGGTCAACGATGTGATACTCTTCGCTCTGCTGATGGTTTTCTATCTCTTTATGACCATTTTCTGCACGCCGTATAACGCTCTGATTGCCGAGCTTGGAGATACACAGGAGCACAGGATCAACGTTTCCACATATATTTCATTTACATTCATCGTAGGACAGAGCCTGTCTTTCATGCTCCCCAACGTAGCCGGCATGCTCGAGGGCGCTGTCGGACAGAAGAACTCCATCCGCTTCGCGGTGGCGATCATGTGCACAATAGCCTGCGCGGCTATGCTGATCCCATCGTTCTATATTAAGGAGAGGGATTACATAGACAGCAAGCCGAGCCAGACCAAACCTTTTGCTTCTCTTCTCAGAACCTTTCAGAACGGGCAGTTCCGCCGTTTTGTCTACAGCGACGTGATCTATTTCTTCGCGCTCACACTGTTCCAGACAGGACTTGCGTTCTACGAGACGAAGCTCATGGGTATAGAGGATAAGTGGACCTTCGTCCTGACGGCAACCATGACGGCCATCAGCGTCATACTGTATCCGGCTGTAAATAAGCTCGCCCCCAGGCTTGGAAAGAAGAAGCTTATCATCACGGGATTCTTCGCCTACGCTGTCGTGTTTCTGATCACTTTCATCTGCGGACAGGGACTGTACTGGGGATTCATTGTCGCGGTGTGCGCGGCGATACCGATGGCAATCCTTGGTATCCTCCCTCAGGCCTGCGTGGCCGATGTGGCCGAGCTGAGCCGTCTGGAGACAGGAGAGGACAGAAGCGGCATGTTCTTCGCAGCGAGAACATTTGCATTCAAGATGGGACAGGCGCTGGCCATGGTAGTGTTCACATCCGTGACAGTATCAAAGACTCCGGCCAGCTACAGGAACACCGCGCTTATCGCGACTGTCACCTGCCTGATCGGAGCCTGTCTGTTCTTCCTGTACAATGAAAAGATGATCCTCGGAAGGATCGGGGAGCTCAAGGGGAAGGAGCGTTAAGCCTTCCTGTAGAGAGGTCCGTACGCGGCGCAGGCTCTGTAGTCTGCGCCTTCTTTATCCATTCCGAAGGCGTTCCAGGAGGCCGGGCGGAAGATAAGCTCATCGTCAACATTGTGCATGCACACCGGGATGCGGAGCATGGAGCACAGCGTGATGAGATCGGCGCCTATGTGCCCGTATGAGATGGCTCCGTGGTTGGCGCCCCAGTTATTCATGACGGAATACGCGTTCTTAAATGCGCCGTTCCCAGTCACGCGAGGCGCGAACCAGGTGCACGGCCAGGTGTAATCAGTACGCTTCCAGATCTTGTGAGACACATCATCAGGAAGCTGTACTGTCCAGCCTTCGACAAGCTGCAGTACGGGCCCTATACCCTTGACTATATTGAGACGGGCCATGGTGGCAGGCATCTCGGCCCGCGTCAGGAACCTGGAGGAGTATCCGCCGCCGCGGAAGTATCCAAGATCAGCTTCGCACCACTGTGTCGCTTTCAGGCAGGCGTCAATATCCTGATCCCTCATCTCATAGAACGGCTTGATGACAGCCTCTCCATGCTCATCGCGGACTTCTCCGCACGCGTCAAGGCAGCAGGCGCCGGAGTTGATCAGGTGGATGAAGCCGTCGGCTTCCTTCGCCTTTCCTGTCAGCTCATACCCGGTAACTCTTTCTACGGATGCTCCGCTCCAGCAGGTGCGCACATCTGCGAACATCTGGGAACGGTTTGTCAGAAGCTTGAGGAGCAGCATGCTGGCTCCGTTCAGAGTGTCATTTTCCGTCGAGAAAACATATGGCTCGCGCGGACCGTTCCAGTCGAATGATGTGTTGAGGACTGCTTCGGCGAAGTCAGTATTCGGATAGCGGTCGGTCCACTGCCTCTGTCCCTGGAAGCCTCCCGCGATAGCGTTGTGCCCGAGCGATTCTTCCTCGCACCCCCTGGGGAGATTCGGATTGCCGTTCAGAAGATCCTTGATGATGCATGCGCATTTGACTGAGAATTCCCAGTCTGCGTCTTTCTCCTCCCGGGTCTTTTTCGCATAGTCAGGATTCTTGTCGAAGCCTTCAGGACAGTTCTGCTTCACCCAGTTTAGCGCCTTCTCATATTCTTCCTTATCATATATCTCCTGCTCGATGCGCCTCAGAACCTCGACCTCGTCGACCGATTCGCAGCGCATGCCGAGGTAATCCTCGAAGAAATCCATATTGATGGCGGAACCCGCGATTCCCATACACATCGCGCCGATCTGAAGATATGACTTTCCGGCCATGATCCGGCGGCACAAATACCTTCTGTAAACATGGAAAACAATTACAGAGAAAAATGCTTCAATAAAAGTCTAACAAAATGTTCATACATGTCAAGCCGAATGCCCTTTATGATTCGCTCCTGCCGCACGAGATCAACTCACCCGGGAAGCGGCCGTCTCTTAAGGCGGCGCGGCAGCCTGCCCGGGCCGGACTTGAATCTTGCAAGGGTACATCAATGTGTGCTACGATTAAACAAGTGTTTGTAAGGCGTTACAGACATAATACGTCCGAATGTGAGTTTTGGGAAAGAGGAAGAGGACGATGTTTAAGAGCCATAAGGAGATGTATGCCGCGAACCGCAGAAGACGGGTGCTTATTGTTGATGACGAGATCATGAACAGGGAGCTTCTGAAACTGATTCTTGAGGATGAATATGAGGTGATTACAGCTCCTGACGGCGAGACCGCGCTGGATACCGTCAGAAAGTATGATGGCGGGTTTTCACTGATTCTGCTTGATCTGCTGATGCCGGGCATGCATGGCTTCAAGGTCATTGAGAAGCTGAAGGAGGATGAGGCATTCCGGCGTATACCGATTATTGTCCTCACGGCGGATGCCGAGGCTGAGGTTGAGAGCCTGAAGCTGGGAGCCGTGGACTTTATCACTAAGCCGTATCCGGTGCGGGAGGTGATACATGCCCGCGTGAAGCGGATCATCGAGCTCTCTGAGGATACAGACATAATCCGGTCAACTGAGCGCGACAGCCTCACCGGACTCTACAACAGAGAGTATTTTTACCGTTACTGCCGTCAGCTTGACCAGCTTAACAATGACGCTGACATGGATGCCATCGTACTGGATGCCCAGCACTTCCGCCTGATAAATGAGCGTTACGGAAAGGCCTACGGTGATGAAGTACTGCGCCGTATCGGGTGGAAGGTGTATGAGATCGTTAGTGAATCCGGCGGTATCGCATGCCGTAGAGAAGCGGATACATTTCTTATCTACTGTCCTCACCTCGGGAACTGGCAGACGCTCATCGACAATGTGTATGCGGGCCTGTCAGACGGCGGCGCAAGCATCAGCCGCGTGCGGCTGCGCATGGGTATATACGCCAATGTGGATAAGGGTATAGAGCTTGAACGCCGGTTCGACCGCGCAAAGATGGCGGCGGATACAGTGCGCGGCAACTATATGAGTTCCTGCGCGCTCTATGACAAGGCTCTGCATGAAAGAGAGATATACGAGGAAAAACTGCTTGAGGACTTTCATGACGCCATCGATAATCACCAGTTCATGGTTTATTACCAGCCCAAGTTCGATATCAGGCCAAGTGTCCCGCGGCTTGCGAGCGCGGAGGCTCTGGTAAGGTGGGTGCATCCGGAGCTGGGGTTCATCAGCCCGGGCCAATTCATACCGCTCTTTGAGGAGAATGGACTTATCCAGCGGCTGGATCTCTATGTCTGGAGAGAAGCATCTTCCATGATCGCTGACTGGAAGAAACGGCTGGGGGTCTGCGTTCCTGTGTCGGTCAACGTCTCCCGTGTCGATATGCATGACCCGAATCTGGCGCAGACCTTCGAGACTCTGCTTGAGGAGTATGGCCTTACCCCGGATGAACTTCTTCTTGAGATCACGGAGTCTGCATACACGCAGGATTCAGCACAGATCATCAGCAATGTAAACCGGCTGCGTGATCTCGGGTTCAGGATTGAGATGGACGATTTCGGCACAGGCTATTCGTCTCTGAGTATGATTTCGACACTTCCGATTGATGCCCTCAAGATGGACATGACATTTATAAGAAACGCGTTCAGGGACGGAGGGGATATGCGCCTTATCGAAATGATAATCGACATTGCCGATTATCTGTCTGTACCGGTCATAGCCGAGGGTGTGGAGACAGAAGAACAGATGAAGACCCTGAAGAGGATGGGATGTGACCTGGTTCAGGGATATTTTTTCTCAAAGCCCGTGCCTGCCGCGGAATATGAGAGCTTCCTGAAACTTAAGGCATAGAAATGAAAGGACATATTCGACTATGAATGACGGTCGCGATCAGATTACTCTGGAGGAAGACCAGCTCATGCCGGCCCTGAAGTGGATGGCTGAGCAGGTTCCGGGCGGTTTCTTCGTGTACCTGGCGGATGAGAGCCAGAGAATCATCTATGTCAATAATGTTTGCCTGCGTCTGTTTGGATGTGAGACTACTGAAGAGTTCAGGGAACATACCGGATATTCATTCCGCGGACTGGTATATAAAGACGACTATGAGAGGGTACAGGAATCCATAGAGAAGCAGATCGCCAACCCCGACAACAACAATCTTGATTATGTTGAATACCGTATTGCCAGGAGGGACGGGACGATCCGGTGGGTGGATGATTATGGCCATTTGGCACATCTTCCGGGTTTTGGCGATGTGTTCTATGTATTTATCGGAGACATCACGGACAAGCATAACGCTCAGGAGGAGATGCACCGCCGGTCGAAGGTCTATGAGGGAATGATGGACCAGTTCAACACTCTGGCGGATGACAGCCTGACGGTTTTCAGAACGAACATTACGACAGGAGTGATCGAGGAGGTGCGCGGGCGTGATCTCTACCCGTGCGACTACAAGGGCGGTTCGATTGCCGGCAGCGCGAAGATCCGTTCGGAGAGCTTCCTTGTGCCCGGCGACAGTGAGCGGTATGATGAGATCTTCCGTCTGGACAGGCTGGTCGAGCGCTATTACAGGGGGATGGGTCCTGCCATGTTTGTCGGCTACTGCAAAAGGGCGTCAGGACGTCAGTGCTTCGTGAAGTTTTCCGGGTCAGCTGCCATCGATCCAGTAGTCGGTGATGTGATCGCTTTCGGCGTTGAGACTGAATACAATACAGAGAAGGTAACTGAGGTCCTGAACCAGAGAGTGCTTGCCCAGCAGTACGATATGGTCGCCTATATAGTGGGAGACCATTACGGCGTAGTAATCGGCGACAGCAGCAATGTCAAGCGCGGGAATATATTTCCGAAGGAGAGGGACGGAGTCTACTCCGAGTATATCAACAGCCAGGTCATACCTGCCGCCGCGTCCACCGTATATGAACCTGATAAGCTCAGGGAGGCTCTGTCCGCCGACACGGTCGTGCAGAAGCTTGAGCACAGTGACACATATACGGTTGATATGACCTGCGAGGACGCGGGAGAGGTATTCTACAAGCGGTTCACGTTCTATCAGGTGGATAAAGAGGCAAAGTTCTATCTTCTCATGAAGTCTGATATCACGGACGTCCTCAGGGAAGAGAGGGAGCGCAATACCGCTCTCGCTGACGCTCTTCGTGCCGCGGAGCAGGCCAACGCGGCGAAGACATCTTTCCTCTCCAATATGAGTCATGAGATCCGCACTCCGATGAACGCCATCATCGGAATGGACAGTATAGCGCTCAAGGATGAGAACATATCCCACCAGACCAGGGAGTATCTTGAGAAGATCGGGGGAAGCGCGCGCCATCTGCTGGGACTGATAAATGACATTCTGGACATGAGCCGCATCGAGTCAGGCCGCTTTGTGCTCAGGAAAGAGGAGTTCTCGCTCAGCGCCATGCTCGAGCAGATCAATACGATGGTCATGAGTCAGTGCAGCGACAAGGGACTGCATTTCGAATGCCGCATAAACGGGCATGTTGATGATTTCTACATCGGCGACGATATGAAGCTCAAGCAGGTGCTGATCAATATTCTGTCAAATGCCGTCAAGTTCACCGAGTCACCCGGAAGCATCACGTTCTCGGTGGAGCAGACGGGAGAGTTTGACAACCAGGCATCGCTTAAGTTTACCATCAGGGATACCGGTATCGGCATGAGCAAGGACTTTCTGCCGAAGGTATTCGACAGCTTCACCCAGGAGGATGGCTCGCGCAACAGCAAGTACGGCAGTACCGGACTCGGGATGGCGATCACCAAAAGTATCGTGGAGATGATGAACGGAACCATCTCCGTAGAATCGGAAAAGGGCTCCGGAACGATGTTTACCGTTATAGTAACCATGAGGAAATGCTCTCAGCATATGTCAGGCCACAGCTATATCAACCCCGGTGATCTTCATGTACTGGTTGTGGACGATGAAGAGATAGCCGCCGAGCACGCGAGGATGGTGCTCGATGATGCCGGGATCAAGTCGGACATCTGCCTGAGCGGGGCGGAAGCCTTGCAGATGCTTGAGGTCGCCCACACGAAGATGGAGCCTTACAACCTGGTGCTTCTGGACTGGAAGATGCCGGATATGGACGGTGTGGAGACAGCCAGGCATGTCAGGGAGCGTTACAACAACGAGACAACGGTCATTATCCTGACTGCGTACAGCTGGGACGAGATATTGGATGAGGCGCTGCATATCGGCGTTGACAGCTTTCTTGCCAAGCCGCTGTTCGCGTCAAATGTGCTTGATGAATTCGAACGTATTGCCCGCCGCAACAACATGAGTCTGTTCAGGGAGAAGCAGAGAGCTGACCTGAAAGAACGGCGTATACTTCTTGCGGAGGATATTATCATCAACGCCGAGATCATGAAGCAGCTCCTCGCCATGAAAGAAGCTGTGACCGACCACGCGGAGAACGGCAGGATAGCGGTGGAGATGTTTAAGAAGAGTGCAGAGGGCACATATGACGCTGTGCTTATGGACATCCGCATGCCGGAGATGGACGGCCTTGAGGCAACCCGCCGCATACGCGCACTGGACAGGGAAGACGCGGAGCGTGTTCCGATTATCGCTATGACAGCGAACGCATTTGACGAGGATGTACAGCTCTCTCTTCAGGCAGGGATGAACGCCCATCTGTCCAAGCCGGTCGAGCCGGATCATCTCTATCAGATGCTTGAGGAACTGATCTGGGAGGCGGAACAGCACAGAGCATAAAACGGATTCCGCTTAACACCAGATGCGTAATTAAGCTAAACAGGCCAAAACAGAATTATCCGGAGATCAGAATATGAACCAGACATTTTCCGACCGAATACCAACGAATCTGCCAGGAGGTTTTGTCGTTCTCATGGATGATTTCGGGAGCGGTTTCTCGTCCCTGAATATGCTCCGGATCAGGGAATTCCTGAACGATACGGTCTACACTGATTCCATGCTGAACCACATCATCGGTCCGGCGGCGATCTATTCCGTTCACGGGGAAGATATCGATATCATACGTTTCAATCAGATGTTTTACCATGCGGTAAATGTACCGGACTTCACCGAAAAGCTCCTGAGCATACAGAAGGTCATGCCGGAGAAGGAGGTGCCGGTTCTGTACAGCAATGGCGAGTATTCATTTGAAGTTACCGCCCACGGACTTGAGCATGACCTGGGGCTGTCCGGCCGTCAGCTGGAGGAAGAGCTGAGAGGAGAGCCGGCATTGACGATGATGATGCCCGCGGATACAAGCAGCAGGGCAGCTATTCCCTTCCAGGAGAATGCCTCTCCGCCTTCGTTCAGAAACAGCGCAGAGAGCAGGACGCCCATGACAGGATTGATGAAGCCGAGTATGGACACCCGGCTTACCGGATTATGCTTGAGGAGGATGCCCCACAGCGTATAGGCTCCGGCAGAGATGAATCCCATATACAGAAGGTTCGCCGCGCAGGACGGGCTGTAGAATACCAGCCGGCCGCCCATAAGCAGTCCGACCGCGAGCAGTATAAGCCCGCCCAGAAGAAACTGGTATCCGCTCAGCACGACCGGATCCTCATCACGCGAGAATATCTTGATAAGACATCCGGAAGCTCCGTAAAAAAGCGTTGCGGCAAGCATGGCGCCCTCGCCGGCAGGAGTTATGGCGCCGCCTGACATGAGCCCCTGCACTCCGCCCAGAACTATAACTATACCTGAGAATCCTACGACGCACCCGGCTATCTTTCTCAGGGTCATTTTCTCAAGACGGAAGACATAAGCCGCGAAGAGAATCGCGATAAAATTGCCTGCCGCGTTGATGATCGAGCCGCGGACACCGGAGGTGTTCGCAAGCGCCATGAAGAAGAAAAAGTACTGTCCGACCGTCTGCACCAGCGCCAGGATAATGATCTTATGGGCAGAGCTCTTCTTCGGGCGCAGGAATCGCCTTGACAGGAGCGAGCCGAACACGATCGTCATGCAGCCGGAGATTATGAACCTGGCTCCCGCCAGCGTGATCCTTGAGGCTGTATCCTGAGCATCGATCCGGAAGAGCTCGTATGCAATCTTGATCGCCGGAGACGCGCTTCCCCACAGCACGCAGCAGAAGACGGCGGCTGCGAGAGTGACGGGAAACCAGTCCCAGCGGATATTGAATCTGTTATTATCGGTTTTCACGTTTGAGTCATTCATCTTTTTCTTCACATGTTTCATACCGGCAGTATGGCTGAACCGGTGCGCACAATACCTATGGAGACATAAACTGAATCAATGTCTTTGTAATATGCTCATATCTTCCCCACGGAATTGATTATACTCTCGACAAGATCACGTTTCTCGTACAGGACACATCCGCCGTCATGATCGTCCAGCAGGATATCACCGCTCTGAAGAGCCATGAACAGAGGGGAGCGCAGGGCATCCTTCAGGGAGGCGTCGCGGATATTTACGTCAGAATATGGCGAAAACGGACATGGCTCAGCTCCTCCGTGGGAATTGATGTGGAAGAACCCCCTTCCCGCGGCAACGCATCCGCCGGAGCTTTTTTCGTCTCCGGGGAACGAGATATATACCATCTCGGGATGATCACGGCGAAGCCTGGCGATCTCATCGCGGAGATAGCTGCGCTCGACATCCCCGGGAGCAAGCTCGCTGCTGTCGTCCGTGACAGGCACGAATTCCACGAAGACAACTGCCTTGCAGCCGCGGCCTGACAGCTTCTTCAGGAAGGCGTCGGAGGAAACCTGCCTGATATTTCTGGTAGTTACCGTGACTGACGCTCCGAACATCAGATTGCGCCTGTGCAGCTCGTCCATGTTGGAGATCAGCTTATCATATATACCTTCGCCGCGCCGCTCGTCCGTAATCTCTCTTTCGCCCTCAATACTCATGATCGGCAGCAGGTTGCGGCATCTGCCGAGAAGTTCAAAATAGCGCTCGTCCATGAAGGTGCCGTTGGTGAAAATCGGGAACAGTATCCCGGGCTTTTTGCCCGCAGCTTCTATGATATCGCGGCGGAGCATCGGCTCGCCGCCGGCAAGCAGGATGAAGCTGATCCCAAGTTCATCCGCCTCATCAAAGATTCGGAACCATTCCTCATCCGTCAGCTGGCGGACCGGCTCTGTGTCCACCGTGGCGTGGTTGCAGCG
>DFHY01000074.1:13856-16424 GCA_002371345.1 Lachnospiraceae bacterium UBA3711
CCTCTCGGATCCTTCAGAGTCGCTTTCAAAGCGTCCGAAACCACTCTTTCGACACCGTGCGTCATATAAGCCTGTATGTCAAACTGCGCGTTTTCGGTATTCATATGTTACGCCCCCCTCTCATCTATCTGTATCTGAGTATGCCCGGATTTGTCCTCGTATACCCTGGCAGTATACAGATACTCATTGTCTCCGTCTTTTATACTGAAATCCGTGTCGCCGAACCGGTCTGACCGGATATGGATCATGCTGTCCTCGCCGGTGCTCTCAATCGTAATCTGCACATCCCGGTCATCGTTCATCACGACAACCGCTGAATCCGAGAGAACGGTATCTTCAGGCAGGAAAACCGATGAGTTAATATCAGCCGGATGGTTTCTCAGCGCAAATATCAGCACCGCTATGACAACAGCCGCTGTTCCGGCCAGCTTCCTGATCCTGGGCATAAATGTGATTAAGTACAGTATTATCTGCAGCAGGCAGAAAACTGTCGTCACAAGCAGATACGGAAAATGGCGTATACAGTGCGCACCGCTCTGGTATGCGGTGATTCCCAGAAATGCAAGCACCGGGGCGAGGATCAGCACACTCAGCCAGTTTCTCTTCGTTATATACCAGCCGGCAAAAGCCATGGGCAGCGTCAGCAGCGTCCAGATAAACCATGTTTTATAATAGCCAAACAGCGACCATCCCATCGCTGAAAACGGAACCTGTATCAGATAGATGAGCGGCTGGCTAATAAGAAAGAATACGAATGTTTTAAGAGCCGACTCGACCGGGGCTTTGCAGTTTGCCATGATGATAATGGCAAGGAAAAACCATGCTTCAAAGTACACACCCATTCTCTCAAAGGATGTATCCCTGAAAACCGGCACTATCAGAAAAACAGAGGTTAATACCGCCGAGCCGGCAGCAAACGCGATGACAGCGGGCCAGCTCATATTCAGACCGCCATACAGCTTATAAGTGAACTTTCGGATAAAACTCGTGTTGTCATTTTGCATGATCGGACTGTCCTTCCGGTTATATTATGATGCTGTAATCATAACGGATTCCGGCAAAGTAAACAAGACGGATAAAGACTGATGGTTGCATGCCGGCACGATGTCATGTGATAATATGATGATGTTGGGGTCAAAAGTACCTTTTCCCCCCAACCATGATGTACGGATCGCTTCGTTGCTTCGCAACTCTCGCGCTCCTCGGCCACTCCGCACTCTCGTAATTTGCTAAAGCAAATTACTACGTGCTCCGTGTCCGGTGGGTCAACACACCTTTCGCCTCCGGCAAACAAGTTTGCCTCGGCTTCAGGGCTTTTGACCTTTACATCATATGATTAAATCAAGGATTACATTTATAGATATCAGGAGGTCAGATACGATATGAGCAGTAAGCAGACACGCAGGGCGAAGAGTTCAGGACTTGGCGCGGCACAGATACTGCCTGCGGTGCGCTACCGCTTCATCCACGACGCTGTCCGCGACCGCGAACGGCAGGCGCGGATGAAGGAGAGCGGGAAGCCTCTTACGCTCTGGAATCAGGGGGCGCCGGCTGTCAGAGAGCTGGTATCATATATCGAAGCTATAACGCATGAGGGCGGAGAGGATTATATCCCGGCCGGCAAGAGGGTGGCTGTGTTTGATCTGGATGGAACTCTGTTCTGCGAAACCGATCCTGTATATCTTGAGTACCGCCTTCTGCTTCACAGGGTTCTCGGAGATGAGTCTTACCGCGACAGGGCAAGTGAGTTTGAGAAATCCGTTGCCAGGAAGGTCGAGACTGTGATAAAGACAGGAAAAGCGCCTGAAGGTCTTGATATGGAGAACGGACAGGCGATATCCTCCGCTTTTGCGGGGCTGACAGTCGATGAGTTTGGGAACTATGTGCGCAGGTACAGAGAGCAGCCCGCCGCAGGCTTCGACGGTATGCGTATCGGAGACGCATTTTTCAGGCCGATGCTTCAGGTCATTGACTACCTGAAGCAGAACGGATTCCAGATATATATCTGCAGCGGCACGGACCGTATGGTTGTCAGGGGCATCGTTGACGGAGAGGTGGATGTCAATCCGTCTCAGGTAATCGGCACGGATGAGGTGCTTGTCACACGCGGGCAGATTGAGGAAGACGGGACGGAGCATACCTTCGATGACAGGGATGAGCTTGTGCTGGGAGGAAAGCTTTTTATCAAGAATCTTCAGATGAATAAGGTTTCCGGTATCGCTCATGAGATCGGGCTGCAGCCGGTACTCTGTTTCGGGAACAGTCCCGGCGACCTGAGCATGGCCAACTATGTCACGGCGGGCAATCATTTCAGAACTAAGGTCTTCATGCTGCTGTGCGACGATCTGGAGCGGGAGAGAGGCAATCTTCAGAAGGCTGAGAAGATGGCGGATCTGTGCTCCCAGCACGGATGGGTACCGATATCGATGAAGAATGACTGGCTGACGATCTATGGAGAAGGCGTCTCAAAGAAGGAATATACGGATTATACACCGTGATGCATGGCGCGTGCCGCGCGGAAGATGATAAGGCTGCCGCTTCCATTCAGTCCGGGACAAGGGGACGGTC
>DFHY01000067.1:0-8393 GCA_002371345.1 Lachnospiraceae bacterium UBA3711
TCCAGGAGGCCGGAGTACTCCGGCGCAAGGTCAGACCCGATGCCATCATAGCCACGGCGGGCCAGCTCATTCATCACATCATGGCCGAGCTGGCCGCCCACTCCGGTAACAAGAACTTTCATACTCATACCTTCTTTCGATTTCCGTACATGTTTTCATAATAGTTCTGGTACTCTCCGGAAATGATCGGCTGCCACCAGTCTTCATGGTCCAGATACCAGCGGATAGTCTTCCTGATGCCGTCCTCAAACTTTGTCTCCGGCAGCCATCCAAGTTCATCGTGGATCTTGGTCGGGTCGATCGCGTAACGCATATCATGTCCCTTGCGGTCCTCGACATGCGTTATCAGTGAATGCGGCTTGTCAAGCGCGTCGCAGATCATCGTGACGATGTCTATATTCTTCATCTCGTTATGTCCGCCGACATTATAGACCTCTCCGACACGGCCCTTATGTATGATCAGATCGATTGCCCTGCAATGGTCCTCAACATAGAGCCAGTCACGCACATTCAGTCCCTCGCCATAGACCGGCAGCGGCTTGTCATGAAGCGCGTTTATGATCATCAGCGGGATCAGCTTCTCCGGGAAATGATACGGCCCGTAATTGTTGCTGCAGCGTGAGATCGATACAGGCAGTCCATAAGTGCGGTGGTATGCAAGTACAAACAGATCCGCGGAAGCCTTCGAGCTTGAATAGGGACTCGAAGTATGGATCGGGGTCGTCTCCGTAAAGAACAGGTCGGGCCTGTCAAGCGGCAGGTCTCCGTAAACCTCGTCTGTCGAAACCTGATGATACCTGGTTATGCCGTACTTTCTGCAGGCGTCCATAAGGATTGTAGTGCCGCGTATATTGGTCTCAAGGAAGATATCCGGATCGACGATAGAGCGGTCAACATGGCTCTCCGCCGCGAAATTGACGACCATATCCGGATGCTCTTCCTCAAAGAGCCTGTACACCGCTTCTCTGTCCGTAATGGATTCCTTGACAAAACGGAAGTTCGGCCTGTCCATAACAGGCGCCAGTGTACTCAGATTACCGGCATATGTCAGGCAGTCCAGGCAGATGATACGGTAATCAGGATACTTCTCGAGCATGTGAAATACAAAATTGCTGCCGATGAATCCGGCTCCCCCGGTTACAATGATTGTCATGTTATTCCTCCTGTGTGTATTTACTGGTGTCGGAGTCAGAAGTGCATCTTACCCCGGCTTCAGAGCATTTGATCGTTACATGGTTTACTGAATGATATCGATGAACTTCCCGTCCAGTACGTCCCTCAGATACTGGCCATACTGATTCTTCTTCAGAACCTCGTAGACCTTAAGCACCTCCGCTTCACTGATCCAGCCGTTCCTGTACGCGATCTCCTCAAGGCATGCGATCTTGCGGTGCTCATGCTGCTCGATAGTCTTGACAAAATTAGTGGCATCAACGAGTGATTCATGAGTTCCTGTATCCAACCACGTAAAGCCCTGTCCGAGCACTTCAACATTCAGCTCACCCTTTTCAAGGTAGATCCGGTTCAGATCCGTGATCTCCAGTTCTCCTCTCGGACTGGGCTTCAGGTCGCGGGCATATTCCACGACGCGGTTGTCATAGAAGTAGAGACCGGTAACGCAGTAATTGCTCTTAGGTTGAGCCGGTTTCTCCTCAATAGTTTCAGCCTTGCCGCTACTGTTGAAGGAGACTATGCCGAAGCGCTCCGGGTCATCCACATAATACCCGAACACCGTCGCGCCATCGCCCTTCTCGGCGTGATGTACCGCCTGCCTGAGCCGCTTCTTCATACCATGTCCAAAGAAAATATTATCGCCAAGGATCATGCAGACCGTATCATCGCCAACAAAGTCCGCGCCGATCACAAAAGCCTGGGCAAGCCCGTCCGGACTCGGCTGCACGGCATACGACAGATGCACTCCGAACTGATGTCCGTCACCGAGCAGTTCCTCGAACCTCGGCGTATCCGCCGGCGTGGATATTATCAGGATCTCCCTTATCCCTGCCGTCATCAGTACTGACATCGGATAGTAGATCATAGGTTTATCGTAAATCGGCAGCAGCTGTTTAGATGTAACCATTGTCAGCGGATAGAGCCTCGTGCCGCTTCCGCCGGCAAGAATAATTCCTTTCATAGTTCCTCATCTCCCTTTTTAATTATTTTTTCTTTCAATATGATAATAATAAAAGAAAATGATATGTCACTGTCAACCCCATATTTCTTTTTCTTCGTTTTTTTACAAATAGAGGCGCCCGCGGGGCATACTCTGTACCCGGCAAACGCCTGCTAATAAACATTCTTACAGCGCAAGTCCTTCTGCGCGTATTACATCTATGACTGAATCAACCCATCTCTCGCACTCTTCCGTAGTATCAGCCTCAACCATCACACGGATCTTGGGCTCGGTTCCGCTCTCTCTTACCAGGATCCTTCCTGAATCTCCAAGACCTTTCTCCGCCGCACTGACCGAAGCCTTCACCTTCTCATTTGACAGAGTCTTCTTCTTGTCGTGAACCTTAACGTTCTTGAGTACCTGCGGATAGATTCTCATCTCATCCGCCATCATGGCAAGAGGCATCTTCTTCTCAAGCATAGTCTGCATAACCATAAGAGATGTGAGGATGCCGTCACCGGTCGTCGCGTACTTGCCAAAGATGATATGGCCGCTCTGTTCTCCGCCAAGGACATAACCGTTAGCCATCATATTCTCGGCGACATACTTATCGCCGACATCAGTCTGCTGATACTTCAGCCCTACAGCGTCGCAGGTCTTATAGAATCCCAGATTGGTCATAACCGTAGTGACGATCATGTTGTGGTCCAGCTGACCGTTTTCACGCATGTGCTTCCCGCACATATACATGATCTGATCGCCGTTGACAACCTTCCCGTCAGCGTCCACAGCCAGGCACCTGTCGGCATCGCCGTCATAAGCGAAGCCCACATCAAGTCCCTTCTCTCTGACAAGCTCACGCAGCTTGTCAATATGGGTCGACCCGCAGTTGTCATTAATATTCACGCCGTCCGGCTGATTATTGATAACGTATGTTTTTGCTCCGAGAGCCTCAAAGACAGACTTCGCGATCATGCTTGAAGCGCCGTTCGCGCAGTCAAGGCCAACGCGGTATCCGTTAAATGCTTTCGACGGTACAGTCATCAGATATCCGATATAACGGTTTCTCCCCGCGGAGTAATCAATGCTGCGCCCAAGAGCGTCTTCAACCGCGTACGGAAGCTCCCCTGTCTTGTTGTCGATATAATCCTCTATCTTCTTCTCAATCTCAGCCTCTATCTTCTGCCCGTTCGCTCGCATGATCTTGATGCCGTTGTCATAGTACGGATTGTGGCTTGCGGAGATCATGATGCCGCAGTCGAATCCATCCGTACGGCAGCAGTAGGAAACCGACGGAGTCGTCGTAACATGCAGCAGATAAGCATCCGCACCCGAACTGGTAAGTCCGGCGCACAGCGCGTCCTCCAGCATATAGCTCGAACGTCTCGTGTCCTTGCCTATGACTATCCTTGCCCTGTGATCGTCATGGTTCTGGCCGTAATACCACCCGAGATAGCGTCCGACCTTAAATGCCTTCTCAGCTGTAAGCGTCACATTCGCTTTTCCGCGAAACCCATCCGTTCCAAAATACTTGCCCATTTGAAACCTCCCCTTTTTCATCTTCACGGGTTAAAACATCGCTTTATAATACATCGCAGCAGGTATAATATTCAATACTTCATTGTATATCTTTAATCTTTGACCTCAAGCACAAACCGGCGGCATAATCTGAAGCCCCACAGCGGTCAGGCCGTGACATGGCCGTATGTTCCACACAACTGTCAAGTCTTCTGAAGCCTCCGGCGAAGCCGGGATGCGGCAGTCTGTGATTGCCTGATCACAGCAGATCTATCTTTATCTCCGGGAATCTCCCTGTGAGAAACGCTTCTATCTGCTCCCTCTTTGCCGTCACGCTTCCCTGCTGAAAATACGGCCTTCCGCCCCCTCTTCCGTCCAGAGAGCGGTTCATATCCGCAACCAGCTCTTTAAGGCTTCCATTCTCCTGTCCTACTGCATATTTATATCCGTCATCGTCCGATCCGGCAAATGAAAATGCAATTCCGCCGCATGTCTCCATCACCTTCGCGGTGAGCTTCTGGGCGGCTGTTGAGTCCTGTCCCGCGACGAACACTGCCACATCTCCGGCTCCCTCCAGTTCTTCGGATTTTCTGTCTATCGCGGCATAGAGCATACCTATCAGATCTCCCTTCAGACGGGTATTCTCCTCCGCCATCCGTTTTGCAGCCTCAGAAGTCTGATGCATCCTGCTGCTCAGGCAGGCTGAAACCTCGTGATTCTGCCGAAAGATCAGAGCGAGGTATTCGTATGCCCATCTCCCGCACATCATCTCGATCCTGATTCCGCCTCTTAAGCGCTCATGGGACAATAGCTTTATGATTCCTATTTCACCTGTACGTGCGACATGCGTACCGCAGCACGCGCATACATCCGCGCCTGGAATCGTCACTACGCGGACATCCCCCATGAGTTCTTTCTTGCTGCGGTATTCAACCTCCGCAGCCTCTTCATGAGAATAGACATCCGTACGGATAACGGAATCCGCCCAAACGATTTCATTTGCCCGTCTCTCGATCTCATCAAGCCCTTCATCCGATATCTCACCGTCAAGATCGATCGTCATTCGGTCAGAGCTCATATGGAATCCAACATTATTGTAGCCGTATGTCTCATGGATCAGACCGCTGACGATATGCTCACCGGAGTGATTCTGCATCCTGTCAAACCTGAAGATCCAGTCTGTCACTCCGTGAATCTGCTCTCCAACGGGGACACTCTCACTGCATACGACATAGACGTCGCCGCCATCCTCACGGGTATCGGAAACGTCCAGCCTGGTGCCATCCTGTCTGGTCAGAAATCCCCTGTCTCCGCTCTGTCCGCCGCCCTCAGGATAGAAAGCTGAACGGTCCAGCATGATCCTGAAGTGATCCTTCTCTTTCACACATCCGGTCACGACCGCGTCAAATTCCCTGATATACGCGTTCTCATAATAAAGTCTCTGAGTCATTCTCTATGCCTCTTTCATATTTTATGATGTTGGGGCCAAAAGAACCTTTTGCCCCCAACTATGATGTACGGATCGCTTCGTTGCTTCGCAACTTCCGCGCTCCTCGGCCACTTCGCACTCTCGTAATTTGCTAAAGCAAATTACTACGTGCTCCGTGTCCGGTGGGTCAACTTCTACGCTCCGCTTCGGTCGGCGCTAAGCGGACGTCCACTGGACGTCCAGCGCCCCTTTCGCCTCTGGCAAGCGAGCTTGCCTCGGCTTCAGGGCTTTTGACCTTTACATCATTTTATACGGTTCAGCATCATAAAAGAAACCCTGATATAATCAGTGTTTCCTTAGTATATCCGCTGCCTCTCCGATTGACAAGCCGGCTGACTATTCCCTATACTGATGCGGATGGAGGGCTGAAGCAACAGCTGCCCTTTCATAACTGTTTGTGCCTACGGCCGAATGCGGCGGAATGGATATATAAATGGGGACATCTAAAAATGACAGGTGAAAAGCTTAAAGGAAAGATTCTGTTTTTTTCGGATATAGATGAGACGCTGGTTAATACGGATAAGTCTCTCAGCGAAGAGAACCGCCGGGCAATTGACGAGTTCCTGGCAAGAGGCAATATATTCGTCATATCAACCGGAAGGGCGCTTCTCGGAGCGTCTAACCTTCTTAAAGAGCTCGGGCTGTACGGGAAGAAGAATATGATGATAAGCAGCAGCAACGGGGCTATTGTCTATGACACATACCTTGAGAAAGAGCTGCTCCGCAGGCCTGTTCCCCTTGATCTCATGTACGAGGCATTTGACCTCGCAAGAGATTTCGGTATCCATATTCAGACATATACCGATACGTCTGTCGTGGCGGAGCAGGAAAACGAATCTCTCAGACGCTATATTGCGGTCCAGCGTCTTCCCGTAGAACTGTACCCGAGCATCCGAAACGCAAGGATAGCGCCGCCGCCTAAGCTTCTGTGCCTTGACTATCCTGATCCCGGAAACATCACCAGATTCAGGGCTCTCTTCGAGGAGCGTATGAAGGGAAAGCTCGACTGCTTCCAGTCCAATCCCTGGCTTCTCGAGATAGTGTATCCCGGGGTAAACAAAGGCTCCTCATTGCGTTTCATTGCAAGAGAAGCCGGTATTCCGATCGATCACACCGTCAGTGCCGGCGACGCGGAAAATGATCTGTCTATGATCCTTGCCGCCGGTATCGGGTGTGCTATGAAGAATGCGGATGAGAGGTTGAAAGAGCAGGCTGATTATGTCACTGTGAATGATAATAACCACGCCGGAGTTGCCGAGATACTCAACCGCTTCTGTCTGTGAAAGTCATCTTTGTCTGCGGCTCTGCCATCCTGTTAATGCTTCCTGCGCTTTTTCAGGACAATCACCAGGATGATGATTACCGCGAGGGCAGCACCTCCGGCAACAGCCAGAGGAATCAGCGGGCTGCTGTCACCGGTCTGAACTGACAGCGCATTTACAACATGGAAGGTAACTGACTTGGTAACAGTCGTTCCGTCAGCGTTCCACTTGTTTCCGTCATAGACATCCTTGGCGTATGTGACTGTAAGCGTATAATCGCCGGCAGCGTTGATCGCCATTGAAGTCGTATAAGGTGAAGCAGTCCATGAACCGCCGACACTTCCTATCTGATAGCTTGCCGGTCTGTAACGGTAATCTCCGGGGTTCGGGCTGGTGTTCTCCATCCCTGCGCCGGCAGCCGTGAAGGTCAGCGTTGAGCTCTTCAGGTACTCTGCGCCATTCGCTAATCCTGTGATCGTGTTGTTGTTCGGATTCGGACCGTCCTTGTAGAGCGCTGTGACGGTCGCGTCACTTGCTTTCATTGTCACAGTCGCGTAATAATTGTGCTTATTGTCTATCGAGATTTTCCCGCTTGTCTTCTCCCACTGATCGAATTCCTTGCCTGAGGACGGGAAGTTGGGAGTGATGGAAGTCGTTGTTCCTTTCGTAAATGATCCGGAACCCGAACCATTCTTAACGGTCAGCGTATACGGAATCAGTTCATAGTTTGCTGTCACAGCCGCGTCGGACGCTGACATGGTAAATGTCGTCTGGGACGCTGTCGTGGACGCGATTGTTCCGGTGCCGCTCGTGACAGTCCAGTTGCGGAAGCGGTATCCTGACTGAGGCGGATTCGCCGTTATCACAACAGTCTCCCCGCTGAAATGAGTGCCTGTTCCGGAGCCGCTGTTAACGGTAAGCGTGAAAGGAATCTGCTCATAGTTCGCTGTGACCGCCGCGTCTGTATCCCCCATTGTAAAGGTTGTCTGTGTCGCGGTCTCAGAGGCTATCGTTCCGCTGCCGCTGACGGTCCATTTGGTGAAGCGCCATCCTGCCTGAGGCGCGTTCGCGGCTATCTGAACCGTCTCTCCCATCGTATACTGGCCGGTGCCGCTTCCGGATGCCACCGTCAGTGTATGCGGTGCCAGACTGAGCGCCGCGGTTACCGTGATGGTCTCGCTGTTATCCTTGGGTACTGTGAATGATATTGTCTTGTTCTCGTTCGATAACTCACCTATGGAAGAGTCATCGGTTTTCTTTGCGGTGAAGCTGTCGATCTTATATCCCGCCGCGGGAGTGAGGTTAAAAACATATTTGAAGTTGTCTCCTTCCTCAGTCCTCTGCGGGTCACTGATCGCTCCGCCGGCTGTTGGCTGTACTATTACCGGTTCAACAGGTTCAGCAGCCGCGTATAGTGGCTCAACAGTCACATCTGACGCTCCGACATTGACCTGCAGGGTAGGCTCAGTCGTACTGGAGGTTGTGGCATCCTCTCCCTGGGCGGTTACATTCCATCCCGTAAACTCCTGTCCCTCAGGCGCCGGATTCGCCGTAACAGTTACAGCTGATCCCTGCTCCACGGTCGCGCTGGATGATCCGTCACCGTTGTCAGTTGACGGCGTACTTTCAATTACCGCATTCAGTGCGGTTACTGTCTGTGTCGGAATGACATCCTTGTACTGGGCAGACAGCGCCACATCAGACGCAGGCATCTGGAAGCTGATAGCCGGATTCAGAAGCTGGTCTTCCGGAATCTCGATCCCTTCAGCCTGCCATGAGGCAAATTCCTTTCCTTCGGGAGCCGCATCCGCGGTAACTGTGATAGCTGTACCCTCTGCGAAAGCTGAAGCATCCGTATGATCGGAAGCCGCATTTTCAAGAGAGAGTGTGTAGGTTACTTCAGGAGCCGGTTCTGAAGCCGTGCTCAGTTCAGGTGTATTCTGAGATGCTTCAGGAGCGTCCTGTTTGTTCTCAGGGGCATCCTGCGATGCTTCAGGGGCGTCCTGTTTGT
>DFHY01000067.1:8466-11927 GCA_002371345.1 Lachnospiraceae bacterium UBA3711
CCTGTTTGTTCTCAGGGGCATCCTGCGATGCTTCTGGAGTGTCCTGCTTGTTCTCAGGGGCATCCTGCGATGCTTCAGGTGTTTCCTGCTTGTTCTCAGGGGCATCCTGCGATGCTTCAGGAGTGCCGTATTCGTCTCCGGACAGGATCTGTATCGCCGAATCATTCGTGTCAAACGCTGAGTGCTCTGAGGACGATGAATCCTGCTCCGGGTTCTCCGTATTAGGATCCGGATCCTCCGGATTCACCGTAGTAGGATCCGGGTTCTCCGGATTCACCGTATTAGGATCCGGGTTCTCCGGGTTCACCGTATTAGGATCCGGGTTCTCCGGGTTCATCAGATTAGGATCCGGGTTCTCCGGGTTCACCGTATTAGGATCCGGGTTCTCCGGGTTCACCGTATTAGGATCCGGGTTCTCCGGATTCACCGTATTAGGATCCGTGTTCTCCGGGTTCTGATCTGCGTTCTCAGCGTCATCCGGAACCTGGGCGTCCGCCAGCCCATATACCGGGATCAGAAGCATCCTGGAATCGAAACTCCCCAGCGTCAGTGATATCGGATCAGTTATAAGTTTATCAGGCGTGATACCGGCGTCTATAACAGACTGGTACGAATACAGCATATCCTCAGTTACCGGAGTCAGACTGCTGCCGTCATCAATATAAACCGACCATCTCAGGAATGTCTCCCCTTCCCTGCCATCCGACTTCAGATTTACCATACCCTTGTCGAGCGAAAAGACAGACGCATCAATTGATGACGCATCAGCCTCAACCGGGTTTCCGTCAGGAGCGTTGTATCTGTACACGGTATCAGCTGGCAGTGAAAACGTTCCGTCCGGCTGCTGGTCAAATGTTCCTCCGATTGTCTCAAGCACCGCTCCCCATTCATTGAGTGAATACGAATTCTTATTATCAATAATAACAGGCTGCCCGTCTTCACCGATAACCGGCTGTCCGGCTTCGTCCACCTCATAGACAGGCGTCACATCTCTGACGCTGACCTGATATACCGTGCCGCTCATGTTCGTCCATACGTTGTCAGAAGTGACATCGCCGGTTATCTCATGCGCTACCTGCGTGTCATAGAGATACAGATCAACGCCGGATACAGAATCCCCCGGATACAGAAACACCGTTTCTCCCGCTTCGATCTGAGCCGGAAAGCTGTTATAATCATAGTCAGCTGCCTGGCTAATACCGGGAGTCATGCCAAGCACAAGCACACATGCCGTAAGAAGTCCCAATCCTTTTTTCCACTTTTTCATACCAGCGCCCTCTTTTCGTCTTTTTGTCTGATGTATACGGCTGTTTACCGGTTACAATGACATAAGCGATCTATCTATGAGCATGATACCATCTTGTATATAATCATTCTTAAACAATCAGCTAAAGTAATTCTGAAGAAAAAATAAATTTTTTCAGCCCCGCTGTATGCTAAGAACAGCGGGGCTGAATAATAAACTTATAAGATTCCCAGTGGGGAAGCCCCCACTGAGACACAAGGGGGACGATAAGCCGGGTTATGTCGCGGACGGCCATCTATCCAGGCTGCCTGTTGCCAGGCAGCTCAAGCGACCTACCTGAGACTGACGGGCCGCCATATGTCTCTCTGCGGTCTTGCTTCGGATGGGGTTTACATATGCCCCGTCCGTTACCGGACGGGCGGTAGTCTCTTACACTGCCCTTCCACCCTTACCTTGACGTATACAGCACAGCAGAGCGCTGTCATACGATAAGGCGGTTCATTTCTGTTGCACTGTCCCTGAAGTCACCTTCGCCGGACGTTATCCGGCATCCTGCCCTGTGAAGCCCGGACTTTCCTCTCCCGGACCCTTTCGTCTGTCCGGCAGCGGCCGTCTGTCCCGCTTGCATGGATTACTCTACCACACATAAGCCGGAGCATTCAAGTTCAACCTATACGTCAAAGCATCCGCCTCCGATAAACTCTCTTACCAGAGAATTCTTCGGTATCCCGTCCGCCGGAATCGGCAGGAAATAGTCGAGGAACTTCAGCAGGCGCTTGGCCTCTCCCCACTCCGGGCAGTCCTTCGGAACCGCGTGCAGAAGCGGCTGGGCATAGGTCTTCAGTACAGCCAGCTCGTAGACAAGCGCCGAGTTGAACATCACGTCCGCGCTCTCCTGGAACGGGAAAATATACTGCTCTTCTCCCCTGCGCACACTCTTCCAGATCGCGATAGTATCCTTCGCGTTATATCCTCTGGTTCTCGCGTCCCTTACTATCCTGCGCAGAAGCCGTCCGTCCGTTGTGGGAATCCGGTTGTGCTCGTCGATATTCAGCTGCGTAAGCGCGGAGATATAGATCTTAAACTTGGACTCCGCCGGGATACTGTAGGAAAATGCGTCATTCAGCCCATGTATCCCTTCTATCACCAGAACGTCCCTGTCCGAAAGCTTCAGGGTATTGCCCTTGTATTCCCTCGTCCCGCTTATGAAATTGTAAGTGGGCATGCTGACCTCTCTTCCCGCCATCAGATCAGTCATGTCTTTGTTGAACTGCTCGACATCAAGCGCCTCCAGGCACTCAAAGTTGTAGGTGCCGTCAGGATTTCGCGGCGACTGATCGCGGTTCCTGAAATAGTTGTCCATCGCTATCGGGTGCGGCTTGAGTCCATAGCATGACAGCTGGATAGAAAGCCTGTGGCTGAACGTTGTCTTGCTCGAGGATGACGGACCGGCAATGAACACGATCTTTACACTCTTCCTGTTCTCGATCTCCTCAGCTATGTCAGCGATCATCTTCTCCTGCAGCGCCTCCTGCATCAGCACCAGATCAGTCGTGCCGCCTGACGCGATCAGGTCATCAAGGTCACCTACGGAATGGATGCCGAGCTTTTTCCCCCAGACTCTCGAAGAATACTGCACATCAAACAGCTTTTCCACCGGCCTGAACGGCGGAAGCGACTCCGGATCCTCCGCGCTTGGGAACAACAGGACAAAGCCTCCTCTGTACAGCTTCAGATCAAACAGCTTGAGCAGGGAAGTATCCGGGACCATATAACCGAAGTAATAATCCGTATATCCGTCCAGGCTGTACACATTTGTACGGGAGCTGATCCTGTAGCGGAAGAGATCTGCCTTGTCAGTCATGTGCGACGCCCTGAACAGACTTATGGCATCCTCGGTGCTCATGCTTTTCTTCTTGATCGGAATTGCGCGGTCTCTCAGCGATTCCATCTCCGCCTTCACTTTGTCGAGAAGTTCCTGTGTCAGTTCCACAGAATCATCCTCCAGAGTGCAGAACAGACCGCCCGAGACCGTGAACCTGATCCAGATATGAACAGGCTTTCCTCCAAGAACGTTGTCAAATGCCTTAAGCATCAGCAGGCAGAGGCTTCTCTTATATGTATCCCTGCCCTCCTTGTCAGCCATAGTAACGAACTCGATACTGCAGTCTCCCATGATCTTCTTGCTGAGTTCCTGCAGCTTGCTGCACTCTTC
>DFHY01000067.1:11998-12571 GCA_002371345.1 Lachnospiraceae bacterium UBA3711
CTCTTCAGCGCTTCGGCCATCCGGCTTGCTGCGCTCTTCCTTCACCAGCAGAATCGCGTGTGAAGCCTTTTCGGAAAGCCTGTCTGCAATCTCCGAAATATGGCCCTTCTCACTCCGGAGCTGATCAACCCTGCCGACAAACCTGTTTGCAATCTCCGAGAAAGTAGTTCCGGAGGGAAGCTCTATAGTTTCACCGCCTACTGTCACTTTTATCATCTTTTTGCTCTCGATCATATCTCCCTCCAATATTATGATGTTGGGGTCAAAAGTACCTTTTGCCCCCAACTATGATGTACGGATCGCTTCGTTGCTTCGCAAGTCTCCGCTTCGGTCGGCGCTAAACGAGCGTCCACTGGACGCTCAGCGCCCCGCGCTCCTCGGCCACTCCGCACTCTCGTAATTTGCTAAAGCAAATTACTACGTGCTCCGTGCCCGGTGGGTCAACTTCTACGCTCCGCTTCGGTCGGCGCTAAGCGGACGTCCACTGGACGTCCAGCGCCCCTTCAGCCTCTGGCAAGCATATCGCGCGCGGTGCGCGAGGAGCTTGCGGACGCGGTGCGCGCGCGACTCAGC
>DFHY01000097.1 GCA_002371345.1 Lachnospiraceae bacterium UBA3711
GCAACGAAGCGATCCGTACATCATAGTTGGGGGCAAAAGTTACTTTTGACCCCAACATCATATTATATACGGCCGCATGGAACATGCTGATATGTTCCGTGCGGCCGTATGAAATTCCGTTACCGGATGACAATGTACACTGAATCACATAGGCATGGCTTAGCGATCGGTTTATAATCAGATATTCTCGATCTTGATGAGGTTTGTATTACCGGACTTACCTGTGACATAACCGCCCGTGATGACGATCTTGTCGCCTTTCTTGAGGCCGAGAGCATCAATGGTTATCTTCCTCGCGCTGTAGAACAGTACATCTGTCGACGGATAGTATTCACAGAGCTGTGGTATCACGGCCCATGACAGTGCCAGCTTGCGCCATGTCTTCTCGTCTGTGGTCAGCCCGATGATGTCTACAGGCGAGCGGAAGCGGGATACCATACGTGCTGTCAGGCCGGAGATAGTACAGGCTACGATGGCATTCGCCTTAATATCTATTGCCATCTGGCAGGTTGCGTGGGATATGGCGTCTACCTCGTTGTGAATGAGGAAGCTGGAATCGTGGAAGCGCTGGGTATACTGAATATCCTGTTCTGTAGTCTCCGCGATCTTTGACATGGTCTTGACCGCTTCGACCGGGTACTTACCGGCGGCGGTCTCGCCCGACAGCATGATGGCGCTGGATCCGTCATACACGGCATTTGCCACATCCGACGCCTCCGCCCTGGTGGGCCTTGGATTGCTGATCATGGATTCCAGCATCTCGGTTGCGGTGATTACCCGCTTGCCGAGCATACGGCACTTGGTGATGAGGTTTTTCTGTATGGCCGGCAGCTTCTCAAATGAAATCTCAACGCCCATGTCTCCGCGTGCGACCATGATGCCGTCGCATTCTTTGCAGATATCTTCTATGTTGTCATATCCGGACTGGTTTTCTATCTTTGCGATAAGCTCAATGCCCGCGCCGTCGTGCTTGTTCATGAATTCATGAACATCGATAAGATCCTGCCGTACTGAGACGAATGAACATGCGATAAAATCAACGTCGTTCTGAATCCCGAAGAGGATATCGGACTTATCCTGCTTGGACAGGTACTCCTGCTTGATAACCTTTCCCGGGAAGCTCATGCTCTTGCGGTTGGAGAGCGTGCCTCCGCATTCCACGACAGTGATGATGTCATGGTCTTTGATCTCTCTGACACGGAAGACCATCAGTCCATTGTTAAGGAGAATGGTATCCCCCGGCTTCATGTCATGATAGAGCTTCGGGAAGCTTACGCTGACTCTTTCGTGAGTACCTTCCACCTGCTCCGCGGTGAATGTAAAGATATCGCCTTCCTTCAGATTGACGCTCCCGTTCTCAAATGTGCCTATTCTGTATTCGGGACCTTTCGTGTCAAGCATGATCGCTATAGGAAGCTTGAGCTCATTTCTGACCTTGCGTATAGTCTCAATGCGTTTCAGATGCTCCTCGTGTGTGCCATGGGAAAAATTCAGTCTGGCGACATTCATGCCGGCAAGACATAAAGCACGCACCATTTCCTCGGAATCGCTTGCAGGCCCTATAGTGCAGACTATCTTGGTTTTTCTCATATTGTGCCCTCCGTCACAAACTGGTTAGATTAATAACTGTTATCAGTAAAGATCTGATACATACAATACGTTCTTAGTATAACATGAGCAGCCCGGAAAAAGAACGAGTACGGCATCAAAACTGGCTTCATAGCAATGTCATTTTACTGTTCGGGAAAATATAAATGCAGCGCTGGGCATGACATGGTTTCATTACCGCGTTATAATACGGAGTCGGATAGATACGGAGATTGTATATGATGAAGCGGTACGGTAATAAGAGTGGGACAATGAATCCTGAGAGTGAGATGCATGTGTACAGTGAAGGGGCAGGTGACAGCAAAGAGTGCGCGGACATTGAAGAACAGCATAACAGTAAAGAGCGTACTGACCATAAAGGAAACATTGAAGGCATGAAGCAGAGACGTAACAGCCTTATCTTCATAGCGTCTCTTTCCGCTGTACTCATAGTGCTGTTTATGCTCCAGAGAAAAGCCGTGCCGGATTCCGGCCTGGTCTGTGTGATACAGATAGACGGAGAGCAGGTTCATACCATGGAGCTGAACCGGGACGGGGAATACAGGGCAGAGGATTCTGACGGGCATTATAATATCGTAGTGGTTAAAGACGGCACTGTGAGGGTTACAGAGGCGGACTGCGCAAATCAGATCTGTGTTCAGACCGGCGGTATCAGGAATCCGGGCGAGGTCATAGCCTGCCTTCCGCACAGAATGATCATCTATATCGAGGACGGAACAAACTGATCGGGGCTGTATCCGGCGATACTTGATTCGTGTTTAATAAAAATGTATTATGAAGAGGCACTCTGACGACGGGATTGATGTATCTCATGAGTGTTATACTTATAAGGAGGAGCGGAAATGCTCGAATTGAGACATATTTCATTTTCAGTAAATGACACTGAGGAGAAGGAGATCGTTAAGGATCTCAGCCTGACTGTCGATGACGGGAAGTTTGTTGTAATCACCGGCCCGAACGGAGGCGGCAAGTCAACCATGGCGAAGCTGATCTCAGGGATCGAGAAGCCCACTGAGGGGCAGATTCTGCTGGACGGGGAAGATATCACTGAACTGTCAGTAACGGAGAGGGCGAGGCGTGGAATAGGATATGCGTTTCAGCAGCCGGTAAAGTTCAAGGGCATAAGAGTATTCGATCTTCTCAGAATTGCGTCCGGACAGTCGATCTCGGTAAATGAAGCATGCTCATATCTGTCCGAGGTCGGTCTGTGCGCCAAGGATTATATCGAGCGTGAGGTTAACGCGTCTCTGTCAGGCGGTGAGCTGAAGAGGATAGAGATCGCGACCGTGCTTGCCCGGAAAACCAAGCTGTCTGTGTTTGATGAGCCTGAAGCGGGAATTGACCTGTGGAGCTTCCAGAATCTTGTCAGGATCTTCGAGAAGATGCAGAAGGAGACCAGGGACAGTTCTATTCTTGTGATTTCCCATCAGGAGAGAATACTTAACATAGCGGACGAGATCGTTGTGCTGAGCGGCGGCGAGATCGAACGGATTGGGACAAGAGAAGAGGTGCTGCCGAAGATTCTGGGCACCGATGCTGCTGTAGATGCTTGCGCGAGACTGAGTGACGGGAGGTAAGACATGCTTCAGATGGATGAGATTCAGAAGAGACTTCTGAGTGAGGTTTCAGGACTTCACGATGTCCCGACAGGCGCGTATAATCTGCGGGCGAACGGGGCTTCGGCGGGAAGGCAGAGCACAGCGAATATTGAGATAGAATCCAAGACGGACGTAAGCGGGCTTGAGATAACTGTTAAGGACGGTACGAAGAACGAGAGCATCCATATCCCGGTTGTCCTCAGCCAGAGTGGAATGTCCGAGACTGTTTACAATGATTTCCATATCGGTGATGACTGTGACATACTGATCATTGCAGGCTGCGGTATCGACAACTGCGGCACACAGAATTCAGAGCACGACGGCATTCACCGCTTCTGGGTCGGGAAGAATTCGAAGGTAAAGTATGTGGAGAAGCATTACGGTTCCGGCGACGGCAGCGGCAAGCGCATTCTGAATCCTGTTACGGAAGTATACATGGATGACGGCAGCTCCATGGAGATGGAGATGGTACAGATCAAGGGCGTCGACTCCACGGACAGACGGACACTGGCTCAGCTTGGGGCTGACAGCCATCTGGTTGTCAGGGAGAGACTGATGACTCACGGAGTGCAGGAGGCCATCAGCGTTTATGATGTAAACCTGAATAAAGACGGATCAAGCGCGGATATCGTATCGCGCGGTGTCGCGCGTGGCAGGTCCTATCAGAAGCTAGATCTTAAGATTGTCGGAAATGCTGTCTGCAGCGGGCACACTGAGTGCGATTCCATCATCATGGACGAGGGAAGGATTCTGGCAGTCCCGTCTCTTGAAGCTAACAGCGTCGAGGCCGCTCTGATTCATGAGGCGGCTATCGGAAAGATCGCAGGCGAGCAGCTTACCAAGCTGATGACACTCGGGCTGACTCAGGCTGAAGCCGAGGAACAGATAATCAACGGATTCCTGCGATGAATCCGGGAAACAGAAGATCAGCGGATTTCCGCGATGAATCCGAGGAACGGAAGATCAGCGGATTCCCGCGATGAATCCGGGGAACAGAAGATCAGCGGATTCCCGCGATGAATCTGATACAAAGAGGAGCGGCAGCTTCGATGAAGATTTCGATTCTTACGATATTTCCGGAGATGTTCCGTGACTTTGTAAAAGAACCTGTGATCGCAAGGGCTCTCGGGAGAAAGATCGCAGAGCTTGAGATCGTGGACATCCGTTCATTTGCGGGCGGAAGCTTCCGGCATATAGATGATGACTCATACGGCGGGGGAGCAGGGATGGTTATGCGCTGCGGACCTGTCCTGGACGCGCTTGACGCCGTCCGTAAGCCCGGAAGCTACACGGCAGTCATGACTCCTGCCGGGAGGCGGTATACGCAGAAGACAGCGCATGAATTCGCTGCGCTGGGACACCTGATACTGATATGCGGGCACTATGAAGGGCTGGATGAACGTATCCTGAACCATGCGGACGGAGTATATACTATAGGTGATTATGTGCTGACAGGAGGTGAGCTTCCGGCAAAAGTAGTGTGTGACTCAGTCATACGTCTGCTGCCAGGAGTGCTCAGGAGTGAAGCGACTGCCGAGGAGTCATTTGAACAGGGGATGCTGGAGTATCCCCAGTACACGAAGCCGGCAGTCTTCCGCGGAGAGAGTGTCCCTGAGGTGCTGCTTACAGGCAATCATGAGAGGATCCGTGAATGGCGGCAAAAAGAGGCGCTCCGAATAACCATGGAGCGCCGTCCTGATCTTCTGAACAAGTAATGAGCCACCGGAAGGATGTAAGCGAAATCTTTGTTTACATCACAGATAGTTCCACTCACGGTAGCTGCGGCCGGTTCCGGCATAGGTTTTCTTCCAGAAATCGCCCATACCGCCATGTTCCATGGACGCGTCGAAGACATAATAGGTTCCGCCTATCATGATCTTGGTCCACGAATGAAGATCCCAGTGGCCGTCAAGATACAGCAGCTCTCCGGCTAT
>DFHY01000059.1:0-4049 GCA_002371345.1 Lachnospiraceae bacterium UBA3711
CTTATCTCTCCTGTATATTTATGTCGTATGTTTCCTGTGGCCGGCATCAGCTGTCATCCGGCGGCAGATACTTCGCCAAGGCATCGGCTGCTGTATGGCGGCAGATATTTCATTCCTGCATCAGCTGCCATCCGGCGGCAGTATTCTCCACCCCGGCATCAGTCCGGCGCTGCCGTTTCTGAGCTCATCGAAGAACTCCTTTGAACCGGTCGTCGCCATAGTCCGCCCCTCGTTCATGGAACAGACCTCGCCGCTCATACGGAAGACCTCATCAATGTCATGGGACACAAACACGACAGGTCTGCCTGCTTCTGACAGTGCTTTCAGCATCTCTGTTTCAAGCTGCCATTTCAGGACAGTGTCGAGAGCGGAGAACGGCTCGTCCAGCAGTATGACATCCGGCTGCTGGGCCATGATCCTTGCCATGGCGGTCCGCTGCTTCTGCCCCTCGGACAGCTCCTGCGGCAGACGGTCAGCCAGGTCGGAGATCCTGAAATTCTCAAGGAAGGGGTCGGCCAGAGACGGATCGGGGCGCTTTCCCATGCCGGCGAGCACATTTTTCCTGACAGTCATATTCGGGAAGAGCGCGTAGTTCTGGAACATGTAGCCTACCCTGCGCTTCTGCGGCGGAAGATTGATCCTCTTCGAGGAGTCGTACAGGACACGTCCGGACAGACTGATAAATCCCTCGTCAGGCTGCTCGATACCGGCGATGCATTTCAGCGTCATGCTCTTGCCGCAGCCGCTGGGACCAAGGAGCGCGAGGATCCTGTCGCCGGCTTCAAAGTCGGCCTGAAGACGGAAGGCTCCGAGCTTTTTACTGATGTGGACTGAAAGAGACATATGCTGCTCCATTGAGTGGATTGACAGAGTTTAGTAGCGGTGCACATTTTTCATGTGCCTGGAGGTAAGGAGGTTCATGACGAGCACGATCACGAACGCGATTATCATGACCACCAGAACCCAGAAACCGGCTGTCGCATAATCCCCGTTCTGGATGACCATAGCGATCTTCTGCGATATGGTGCCGGTCTTCCCGGGAATATTCCCGGCCAGCATGGAGGTTGCCCCGTATTCGCCGAGCGCCCTTGCAAATGCAAGGATCGTGCCGGACACGATTCCCGGGCTGGCGGCAGGCATGATTACACGCCAGAATATCCGGGTCTCGCTCATGCCGAGAGTGCGCGCGGCGTAGACGAGGTTGACGTCGATCTGCTCGAACGCGGCTCTCGCGTTGCGGTACATCAGCGGAAATGAGATCACCGTCGCCGCCGCTATGCACCCGAGCCAGGTCTGTACGACCTTGATGCCAAATGTGCCATAGAGCATACTGCCAAAGGGCCTTCTCGTGGAGAAGAGCAGCAGCAGGAAGAAGCCCGCGACCGTCGGCGGCAGTACCAGCGGCAGGGTGAGAAAGCCGTCAACGACGGCTTTCACCTTAGGCCCGGCCTTAACCACCTTCCTCGCTGTGAAGATTCCAAGGAAAAATGAGATGGCAGCGGCGACAACGCCGGTCTTCAGGGAGATCAGCAGCGGGCTCCAATCCAGTTCAGACAGAAATGTAATCATGAATTCTCCGATTCGGTTTCGGCTGGCGCGTCTTCCCCGACATTAGTGTCAAAGTAGTAGGAGTCAAAGATTTCCTTAGCTGTGTCTGAGGCAAGAAATGCCGCAAAGTCGGCAGCTGCTGCGGACTCGGCATCATCCGCCTCGTCATTTACGATCTGGGCGGCCGGATAGATAACATCCCCGGTCAGGTCGTACGGAACTTTCTCAAGGATGACAAGCCTGTCCTCAAGACCGTAGGTATCGGAGTAGTAGACGGTTCCGACCTCATTGGCGCCTTCAGAGACCGCCGCCGCGACCGCGCCGACATTGGCGCACTCATTTATCTCGAGACCACCGAGAGCGTCAGAGATCTCCTGAGTGGTGATGGAGGATACGTCCCCATCCTCGGGCGCGTCGACCATTCCGGCGGCAACGAGAGCCTCGCGGGTGTACTTTCCGACAGGAACAGAGCCGTCAGCGAGCGCCATGCTGGAGGCAAGCGCCAGATCATCGAGGCCGGTAACCTTAGTTCCGCTTCCGTCATAGGTGACTACACAGACCTGGTTGTTAACTATATCGTTGCGGGTGCCGTCGGCGACGAGCCCCTTCTCCTCAAGCTCATTCATCTGCTTCTGGGCTGCGGAGAAAAATACATCGCAGGCAGCGCCTTCCTCGATCTGGGTCATAAGAGTGCCCGAGCTGTCGTAGCTCGGAACGATGGTAACGTCCGGCTGGAGTTCATTGTATGCAGGAATGATACTCTCGTCCAGAACAGTATTGAGACTCTTGGCCGCGAATACCGTGATCTCGGTCTTTTCAAGCGTCTGCGCCTCCTGGGCAAGGGCCGGAGCTGACAATGAAAGCGCCATAACTGCCGACAATGTAAGAATACTGGTTCTATTCATTAAAAATACCTCCTTTTTGCCGCATATGCGGCGATGTGAATCATCGATGTAGAACTCCGGATAATCTACATATCCAATCGTAGCTGACAGAAAAGCGAGTGTCAAGCAAAAAACACTCGGTCGGATTGTACACACAGAGGACAGGAAACAATGTCATTTCAGTATACCGATGAGAGAATACCGGACAGACATTCCCGGAGCGGCAGGAAACGCCGCCCGGGCCAAGTGCCGCGCACAGCCTCGGACACCGGGCGCTTAGGCCTCAGAGAAAATACGGTCTCAGGCATCAGCCGCTCCGGCCTCAGAGAGCATACGGCCTCGGACATCGGGCGCTGGAATATGATTACGGAAGAAGAACTGTTCGGAGTACCTTCATCAAGGAGAAATGTGCAGTCCGGGGAAGCCGCAGGACCTTTTGCCGAACTCCTCAGGATGACGGCCAGATATCAGGTTTCATATGAAGGACGCAGAGAGGCATTCCTTGAACAGGCGCGAAAGATGTGCGATTACGAGGAAGAAGGGTACGTACCGGATGTATCATACTACCACGCGTTTGTGGGATATCAGGAAATGGACGCGCATGAGCTTCACAGCTATTTTATCTGGAGGACAAAACAGAAGCGCTCGGAGAAGGTTCCATTCAATTCAGGATTCGCCATGCTGCGGTCAGCGGAGCTGATCAACCTCATCGGAGTAAAGGATATGGAGGAAGCGTTCAGCCAGCTTCTTTCTCTTGAGTATGAGGCACGGTCCGCGTCCGGGAAAACCGGTACCGGATTAACAGCAGATCATAATCTGGCTGTAAAGCGCATGCGTTCGATCCTGTCCGACTTTGTTATTACGTGGGGGCCGTCAGAAGAGATCGTTCAGGCGTACTGTGTATCTGATATGAACAGAGAGGCAGACAATGTCACACTGTTTCATTACGAGAGCTCAGACGATGGAAGCATCTGCCGTATGATAAGGAATCTGATACCCCGGCGGGCGATGAATTCGGCATTTATGGAGGAAGCGGGCGAAAACGCATGGCGGGTGATTGCCCGCGTGTTCAGACGCGTGTGCATGGATCAGGAGAAACATGGGGATGAGTCCCTTGCAGGGCGCCTGCTTGGCAAGAGAAGGGAGAGGACAAGAGACCTCTTCCAATGGATTCCATACAAAACACGGGTAGAGGAAGGGTATCATATAGAGATAAGTCCGGTCAGCTCATATACCTATCAGGGAGGAGTCTGGCACGAGTTTTCATATCCGGTTATGCGCGACGAAGAGGCATTGCGGAAACTGGAGACTCTGGTTCGCGAGTGTGAGAGAGTACTCCGCAGGAAAATGCACTACCGCAACCAGCTTCCGAACCGTATGAATGATCCAAAGCTTGAAAGCCTTATTGCTTCGGAATATGACCGCTTTGTAATAGAGAATGAGAGGCGCAGCCGCCCTGAGATCCATGTGGATCTGTCGAAGCTGGAAAGAATACGCAGCCTGGCGGCAATCACAAGAGAGCGCCTGCTTGAAGGCACCGACGAGGGGGAAGAAGCCGACGCCCTGAACGAAGCAATGCCCGCCAGCGCTGAGACTTCTGAATATCAGCCTGCATCC
>DFHY01000059.1:4149-13566 GCA_002371345.1 Lachnospiraceae bacterium UBA3711
ATCAGGCTTCTTCACAGACCGCGAGAGCACATTTCTGAGGATGCTCCTGGACGGAGGAAACGGAGCAGACTTCTTCCGGGACCACAGCGTCATGCCATCAGTATTTGTCGATAGGATCAATGACAAAGCATACGATGAGATCGGGGACTCTATAGTAGAGGAAACAGGAAGCGGCTGGAGCCTGGTTGAAGACTATACAGAAGACGTAATGAATCTCCTGGATAACCACTGAACAGAGCTGAGTTTCATTGTTAACACAGCTTTAAATCCAGACATGGCATTCCCAATACAGACTTGGAATGTTCACCAACACATTCTTTTGCATGAGCGCGATCATGCATAGATCATACCTGTTTCCGAAGGAAACATGGTATAATGACCCGGAACAACCAACAGGCACGAACACGGAGAATACCTAAAGCATGGAACAGACACCGCAGAACAGGCGAAAGATCCCCAAACGAGTGGCACAGGCTGTCATCAGCTCACTGAAAGGCGGCGTTGTGCCGAGGATCGGACTTCCCTATATCACAGTCGGCCGGAGCAGCGAGATCGAGGCTCTGCTTCGCGACGTGGAGATCATAGGCGAAGGGGGAGCATCCTTCCGGTTCATCGTCGGACGGTATGGAAGCGGCAAGAGCTTCCTGCTTCAGACCATCCGCAACAACGTCATGGAGAAAGGCTTTGTCGTCATGGACGCGGATCTGTCACCTGAGCGCAGGCTTCAGGGAACCCGCGGACAGGGTCTTGCGACATACCGCGAACTTATAGGCAACCTCGCGACAAAAACAAAACCGGAGGGCGGCGCCCTGACACTCGTGCTTGAGCGCTGGATAGGAGCTGTCCAGAACACCGTCACGGAATCAGACGGCATTGAACCTGGTGACGCTGCATTTCAGGAAGCCGTTGAGAAGAGGATCCGCGATGTCATCAAGTCGCTGAGCGAGATGGTCCACGGCTTCGACTTCGCGCGCCTGATCACACTGTACTACCGCGCATTTCTGGCCGATGACGATGAGACCAGAGACATGGTTATCCGCTGGTTTCGCGGCGAATACGCGACACGGACAGAAGCCCGCAGAGACCTTGGGGTAAACGCGATAATAACAGACGATGACTGGTACGATTATCTCAAACTGTTCGCCATGTTCTTCCGGCTGGCGGGATACAGAGGCATGCTGATATTCATAGACGAGCTCGTGAACATTTACAAGATCCCTCAGTCGATAGCAAGGAACAACAATTACGAGAAGATACTCACGATGTACAATGACACGCTTCAGGGGAAGGCACAGTATCTTGGCATCCTCATGAGCGGAACTCCGCAGTGCGTCGAGGACACGCGCCGCGGCATATACAGCTACGAGGCGCTCCGGTCAAGGCTGCAGGAGGGAAAGTTCTCGAGGGAAGGAACCCGGGACCTGCTGTCGCCGGTCATCCGTCTTGAACCGCTCTCATCGGAGGAGATGATGGTTCTGTGCGAGAAGCTCTCTGACATGCACGCGTTCCTGTACGGGTATGAACGGACAATAGACACTCCGGATCTCGTGACCTTTATCCGCATCGAATACGGAAGGATAGGATCAGACACCCATATCACGCCGCGCGAGGTGATTCGTGACTTCATCGAGCTTCTGGATATAGTCTATCAGCATCCCCAGACGGACGTGACGGCACTGCTCGAGTCTGACGAATTCTCATACGCAAGGTCAGACGATGCGGGAAATGATGAAGCCGGGGATGAGTTCGCGGATTTCATTCTTTAAGGATTTTGAAATGGATATCTTCTCAAGGTACTCGCCATTCATTCAGGACTTTATCTACAGGAACAGATGGGAGAATCTGCGCGCGGTTCAGGTGGCCGCGGGAGACGCTATATTCAACACGACCCAGAACGTCCTTCTGTGCGCATCGACCGCGTCCGGAAAGACCGAGGCGGCGTTCTTCCCCATACTGACAGAGTTCACGGAGGATCCGCCGGCGTCGGTGGGCTGTCTGTATATAGCCCCTCTAAAGGCTCTTATAAATGACCAGTTTATCCGTCTCAATGATCTCTGCGAGGAGGGCGGCATAGAGGTATGGCACTGGCACGGCGACGTGTCGGCTTCCCACAAAAGACGGCTTCTGAAGAAGCCGTCAGGGATTCTGCAGATCACGCCGGAATCGCTGGAGGCACTTCTGATGCACAAGCATGGAGAAGTGCCGAAGCTGTTCGGTGATCTCAGATATATAGTTATCGATGAGATACACTCACTTCTTCGGGGAGACCGCGGCGGACAGTGCATGTGCCTGATACAGCGGCTTGGCCGGCTGGCGGGAGTCAACCCGAGAAGAATAGGACTGTCGGCAACTATCGGAGATCCGCAGGAGGCAGGACGCTTCCTGTCGGACGGCAGCGGCCGTGGCTGTGTGATACCGGATATCAGGACAAAGGGAATGCGGTGGAGGCTCTCGATGGAGCATTTTTATAATACCGCTCCTCAGGCCTCCGATATAGTTGAGAATCCGGAGAAACCGGCGTATCTAGGCGGGATTCCGTCATCCGCGGGACCCTTGCTGAGCACAGCGGCGCAGCAGCCCGAGGAAACTGGTGAAAAAAAGAGTCCGGACGACGGGGTGTCGATCACTGCTCCTGACCGGGCAGGCATGGAGGCCACCGACAAGGCGCCCGTGGCAGCCGATCCGGGCATGGGGTACATCTTCGAGCACACGAGGGGAAAGAAATGCCTCGTATTCAGCAATTCCCGCGAGGAGTGCGAGGAAGTCACAACCACGCTCAGAGCTTACTGCGAGGTGAATCATGAACCTGACAGGTTCCTGATTCATCATGGAAACCTCTCAGTCTCATTCCGCGAGACAGCCGAAGATGAGATGCGGGATGAGGACAGCGCTCTGACAACCTGCACGACATCCACACTGGAGCTTGGGATCGATATTGGAAAGCTGGAAAGAGCATTTCAGATAGACGCGCCATTTACGGTCTCGTCATTTCTGCAGAGAATGGGAAGGACGGGGCGCAGAGGGGAGCCATGTGAGATGTGGTTCGTCATGCGCGAAGAGCACGCTGAGCCCCGCGACCTGCTGCCTGACAAGGTTCCATGGAAACTGCTGCAGGGTATCGCTCTCGTGCAGCTCTATCTTGAGGAGCGCTGGGTAGAACCGCCCAGAAAGGGGCGTATGCCGTTCAGCCTCCTGTATCACCAGACGATGAGCACTCTTGCCGGATGCGGGGAGATGACGCCCGCGCAGCTTGCGTCGAGGGTACTGACACTTGCTCCCTTCAAGAGAATAACGAAGGATGACTTCAGGATACTTCTGAATGATCTGATCGAGAAGGATCACATTCAGAGAGTTGATGACGGCGGCCTGATAGTGGGACTCGCCGGGGAGCGGATCACGAATTCATTCAAGTTCTATGCGGTATTCCAGGAAAATGAGGAGTACAGTGTCCGCTGCGAGTCGCAGGAGATCGGGACGATCGTAAAGCCGCCGCCGATAGGAGACCGCATAGCGATCGCCGGGCATGTATGGGTAGTCGAGGAGGTCGACCGCACGCATCACCAGGTCTACTGCCATATGATAAAAGGCCGCGTGCCGGCTTATTTCGGCGATGAGCCGGGGGATATCCACACTAAGATCCTGGAGAAGATGAGGGATGTGCTGACTGACACGAGGACGTATCCGTATCTTCTGAAAAATGCACAGGCGAGACTTGCGACGGCCCGCTCCGACAGCATGCACAGCGGCATCGGATATCGTCCGCTGGTATGCCTTGGCGGAAACATGTACTGTCTGACGCCATGGCTTGGAAGCTACTCTTTCCTGGCACTTGAACGTTTTCTCAGAATACGGTGCGCGAAGAGACTGGGCCTGAAGGGATTCAATTCCGTGCGCCCCTACTTTATCCAGTTCAGTATAAGTGTGAGCCCCAGGGAGTTCCTGGAGATCACGCAGGAGGAGGTGCGCTCAGGCGTCGACCCGATGGAGCTGCTCTATCCGAACGAGGTGCCAGTATTCGACAAATATGACGATATACTGAGCGCTGAACTCGTCCGGAAAGGATTCGCTCTTGGCGTGCTCGATGTTGAGGAAATGAAATCGCGTGTACTTGAGTGGACCGTACAGCAGGTGATATGATGTAAATAAATTGTTACTATTCACGGCCGCTCTGAACCTTTCATCTGCCGGAGCAAGCTTGCTTGCGTAAGGCAGTGAAAAGGATCAGAGCATGGCCGCGAAGCATGGCAGGGAGGTATCGTACATGATTGATTATTCAGAAGGATCAGGAAAGCTGTATCATATTCAGGTGGCGCCAGGAGAGGTCGGAAGGTATGTGATCCTTCCGGGAGATCCCAAGCGGTGCAGGAAGATAGCGGAATATCTGGACGACCCTGTCCTGGTGGCTGACAACCGCGAATATGTGACATATACGGGAACTCTGGACGGCGTTCGTGTGTCCGTGACATCCACAGGCATAGGCGGACCCTCGGCGGCTATCGCCATGGAAGAGCTGAAGCGCTGCGGCGCGGATACATTTCTGCGCGTCGGAACCTGCGGAGGCATGCAGCTTGACGTATGCGGCGGTGATCTCGTGATCGCGACAGGCGCTGTCCGCGCTGAGGGAACGAGCAAGGAATACGCTCCGATAGAGTACCCGGCGGTAGCGGACTTTGATATTATCACAGCCATGAAGGAAGCGGCCGACAAGCTCGGATGCTGTTCACATCTGGGGGTTGTCCAGTGCAAGGATTCTTTCTACGGACAGCATGAGCCGGAGGTCAAGCCGGTAGGATATGAGCTGCTCAACAAATGGGATGCCTGGATCAAATGCGGCTGTATGGCTTCAGAGATGGAATCGGCGGCCATATTTATCGTGGCTTCCTGCCTGAAGGCGCGTGCGGGTACTGTCCTTCTTGCGATAGCCAATCAGGAGAGGGCGAAGGCAGGCCTGTCAAATGAGCAGGCGCATGACACTTCGATGGCGATCCGTACGGCCGTTGAGGCTATAAGGATCCTGATAAAGAAAGATGCAGCGAAGCTGTAAGTGGAGCGCAATATGGATAAAGGCATTCTGAAACAGGATACAATAAAAAAAATGTGCAATATGGCTGTGGAGATGCGCGGCAGAAGCTACACTCCGTATTCTCATTTCCGGGTAGGAGCTGCATTGCTGTCCATGGACGGCAGGATCTTCACAGGATGCAATGTTGAGAACTCAGCCTACAGCGTGTGTACCTGCGCTGAGCGGAGCGCGTTCGTGAAGGCGGTCAGCGAGGGAGCCCGTGGATTCATTGCGATTGCCATCAGCGGCGGCCCTGAGGACGGAGAGCTTCAGTACTGTCCTCCATGCGGAGTATGCCGTCAGGTTATGGCCGAATTCTGCAGCGGGGACTTTGCGGTGTATCTTGCAAAGTCAGGTGACGATTACATAGAGTATAAGCTTGACGACCTGATGGCGAACCGCTTTACGCCGAAGAACCTGGAGAGAAGCTGATCTATTCATAATGGCACAGATTAAGAAAACGATGAACTTGAGAGGTTATTATATATGGATAACATATCGAATATGATCGATCACACTCTCCTGAAGGCTTCAGCCACTCAGGAGGATATTAAAAGAATCTGCGACGAAGCGAAGGAATACGGGTTCGCTTCTGTGTGCGTAAACAGCTGCTACGCGAAGCTGGTATCTCAGGAGCTTGACGGGTGCGGGGTTAAGACGTGCTGTGTCGTAGGATTCCCTCTCGGGGCCATGTCCACACGTGCAAAGGCATATGAGGCGGAGTGCGCGGTACAGGATGGAGCCCAGGAGATCGACATGGTAATCAATGTCGGCGCCCTTAAGGAGGGAAATGACACATACGCGGAGGAAGACATCCGTGCTGTTGTTGAAGCCGCGAAGCCGGCGATAGTGAAGGTGATCATCGAGACCTGCCTGCTCACGGATGAGGAGAAGGAGAGAGCCTGCCGGATCAGTGAGAAGGCAGGAGCCGCTTTCGTCAAGACATCAACCGGATTCTCGACCGGCGGAGCAAATGCTCATGACGTGGCGCTTATGAGGAAGACCGTAGGAGACAGGCTCGGCGTCAAGGCTTCCGGAGGGATCCACACTCCTGAACAGGCACAGGAGCTTATCATGGCCGGCGCAAGCAGGATCGGAGCCAGCAACGGTGCCGCGCTTCTTCGTAAGTGAGACCGGGAGGCATGTGCACAGGATAGGCCTGACGGAGAATCAGGCGTGTCACAGAGAGGTGTGTCGCAGACAGGCGTACCGCAGATAAGTGAGCCGCAGACAGGCGTGACGAAGGTAAGCGTACCGCAGACAGGTCTGCCTCAGGAGTGCCAGAAATGGAGGACGGAGCAATAGAACACAGAATAAAGGTATGGGCGCATCGCGGTGCTTCCGGCTATGCGCCAGAGAATACCATGGAGGCCTATGTCCTTGCCCATCAGTACGGTGCTGACGGGATCGAACTCGACGTCCAGCTGGCGAAGGACGGCGAGATTGTTGTCATTCACGACGAGAAGATCGACCGTACGTCGAACGGCAGGGGCCTTGTAAGGGAGTACACGCTGAAGCAGCTCAGAAGCTTCAATTACAACAGAACGAAGCCGGAGCATTTCCGCGCGGACATACCGACACTGCGGGAGGTGCTGCTCTATATCCGCGACAATACCCGGATGGCAGTGAACATCGAGTTGAAAACCGGGGTATACTTCTATCCGGGGATAGAGGAGAAGACGGTCGCGATGGTTCATGAGCTTGGGATGGAGAAGAGGGTTATCTACTCATCTTTCAACCACTATTCTATGCGGCATGTTATGGAGATAGATCCGGAGGCCGAGACGGGACTTCTGTATGAGGACGGGTTCATCGATGTTCCGAAATATGCCTCAGGCCTGGGCGTGAGGGCCCTTCATCCGGCCTGGAGGAACCTGCAGTATCCTGATTTCATCAGTGACTGCCGCAGATACAACCTTGATCTTAATGTGTGGACGGTGAACAGAGAGGACCTTATGCTCAGGCTGTGCGAGGCCGGCGTCCATGCTATAATCACAAACTATCCGGACAAGGCGGTACGGGTGAGAGATGAGTATGAGCGCAGGTATTCACGCATATAGTTAATCTCTGACGCAGACTTCCGCCGCCAGCAGAACATGCATAGCTGATCTCCGGATCAGACTTCCCACGCTTTCATAACCTGCACTGAAGGGATGGCGGTTGATCTGTTTGTGATATGTGTTTCATCCGCGCCGGATATTAAACGTTCAGCCGGATGCCGCGGACACGGCGGCAGGGTACTTAAAATGACGAAGAGAAGATACGAAATGATAACCGGCAGGCTCAGGGTGTGCCTGGCGGCGGGAGTTCTGGCTGTCTTGCTCGAAGCTCCGTCTGTCATCCCGGCATTTGCCGTCACGCTTGACTGGGATGATCTCACCGACGCCCAGCAGGAGCAGGCGTATCACCAGCTTGAGTCCGAGAACCAGGCGCTCAGGGAGCAGCTTGAAGCTCTCAGGGCACAGACCGGGGAGAGCGGCAGCAGCAGTTCATCAGGGATCAGCAGCGGTTCATCAGAGAGCGGCAGCCAGGCTTCACAGGATGGGACCGGAAATGCGGGGGATACACAAGGAGCGGCTCGGGAAGGTTCGGGCGGAAGCGATAACGGCGGTATTCTCTCAGGAGGAGAGGCCGGAGCTTCGCAGCTCATGGATACAGAAACATTTCTCGCTGACTTGGCATCGTCATTTAATGCCAGACAGCAGACGGCACGGACACATACGAACGAGGAAGTCAACGCCATGGACGAGGCTGACATGTGGGACTTCCGGTTCATGTGCGCTGAGGTGGAGAGACCATTTTACGAAAAGTACAATACGGCCCAGTTCGACGATCTGAATGTATATTATCTGTGTACCGAGTATTGCCTGGGCCTGGATAAACAGTTTCAGGCGGAGGATATCTGGAACAGCAGTCAGAACTCAGAAGAGGCGAACCGCCTGTATACGGCAGGGTACTACAACCGGGCTTACGCTCTGGTGGAACTGTGTGAGTACTACGGGCTCGATCTGGCGGAAGAGTATCAGAACCTGAAGAACGCGGTTTCGCAGATGGACGCTCTGAGCGGGGACGAGACGAGAAACGCGTCTGTCGATCCCGCGAAGATCATGCAGGTGCAGGAACTTCTGAACAGCCTGGGATTCCTGTGCGGAAGCCCTGACGGAATTGCGGGGCGGCAGACCGCCAGCTGTATAGAGCGTTTTCAGAGTATGTACGGCTACGAGCCGGCGGACGGACTGATCGACGATGAACTGATAGCCCAGATGTCAGAGCAGCTTGCCAGGAGACAGCAGTAAGAGGAATTACAGCATGAAGATTCTTGCAATCGTAGTATTTATTTCCATGTACGTACTTATGACAATATTTATGTCTAAGCGTGTATGGATTGTATTCGGGGCGGCGGCCATCTTCCTTATCACAGGTATACTGCCGCTGTCATCGGTCTTTGGAGCAATCAACTGGAATGTACTTATGATGATCGCCGGAACCATGATTCTGGTGGAATTCTTTATCAAGTCGAAGATGCCGAACCGGATCGCGGACATACTTCTGGACAAGGCCGGCACGGTCATGTGGGTGATAATTCTTATGTCCCTGTTCTCGGGATTTATCTCCGCTTTTATGGACAATGTAGCTACAGTGCTGATGGTCGCTCCGGTGGGTATCGCGATCTGCAAGAAGCTCAACATCTCACCTGTCCCGATGATCCTGTCCATTGCTGTATCGTCTAACCTGCAGGGCGCGGCGACGCTTGTCGGCGATACGACGTCAATCATGCTCGGCGCGTACGCGAACATGGACTTCATGTCATTTTTCTGGATGAAGGGAAGACCGGGAATATTCTTCGCTGTGGAGCTCGGAGCGCTCCTGACTGTTCCTGTCATGATGTTTCTGTTCAGGAATATGAAGCAGAAGGTTTCCTCGAATGAGAGGACTGAGGTTGAAGGCTATGTTCCGACTGTTTTTCTGCTTCTGCTGGTTGCGCTCCTGATCGGCGCGTCATTTATTCAGAACAAGCCGGATATCACAAACGGAATTATATGCTGCTCTCTGGCGGCTGCCGCAGTTATCTATGATTTTGTCAAAACGAGAAAAAGTGACGGCATGGTCGGCGCCCTCAAGGCGGTAGACTATGAGACGCTGTTTCTGCTGCTGGGACTGTTCCTTGTGATCCAGGGCATCACTGAGATAGGAATAATAGACGATGTGGCGTCTGCGATCGCGTCCGTCGGCGGGAAAAACATGTTCCTGCTGTACACAATCATTGTGTGGGCTTCAGTCGCGGCGTCGGCATTTATCGACAACATTCCGTATGTCGCGACCATGCTGCCGGTCATACGCTCGATCACCGCAAC
>DFHY01000062.1 GCA_002371345.1 Lachnospiraceae bacterium UBA3711
TTCGGTGAGATGGAGGTCTGGGCTCTCGAGGCGTACGGAGCGTCCTATACGCTTCAGGAGATCCTGACCGTGAAGTCTGATGACGTCGTAGGCCGTGTCAAGACCTACGAGGCGATCATCAAGGGCGAGAACATTCCCGAGCCCGGCATTCCGGAGTCGTTCAAGGTTCTGCTCAAGGAGCTTCAGTCGCTCGCGCTTGACGTTCGCGTCCTGAAGGATGACGGAAGCGAGGTCAAGCTGATCGAGAGTGTTGACTACGGCGATACCGATATGAGACACATCCTTGATGATGACCGCAGGTTCGGCGGAAAGAATGAAGCGTCCCGCCAGGAGCTGGAACAGGCCGGCTTCTCTGCGAAGGAAGTAGTGGACGGCGAGGAGGTCGACTCTGACATGCCGGAGGATATAGGAGAGCCGCAGCCTGATCTGGATGCTGACTTCAGCGATACGGATGATCTGCTGGAGGCAGGCTTCATTTCTGAAGAAGACAACGAGTGAAAGGAGACCGTTCATGCCGGATATTACGAACAATGAAGTGTATCAGTCTATGACATTTGATGCGATCAGGATCGGACTGGCTTCTCCGGATAAGATCCGTGAGTGGGCAACAAGAAACAAGATCCTCGGCGAGGTGAAGAAGCCTGAGACCATCAACTACCGGACACTTAAGCCGGAGACGGACGGACTCTTCTGCGAGCGCATTTTCGGGCCCAGCAAGGACTGGGAATGCCACTGCGGAAAGTATAAAAAGATTCGCTACAAGGGCGTGATCTGCGACCGGTGCGGCGTTGAAGTGACAAAGAGTTCTGTGAGAAGAGAGCGTATGGGCTGTATCGTTCTTGCCGCTCCTGTCTCTCATATCTGGTACTTCAAGGGCATTCCTTCGAGGATGGGACTGATTCTGGACATGTCCCCGAAGGATCTGGAGAAGGTTCTCTACTTCGCCAGCTATGTGGTTCTCGATCCGGGTGACAGCGCTGTCACCGGACTCCATTACAAGGAGATCATGGGCGAGGCCCGCTACCAGGAGCTGCGCTCCGAACTCGGCCCGAACGCATTTAAGGCCGGGATGGGCGCGGAGTCCGTACAGCAGCTTCTCAGGGACATTGACCTTGAGGAGCTCAGCCAGGAACTTCGCAAGGAGCTTGAGACCGCGACCAGCCAGAAGAGCGCCAAGCTTATCAAGAGACTTGAGGTCGTGGAGGCTTTCCGCGAGTCGGGCAACAAGCCTGAGTGGATGATACTGAATGTCATCCCTGTTATTCCGCCGGATCTTCGTCCGATGGTACAGCTGGACGGCGGACGTTTCGCCACAAGCGACCTGAACGACCTCTACAGAAGGATCATCAACCGCAACAACCGTCTGTCGCGCCTGCTTGAACTCGGCGCGCCGGACATTATCGTCAGAAACGAGAAGCGTATGCTTCAGGAGGCGGTTGACGCGCTGATCGACAACGGCCGCAGAGGCCGCCCGGTCACAGGACCCGGAAACCGTGCTCTGAAGTCGCTCTCAGACATGCTCAAGGGAAAGAGCGGACGTTTCCGCCAGAACCTGCTCGGAAAGCGTGTCGACTATTCAGGACGTTCGGTTATCGTTGTCGGACCGGAGCTGAAGATCTATCAGTGCGGTCTTCCTAAGGAGATGGCTATCGAGCTGTTCAAGCCGTTCGTCATGAAGGAGCTTGTGCAGAGGGGCATAAGCCACAATATCAAAAACGCCAAGAAGATGGTGGAGCGTCTTGAGAGCGAGGTCTGGGATGTCCTTGAGGATGTCATCAGCGAGCATCCGGTTATGCTTAACCGTGCTCCTACACTTCACAGACTCGGTATTCAGGCGTTCGAGCCGATTCTCGTCGAGGGTAAGGCCATCAAGCTTCATCCGCTGGTCTGCACGGCGTTCAACGCGGACTTTGACGGAGACCAGATGGCGGTCCACCTTCCGCTGAGCGTTGAGGCCCAGGCGGAGTGCCGCTTCCTGATGCTCTCGCCGAACAATCTGCTGAAGCCGTCCGACGGCGACCCTGTCGCGGTTCCTTCCCAGGATATGGTTCTGGGCATCTACTATCTGACCCAGGAGCGCCCGGGTGCGAAGGGCGAGGGCGGCGTCTACAAGGATATCAGCGAGGCTATCCTCGCTTATGAGAACAAGGTTCTGACTCTGCAGTCCAGGATCAGTGTGCGTGTGAAGAAGAAGATGCCGGACGGCAGCGTCCGCTCGGGACTTGTCTCTTCGACTCTCGGCCGTTTCCTGTTCAATGAGATCATCCCGCAGGATCTGGGCTTCGTGGATCGTCAGGCTCCCGAAAATGTGCTTAAGCTGGAAGTCGACAAGCTTGTCACGAAGAAGGACCTCAAGAGCATCCTCGGCAAGGTCTTCAATATTCATGGAGCCACCAAGACCGCGGAGGTCCTTGATGATATAAAGAAGATGGGATACGGCTATTCGACCAGAGCCGGTATGACGGTATCCATTTCAGACATGACAGTTCCGGCTTCAAAGGCCGAGCTTCTGGAGAAGGCGCAGGAGAATGTTGACCGTATCAATATGATGCACCGCAGAGGCTTCACAAGTGAGGAAGAGCGTTACCGCAATGTCGTTGAGACCTGGAAGAAGACTGACGATCAGCTGACCAAAGAACTGCTTGACGGTCTCGACCAGTACAACAACATCCATATGATGGCGCACTCCGGCGCGCGTGGATCCGATAAGCAGATCAAGCAGCTTGCCGGTATGCGCGGACTTATGGCTGATACGACCGGACACACGATCGAGCTTCCCATCAAGTCAAACTTCCGTGAAGGCCTGGATGTTCTGGAATATTTCATGAGCGCGCACGGCGCCCGCAAGGGTCTGTCCGACACGGCTCTGCGTACGGCTGACTCAGGTTATCTGACAAGACGTATGGTTGTCGTCTCACAGGATCTTGTCATCCGTGAGATGGACTGCTGCGAGGAGAGCGGAGAGATTCCGGGACGCTATATCCGGAAGTTCGCTTACGGCAAGGAGCTTATTGAGAGCCTTCAGGAGAGAATCACCGGACGTTACGCGGCTGAGACGATCGTAAACCGTGAGGGTGAGATCCTGGTTAAGGCCAACAGCATGATTACCCGCGCGAGAGCGGAGCGGATCATTGCCGAGGGCGTCGACGCGGACGGCAACTGCCCGGTTGAGAAGGTAAAGATCCGTACGATCCTTACCTGCCGCAGCAGGGTCGGCATCTGCGCCAAGTGCTACGGATCAAACATGGCAACCGGTGAGGCGGTGCAGGTCGGCGAGCCTGTAGGTATTATCGCGGCTCAGTCAATCGGTGAGCCCGGTACGCAGCTGACCATGAGAACCTTCCATACCGGCGGCGTCGCCGGCGGCGATA